>NZ_ATUS01000001.1:2173481-2483318 GCF_000420325.1 Spongiibacter tropicus DSM 19543 | reverse complement strand
AAACTCTTCAGTTCAATCTTTTACATCAGCTTGCGCATGATGGAATGGTTACGCAAAACCTGCTTTACCATTCAAAATCTCGGCTCAGAAACGTGTTAATCGATTCATTCAAAATTTGAATTGTCGAGTCACTTGTCTCTGAATATTTATGTCGCAATATCCGTCAACAAGCACCCACACGAATTACTTGATCTCATCTTTTTAAACAACTCAAAGCCGCCAGGGCTTTGATAGCGCTTCAGATTTCCCCCGAAGCGAGGACGCGTATTATAAACACTTCGTCCTGCTTGGCAAGCTGTTTTCGAAAGTTTTTTCAGGCTGTTTTCTGAAGACTTTCTCAACGGCTTTAGCCGTCTCGCTTGCGGGATATTTAGCGCTTCAACCGGTGGCTGAAGGCCTGTCTCTGCAAGCGAGGAGGCGCATTATAGAGACCCGACAAAGAGAGTCAACAGTGTTTTTACAGTTTTTTGAAATTTTCTTTAAACGCCTGAAAAACATACAAAAACTGATCAAACACCGTGCAATCTGCTCAGACAATCACCAGAAGCTGATACTTCTTCTTACCCAGCCGGACAACATAGTACTTACCAGCCATCGCAAACGCTTTAGAGAACACCTCCGGCGCACTCATATTCTGATCAATTCCCACCGCCTGTGCATTTACCCATACGGCGTTTCGGCCCAACGCATCTTTAACCTGCTTGCCCGCACCCATTCCCACATCTGCAAGCAACTGGGTAACCGGCTTCTCCGCCAACTCTTCTCGCGCCAACTCGGCCGATGGCAGGCCATCCAAACGCAATTGCTCCAAATCATCGACGGACAGCTCATTCAACTCCCCCGAGAACAGCGCATCCGTAATTCGCTTCGCAGCCGCCAAACCGTCGTCACCATGAATCAACGCTGTCATTTCTTCAGCCAGCACCTGCTGCGCCTGCGGCCGCCCCTGCGCCGCCTCATCTTCCGCTTCTATCTCAGCAATACGATCGAGGCCAAGGAAGGTGAAGTAACGCAGGAATTTGTAAACATCGGCGTCTGCCGTGCCCAACCAGAACTGATAAAAGGCATAAGGGGAGGTTTTGGCCGCATCCAGCCAAATGGTTCCTGATTCCGTTTTGCCGAACTTCGTGCCATCCGCCTTGGTCACCAATGGCATGGTGAGACCGTGCACTGCCGATCCGTTCATACGGCGGGCCAAATCGATACCCGCCGTAATATTGCCCCACTGGTCAGAACCACCCAGTTGCAGGGTACAGCCGTGACGTTTATTCAACTCCGCGAAATCCAGCGCCTGAAGCAGGGAGTAGCTGAACTCTGTAAATGAAATCCCGGAGCCTTCGCGATCAATCCGCTGTTTCACCGATTCCTTGGCGATCATACTATTCACGGAGAAGTGCTTACCCACGTCGCGCAGAAACTCCAGCGCAGTCATCGGGCCAAACCAATCCAGATTATTGGCCATCTCGGCGGCGTTATCACCCGATTCAAAATCGACGAAACGGGAGATTTGCGACTTGAGACGCTCCACCCAGCCTGCAACTACATCAGGCGTATTCAACTGACGCTCCTGCGCTTTGAAGCTGGGATCACCAATCAATCCTGTCGCGCCGCCCACCAAGGCAATCGGCTTGTGGCCCGCTTCCTGAAAACGCTTGAGGGCCAGCAACGGCACCAAATGACCGATGTGCAAACTGTCTGCGGTGGGATCGAATCCACAATACAGAGTACGCGGCGCCTCGGAGAGGTAGTCTGACAGGCTGTTTTCGCCCGTCATTTGCGCAACGAGTCCGCGCGCCTCCAGTTCGGCCAGTAACCCGGTATTGAGCCTCGTCATTTCAGAACCTTCTATATATACAGTTGTCTTTAGATCGCCGACCGACATTCAGCTCGGCGCGCATGGCAGGGACCGCCAAGGGCTGAGCAAGATACAACAAGCCCCATCAAAAGGAAACGCGGCGCGGCTGACAGACCGGGCGCTAAAAGCTAGAATCTACATGAAGTTTCGGCAAATACGACTTTTGCCACTTTGCGCCTTTGTTATAATGCACAAAATTTCGCCAGCGTCACATTAACCGGATTCAAGATGTTCAACCGCAGTCTAAAACGTCATGCCGAGCCGAAGGACAGCGTCCGCTTTCCGCGTCGACATCTCGCTATTGCCGCTTCAACACTGATTGCGCTGGGCGTTTCATTGCTAATGCTTCCCGGGGAAAATGCCGAAGCCAAGCGCACTGCCATCCCGCTCAATCTGGACCTGACACCGCGCGCGGCTATCGAGTCCCCAGCAGAAGAGACCTACGCTTTCACAGAGCCTGAACAGGAATGGTTGGAAATGGAAGTTCGCCCCGGCGATTCACTATCCAGCATTTTCAGCCGGGCCAAGCTGACACCTCAGGACCTGCATGAGCTGATCAGCACCGCGAAAAAAACCAAGGCGCTTAACACCATACGCCCCGGCCAAAAGCTGGGCTTCCAGGTTGACGACAACGGCAAGCTCAGCGCCATGAGCCTGCAGATCGACAAGCTGAACAGCTTGGTTTATGAACGCGGCGTGACGGGCTTTACGACTACCGAAGTCAGCGAGACTCCGGAAGTGCGCCAGCGCGTCGCCAGCGCTACCATCACCAGCTCACTGTACAAAGCGGCGCAAGATGCCGGGGTTAACCAGAGCATCATTATGGAGCTGGCCAACATCTTCGGCGGGGTACTGGACTTCGTCTACGATGTGCGCAAGAACGATTATTTTATCGTGATCTACGAAGAGCTCTACCTTAATGGCGAGCACCTCGGCAGCGGCCAGATACTTGCGGCACAGTACTTTAACCAGGGCGATTCGTTTGAGGCCTATCGCTACATCAATAAAGAAGGCGATGTGGATTACTTCTCCGAACGTGGAGAAAGCATGCGCAAGGCGTTCCTGAGAGCACCACTGGATTTCACCCGTATCAGCTCACGCTTTGACCCAAAACGTCTGCACCCGGTTTTCAAAACTGTCCGCCCACATCGAGGCATTGATTACGCAGCCTCCCGCGGGACACCGGTCTATGCCGCCGGTGACGGCCGCGTACAGGAAGCCGGCTATTCAAAGGCCAACGGCAACTACGTGTTTATCAAGCATGGCGAAGCTTACGTAACCAAGTACCTCCACCTGCACAAACGCGCGGTGTCCAAAGGCGAGCGTGTTCGCCAGCGGGAAACGATTGGCTGGGTCGGCTCAACCGGCTACGCAACGGGACCACACTTGCATTACGAGTTTCTGATGAACGGCGTTCACAGGAACCCGGCAACGATTGTCGACAAGCTCCCGCCGCCCACCAAGGTGAGCCAGGCAGCGATGCCAGACTTCTTGAGCCAGATCAGCGGCCTGCAATTACAACTGCGCACCTACGCAGCACAACGTAACTACGGCAGCGAAGGCTAGTGCCCTCCTCTCAGTATATTGGCCTGATGTGCGGCACCAGCCTCGACGCTATTGATGTCGCACTGATAGAAACCACTCCCGAGATTACACTGCTGGCAGCACAGGATTACCCCTTTCCTCCAGTATTGCGCAGCAATCTGTTAGCGCTGTGCCAGCCCGGCAACGACGAAATAGAAAGGATGGGGCGAGCTGACCGTCAACTCGGCCAGACACTTGCCAAAGCGGTTATCCAGTTCCTTAACGAGCAGTCTATCGAGACCTCTGCGATTGCCGCCATTGGCAGCCATGGCCAGACGATTCGCCACAGACCAGGCAACGCAAAGCAAGCACTCGACGACACCTTCACACTTCAGATTGGCGACCCGAATACCCTCGCGGAAATGACCGGTATCAATGTCGTTGCCGATTTCAGGCGTCGCGATATCTCGGCCGGCGGCCAAGGTGCCCCCCTGGTCCCGGCTTTCCACAAGGCGGCGTTTGGCGACGCATTGCGTGACCGAGTGATCGCTAACATTGGCGGCATGGCTAATATCAGCGTACTGCGTAAAAGCGGTGACGTCAGCGGCTTTGACACTGGCCCCGGCAATGTTCTGCTGGACAGCTGGATACAACACTGTAAAAACCGGCACTACGATCGCGATGGCGAATGGGCCTCAACAGGACGTGTTAACAACGCCTTGCTGAAAGGCCTTCTCGACAACCCCTATTACCAGCTAGCAGGACCGAAAAGCACGGGCAGAGAAGACTACAACCTCGCAATGATCCAAGCGCAATTGTCAGCGCTGGAGGAAATACCCCAAGAAGATGTTCAAGCCACACTGCTTGAACTGACAGCAGTAACTCTCGTTGATGCCATCAGTAAAGAGCATTTATCCGAGCCTGAACTGTATCTATGCGGTGGCGGCGCCCACAATACGGCATTGAGACAGCGAATCGCCGAACTTATGCCGGGAAGCCGAGTTGAAGACACCTCAACGCTGGACATACATCCCAATTGGGTTGAGGCCGCTGCCTTCGCATGGCTCGCCCACGCAACGCTGAATGGCATTCACGGAAATGTCCCCTGCGTAACGGGCGCCAGGGGCGCCCGTCTATTGGGGGCAATCTACCCCGCCTAAGCACTTTGTATAGCTTAGAATTTATAGCCTACGCTCAGGGTGTACACCATGGGATCTACCTCAATATCCGTAGTCAGCTTATCGCCACTAGAGAACTGAATTTTGGCTTCGGTATCGATATCGATCCAACGTACGGATGCATTGACTAACCAGTGCTCATCCACGTGGTAGTCCACCCCCGCCTGAAGGGCAACACCAATCGAGTCATCCAGTTTCATTTTGCCGTTATTCAGCCCAAGGCTGGCAAATGTCGCTTCCGCCTCGGGGGTCAACTCTTCATCGTAAATGAAGGTGTAGTTAATCCCCGCGCCAACATATGGCTGAAGAGCGCCCAATGACGAGAAGTGATAGACCGCGCTCAGCGTGGGAGGAAGGTGTTTGAAGTCGGCAACATCCAAGCCTTGGATGTAACCTTTGCCCGATGCGGTATGCTCGAAGGGCTTAGCAGCCAACAGTTCCACACCCCAGTTTTCAGTAAGCATATACTCAACCGTTAAGCCGAGCTGAGTATCGCTATTAATACCAACGGACGAACTTTGCCCTGGCGTCAACAAACCGCCCCCCAGCATCAGCACACTGCCATTCAGCTTAATATCATCACTGTCTTCGCGCGGCTCGACCTGTGTCGCACCAGCACGCACCACCCATTGTCCAGGCTTATAACCCAAGCTATCTGCGAATACCGAGGGGGCAGCAACGGCTGCCGCTAGTGACATCGCTACACTGAGTTTTTTCATTTTGACGTCTCCACGCATGAAATTGTGTGGAAACCATTACAGCGGACGGGAAGTGCAGGGAGATTGATTTAAGTCAGGAAATCGCAGCACGCGCCGAACCAATAGAGAAAATACTGATCCAGCGCAATTTTTTGACGTTTACACAGCGAAAGACGAACCGCAGCCACAGGTGGTTGTCGCATTGGGATTGCTGACAACAAAGCGCGAACCTTCCAGCCCCTCGGTATAGTCGAGCTGGGCGCCCTCAATATACTGATAGCTGAGCGGGTCAACCAGCACAACGACACCGTCTTTTTCTACCAGCGTATCGTCTTCATCAGCCAACTCGTCAAAGGTGAAGCCATACTGAAAGCCGGAGCAGCCACCACCGGTGACAAACACGCGAAGCTTCAGCTCGTCATTGGCTTCGTCTTCCATCAGGTGCCGGACTTTGGCCACGGCCCTGTCGGTTAACTGCAGTACCGACGGCGTAAATTCTTCAACTGCTGACATGTTTCACCTCTTACCTTCGCACGATGCGTGCCCGACAATTATCCTCTTATCCTAGTAAAACAGTCAAGAATTGTCAGGCAGCCCTCACCTCAGGGCAGGAGCGAAATACTGCCCAGCCCCGCTGTCTCCGGCAGACCGAACATCAAATTCATGCACTGAATAGCCTGACCGGAAGCACCTTTCACCAGGTTATCAATCACCGACAGCACCACGACTGTGTTGCGGTTCTGCGGGCGGTGCAGTGCAATACGACAGGTGTTACCGCCGCGCACCGTGCGCGTTTGTGGCAGGCTTCCCAGCGGCATGACATCGACAAAAGGCGCGTCGGCGTAGCGTTTTTCAAACAGGAATTGCAATTCATCCAGACCGACATTCGGGTCGAGCTGTTCGGAGAACAACGTCGCGTGGATACCGCGGACCTGCGGCAGCAGGTGGGGAGTAAATGTCAGGTTTACCGCCTCATTCGCCGCAATCGACAGCTCCTGCTCAATCTCGGGTAAATGGCGATGACCGGAAACACTGTAGGCTTTAAAGCTGCCATCCATTTCAGCGAAGAGGTTATCGACCTTGGCCTGACGGCCCGCCCCACTCACACCGGACGCGGCACTCGCGATCAGCCGCTGACTGTCCACCAGCTTCTGCTCCAGCAGCGGAAGAAAACCCAGCTCTACCGCTGTCGGATAGCAGCCAGGGCAGGCGATAAGGCGCGCCGATTTGATCGCCTCGGCATTGGTTTCTGGCAGTCCGTAAACGGCTTCGTCCAGCAATTCCGGGCAAAGATGCTCTTCGTTGTACCACTTGGACCACAGCGCCGCGTCGCGAATTCGAAAATCGGCAGACAGGTCTATCACCCGCGTGCCGGCCGCCAGCAACTCGGGCACCAGCTTCATAGCAACATTGTGGGGCGTGGCGAAGAACACCACATCACAACTGGAGAGAGCCGTCACATCAGGCACGGAAAAACGCAGGTCGCACACACCACGCAGGCTGGGAAACAGTTCATCGACCGCGACACCATCCTCGGCACGGGAGGTGATCATCGCCACTTCCGCATCGGGGTGCCCTGCGATCAAGCGAAGCAACTCAGCGCCTGTGTAGCCTGTTCCGCCTACAATTCCTACCTTTACCACGCGACCTCCTATGACTTGTTTGTGGGCAATGAGTCAGCGTCCTCGCTGTCATTGCGCTTCTCTTTCAACAGATGTTCCCAGCTTCGCACCAGGTCTTTCGCCAGCACATGATAGACCGGCTCGGGCATCACCAATTTGGAAACCACTGTCGCCGCCAACGCACTCACCATCAGTACCGGTAGTATATCGTGATTGTTCCCGGTTAACTCCAGCACGATAACAAATGCGGTGATAGGCCTCTGTACCACACCGGCAAAATAACTGGCCATCCCCACCAGAATTAGAGATACCGGCGGCACAGAGGGAAACAGCGAACTCATCGACGCCCCAAACTCGGCGCCTGCCGCCAGGCTTGGCGAAAAAATACCACCGGGAATACCACTGAAATACGTGATCATGGTGGCAATAACGCGACCGAATGCGGTCCACCAACTGCCTTCTGCCTCCATAGCCAACAGGGCTTTTGCCTCGACATAACCGCTGCCCATGGTCGCGCCATCTGAGAGCAGCCCCATCACCGCCAGCAACAAGCCAATCACCATGGCGACGACCAGAGGCTGCTTCAGCACCAGCGGCCCGACTGCCCGACTGCCCTCCACTAGGAAGAAACTGAACAAGCCACCCAACAAACCGCAGATCAGACTGACCACGATAATAAACGGATAATCCTGAAGCGGCAGCGCCGTAATATCGGGTACGCCAAAGTAGCTGTAGTGGCCAGCAAACATCAGCACCACGATCCCCGACAGGATAATTGCCATAATCAGCGTGCCGGTGGTCCGCGCCTCCATGGACTGTTGCAGCTCTTCAATGGCAAAGACGATCCCGGCCAACGGCGCATTAAAAGCTGCCGACACCCCCGCCGCCCCTCCCGCAACAATCAAGCTGCTTTCAATTTGCTTTTGCTTGAGTCGCGCCCAGCACCCAAAGCGGTACATCAACGCCGCTCCGACATGAACACTCGGCCCCTCCCGCCCCACCGTCGCGCCAACAAGCAGCGCTGCGCAAGTAAGCAGCACCTTCAATGTGGCTACCGGCAAAGACAAAAATGGACCGCGCAACCAGTGATAACTCTGCTTGTGGACCAACAGCACCTGCGGAATACCGCTGCCCCTAGATGCCTTGCCCATGCGGTTCATCAACCAGACAATGGCCATCATGCCGAGCGGGGTGATCACCAAAAAGGCATAGGGATATTGCTGATGTGCGTGTTCAAATAGACTGAAACTCTCTTCCGACAGCCAGGCAAAACCCTGAATAACCAGACCGACAGTCAGCGCACCCAACCAAAATACCGCTCGGGTTTTCCAATCCTCCAGGGTCCCTAATTGGCGGCGGGTATGTCGGCGATTCAACAGCCACCACAGGCGCAAGCGGCGGCGCATTGATCCAGTGTGGCGGTATTTCATAACGGCAAAGCCCGAGAAGAATCGAGGAGTCTGAAGACGGTGGCCCGACGTACATGATGTACTGGGCCATCCCAGTTAGATGCCAACTATTGTATGCTAAACCCTCGCGTCTACCCAATACACCTGGCTTAACGGAAGTACCTCACCCATGCTCTGGCTCAAGGCTTTTCACATCATTGCCGTCGTTTGCTGGTTCGCCGCCCTGTTCTATCTTCCTCGACTGTTCGTCTATCACGCGATGTCTGAAGACACCGCAAGCAGAGAACGCTTCAAAATCATGGAGCGTAAACTCGCCAGAGGTATCGCAACGCCCTCCGCTATTGCCACCGTTCTGCTCGGCGGCTGGCTATTCACATTGAATCCCGACTATTACCTATCCGCCGGTTGGTTCCATGCCAAGATGAGCCTTATCGCAGCGCTGATTGTGTACCACGTGATATGCCTTCGCATGGTCAAGCAATTTGCCAACGACGCAAACACCCGGGGGCACGTCTTCTATCGCTGGTTTAACGAAGCTCCCGTGCTCGTTCTGGTAGGCGTCGTTATCCTGGCAGTCGTCAAACCTTTCTGAACTCTTACATTCGACCAAAACCACAAAGAGGCAAGCCCTATCGTTAATCACGCTCCCCATTCTGCGGTCAAAGGCATTTACCATGACGGCCATTGAGAATCTGGCGAATCAATTTGCCAACACAATGTGGGGAACACCGATGCTGCTCTTGCTGGTGGGCGGCGGACTGTTTCTGACCCTTTACTCACGGCTGCAATGTTTCCGGTTTTTACCGCATGCCATCGCGATTCTTCGCGGCAGGTATGACGACCCTCAAGCACCCGGCCAAATCAACCACGCGCAAGCGCTATCGACCGCCTTATCCGGCACACTGGGCCTGGGCAATATCGCAGGCGTTGCGATTGCTATCAGCACCGGTGGCCCCGGCGCCATTTTCTGGATGTGGGTAACAGCAATTGTCGGCGTCTCAACCAAATTCTACACTGCATCATTGGCCGTGATGTTCCGAGGCCGAGACGACAATGGCTTGCTGCGGGGCGGCCCCATGTACGTTATCCGCGAGGGCCTCGGGAGAAAGTGGCAACCACTGGCAGTGATATTTGCGATAGCCGGCATGTTGGGAACACTGCCGCTATTTCAAGCCAACCAGCTACTCAGCCTGCTGGAAACAGCTATCACCGCAGGCAATCCCCTCAGCGTTCAACAGTCCACATTCCTGCGGCTCACCAGCAGCGTCGTGCTCGCTGTGCTGGTTGCACTCGTCGTCGCGGGCAAAATAACCCGCATAGGCGCACTCACCGTTCGCCTTGTCCCCAGCATGGTCGCTCTCTACTTGGGGGTCACGGTTATCGCCATTGCTGAACACGCTGACCGACTGCCCGGAATATTCGCACTTATTTTATCCGATGCGTTTTCCGGCAACGCCATCGCCGGAGGCACACTCGGAAGCATGATCATGATCGGCGTCAGGCGCGGCGCCTTCTCCAACGAGGCGGGCATCGGCACAGAATCGATGGCACATGGCGAAGCGAAAACCCATGAACCTGTTCGGGAGGGGCTCGTTGCGATGGTTGGCCCGCTCATTGACACCTTACTGGTCTGCACCTGCACGGCACTGCTGATTCTATTGACCGGGGTATGGCAGCAGGCAGAGGGCATTACCGGGGTCAATATGACCGCTGCCGCGATGGCGACGCTCTTCCCAAGTACCGGTCAAGGGCTGCTCCTTATAATGGTGGCATTACTGAGTTTCAGTACGATGGTATCTTTCTGGTTCTACGGCGCCAAATGTGCAGATTTTCTATTCGGCAGTGACAAGCAGCGCTACTACACGATCTTTTATATCAGCCTTATCGTGGTTGGCAGCCTGGCGTCGCTGAACGTAATCAATGCTTTTTTAATCGGCGTATATGCCGTCATGGCCTTTCCAACCATGATCTCTACGCTTGCGCTCGCGCCACGGGTCAACGCGGCAGCCAGAGACTATTTTAAGCGCCTGCGCCAAAACCGCTGACAACGGGATGGCCTGTCGGCGCCAATGCCGAGATAATAGGCGACAGACAGATTTAGGAGTTCTCATGTCAACGACTCAAACCTCGTTAAACGACACGCTTTTCCAGGCGGCCCAGCAGCACATTCCAGGCGGGGTAAACAGCCCGGTTCGCGCCTTCAAAGCCGTCGGCGGTACCCCCCGGTTTATTGATCGCGCGGAAGGCGCCTATATTTTCGATGTCGACGGCAAGCGCTACATCGACTATGTGCTGTCCTGGGGCCCTATGCTGCTGGGACACGCCTATGCTCCAGTGGTGAACGCAGTAACCGAGCAGATTAAGAAAGGGCTGAGTTTTGGCGCTCCGACGGAGATCGAAACCCGGCTAGCCGACAAACTCTGCGATATCGTGCCCGGTATGGACATGGTACGCATGGTCAACTCCGGTACCGAAGCCACGATGAGTGCGATTCGCCTCGCCCGGGGCGCGACAGGTCGAGACAAAATCATCAAGTTCGAGGGCTGCTACCACGGCCACTCAGACTCCCTGCTAATCAAAGCTGGCTCCGGTGCTCTGACTTTCGGCGTGCCCAGCTCCCCCGGCGTGCCTGCCGCACTGGCGGAACATACCGTCACACTCAGCTATAACGACATTGACGGTGTAAAAGCGGCCTTCGAACAGTTCGGTAACGAGGTGGCCTGTGTCATTGTTGAGCCCGTCGCGGGCAACATGAACTGCGTCCCGCCGCTCCCAGGCTTCCTCGAATGCCTGCGCCAGTGCTGCGACGACTACCAAAGTGTCCTGATTATTGACGAGGTCATGACCGGCTTCCGCCTCGGCCTGACCGGAGCACAAGGCCACTATGGCGTGACTGCCGACATTACCTGTCTGGGCAAAGTCATTGGCGGAGGCATGCCGGTCGCCGCCTTTGGCGGTCGCCGGGATATTATGGAACAGCTGGCGCCCAGCGGTCCGGTCTATCAAGCCGGCACACTGTCGGGAAACCCGGCGGCGATGGCAGCGGGCCTGGCAATGATCGACGCAATTTCTCAACCCGGCTTTTACGAGCAACCCTTTGCCCGCACTCAACAACTGATTGACGGTCTGCACGAGCGGGCTGCCGCCGCCAATATTCCGCTCAGCAGCAATCATGTGGGCACCATGTTCGGCATCTTCTTTACGGACGAAGCGAAAATCACCAATTATCAACAGGTAATGGCCTGCAATACCGAGCGCTTCAATCGCTTCTTCCACGGTATGCTCGATGGCGGCGTGTATCTTGCCCCGGCCTCTTACGAAGCCGGCTTCCTGTCAGCCGCGCACACGGAAGCCGATATCCAGCAGACCCTGGATGTAGCCGAGCAGGTTTTCGCCAACCTCGACTGATCAGACATTCGCACAGGATTCAAAAACATGAGCATTTCACTTCACCGCGGCCCCTTCCCCGGCACACGCATGCGGCGCCTGCGCGCCAACGACTTCAGTCGCCGTCTCAGCCGCGAGAACAGCCTCAGCGTCAATGACCTGATCTATCCGATGTTTGTTCATGAAGGAGAGAACACCAGGGAAAAGGTTGCCTCCATGCCCGGCGTCGAGCGCCTGAGCATCGACCTGCTGGCGAAAGAAGCAAAAGAACTCGCCGAGCTTGGCATCCCCGCCATCGCCCTGTTCCCCGTTGTCGGCGACAACGGGAAATCGCTGATGGCAGAAGAAGCCTACAACCCAGACGGTCTGGCACAGCGCGCGATCAAGGCCATTAAAGACGCCGCCCCGGAGATTGGCGTTATTACCGATGTGGCTCTCGATCCCTACACCACCCACGGGCAGGACGGCATCATCGATGACAAGGGCTATGTACTGAACGACGTCACCAAAGACGTGCTCTGCAAGCAGGCCCTCGCACAGGCCGATGCGGGCGCCGATGTTGTCGCCCCGTCCGACATGATGGATGGTCGCATTGGCGCGATTCGCGAGGTGCTGGAACAGGCCGGCCATGTGAACACCTGCATCCTCAGCTATGCGGCCAAATATGCATCGAGCTATTACGGCCCGTTCCGCGACGCAGTGGGTTCTTCAGGCAATCTCGGCAGTGGTAACAAATACAGCTACCAGATGGACCCCGGTAACAGCGACGAAGCCTTACATGAATGCGCCTTAGATCTCGCCGAGGGCGCCGACATGATCATGGTCAAACCCGGCATGCCCTATCTCGACGTGATCCGCCGCGTAAAAGATGAACTGGCTGTGCCGACCTATGCGTATCAAGTCAGCGGCGAATACGCCATGCACTGCGCTGCCTTTGAAAATGGCTGGCTGAGCCGCGAAGCGGTGATCCTGGAGTCTCTGCTGTCGTTCAAGCGTGCGGGCGCCGATGGCATTTTGACCTATTTTGCGAAAGAAGCGGCAATATTACTCAAGCGATGACCTTTACCCTGTCACAGTGAAGACTTATTGTTCAGACAGAATCACGACAAAATGACTTCACGGGGGAGAACAACATGAAAAAACAACTTCTGGCGATGGCCGTATTGGCTGGCGCGGCCAGCGTCACCCAGGCTGATATCATCGGCGCTTCAGCAGGTGCCTACTACTGGAAGCAAAGCTGGGACGGCGATGTGCAATCCGGCCCCGACTCCATCGACACCAAGAAAGACCTGGGCTACGACGAAGACAACGGCACCAGCATTTACGTTGCGCTTGAGCACCCGGTCCCGGTGCTGCCAAATATCCGCCTGCAGCGTACCGACATCGAGATTTCTGAGAAAAATCAGCTGGCACGTAACTTCACCTTCGAAGGTGACACCTACACCATTGCCGACACCGTCGATTCAACTACCGACCTGACCCATACCGACGCCACCTTCTACTACGAGCTGCTCGACAACTGGGTCAACCTGGACATCGGCCTGACCGTGCGTATGTTTGACGGCGAAGTTCGCCTAGCCAGCAGCACCAGCGAAGGTAGCATCGAGCTCGATGCGCCTGTTCCCATGCTCTACGCCAATGCGCGCTTTAACCTGCCGCTGACCGGCCTGTATGCTCAAGCAGTCGGCAACGTCATCAGCGTCAGCGATAACAGCGTGACCGATCTGGCCGTCGGCATCGGCTACGAAGTGGCCGTTGTATCACTGGAAGCCGGTTATCGCAGCTTCGACGTGTCACTGGAAGACGACGATGAAGAAGCTGGCATCACCGTTGACGGCGTCTACTTCGGCATTAACATCGATATTTAATTGATGTCCGGGCGGCCCGAGCCAGAGGCTCGGCGCTGCCCAAGAACTTGAATCCCCACCCCGCGCACCGTACATTGACATCACCGTTTTCGCCTAGATGTCACCATGCGCCTACTCGCTTTTCTCTCGTTTTTCAGTCTCAGTCTTCCCGCTGCAGCGGCCTGTAACTGTCTCTGGCAGGGCCCCTTTGCCGAGGTGTATGCCGACAGCGACCTGCTGGCGCAAGTCAGCGTGGTCAGCCAGCAGGGAAATAGCGCAGACTTACAGATCGACACACTGATCGCGGGCAAGGAGTACCAGCCCCAGATCCGACTGTGGGGGGACACTGGTGAACTCTGCCGCCCGGAAATCAGCGACTTCCCCGTTGGCAGCCAGTGGATTGTCGCCTTGCAGCGCATTGATGAGGTTCCCGACGACGGCTTCAATCCCTTCAAGCCAAATATCAGTTATGGAAGAAAGGGAGACTACTCACTGTCGAGCTGCGGGGTCTATTGGCTACCGGTCAAAGGCGGGCGGGTATCCGGCAATATTCTCAGCGCAACGCGCTGGCAGTACCTCGACCCCAAAAAAACGCCCGTTATTCTGTCGCTCTTCATGGACTGGCTGAACGGTGAAGCAGACGATCAAACGCTGGCGGAAGCGGTGCGCCCACAGTCACAATCACGACAACTGCTGAACAACACCAAAATGTTTTTATGGCAGCTTGAGCGGGACGAGGCCCAATAACTCATCAAGCATCGCCAGCGACATGCCCCAAATACGTCGCCCACCATAGAAATAGCAAGGCAAATCCAACGCCAAACGCCCGCGCCGCCACTCCATACGCTCTCGGTTTGAGTGGTCAGCAATAAAACTCAGCGGCACCCACAGGGCTTCCGCCACTTCATCATGCTTTGGCTCGGGCGTTACCGGCGTGTGCAAATGGAAAACATAGGGCGAGACCACCATTGGGCGCTTTCCGGAATGAGGCCGACTGACCAGGTCGGAAAGACGACCAATACAGTGCCCGGCCTTCTCGACATCAATGTTCAATTCTTCCAGAGTCTCGCGGTAGGCGGTGCGAATGCCGGTAAGATCGTCGGCATCCATACGCCCTCCGGGGAAAGCCATATGCCCTGACCAAGGATCACCGTCCCTCTCGGCTCGCTTGATCATCAGCACCTCGAGCTGGTCATCGCGCTCACGCAGCACCAGCGCCACCGCTGAGCGCTTGACCCAACGTCGCCACCACCGGCGCTTCATCCGCGAGGACTTCAGCGCATCAACAAGTTCACCAAGCGTTATACGCGGCGCTGTATCGCTCAACTTACTTCCCACGTGCCCTAACCATATAATACCCGCAGACGCTCAACAGCCTTCTCCAACTGGGCCATACCGGTTGTATAGGCAAATCGCACATGCTGCTCTGCGCGATGGCGCCCGAAATCCGCCCCCGGTGTGATGGCAATGCCATGTTCCTCCAGCAACTCCAGGCAAAATTGCTGACTGTTGTTGGAGAACCTGTCGATCCCCGCATATAAATAGAACGCCCCGGCCGGGCAGTGCGGAATGGAGAAGCCCAGCTCACAGAGCGCGGGATAGAGGAAATCCCGGCGACGGGCAAACTCGTCCCGCCGCGCATTCAAAATAGCCCGGCACTCCGGCGTAAACGCTGCCAACGCGCCGTACTGAGACATGGTGGACATGGAAATAAAGAGGTTTTGCGCCAATTTCTCCAGATGCGGCACCGCCCACTCGGGCGCCACCAGCCAACCCAGCCGCCAGCCCGTCATACCGAAATATTTAGAGAAGCTGTTGATCACAAACGCCTCATCCGTCAGCGACAGAATACTCGGCGCGTCTTCACCAAAACTAAGACCGTGGTAAATTTCGTCGACAATCAGGTGACCCTGCCGCTGCTGGCATAAGTCAAACAATCCCTGCAACTGCGCGCGGCTGAGAATTTCGCCGCTGGGATTGGCGGGCGACGCCACCATTACGCCCTTGGTATTCGACTGCCAATGCGCCGCAGCAAGCTCGGCATCCAACTGATAGCGCTGCTCTGGCCCCACTGGTACCAACTGCCCCTCGCCTTCTACCAAGCGCAAGAAATGCCGATTACAGGGGTAACCGGGATCGGTCATCAACATGCCGTCACCGGGATTAATCAGCAGGCCAGCCAGCAACAGCAGTGCGCCGCTGGCACCAGGGGTGATCATGATTCGCGAGGGCGAAATATCCAGACCGTAATCACTGCGGTAGTAATCAGATAACGCCTGCCGCAGCTGGGGAATTCCCGCTGCCGGGCTGTACTGGGTTTCGCCGCGCTCAAGCGCCTGCTGAGCCGCGCGAATAATGGGCTCTGCGGTGCTGAAGTCCGGCTCGCCCGCCGCCATATGAATAATGTCTCGTCCCTGCTGCTCAAGCTGCTTGGCGCGGGTCAGCACCTCAACAACCCTGAAGGGCTCAATATCGGCAAGGCGCTCGGCAATGACTGGTGCCACTCTATGCATCCTCCAAACTGGCAAGCTGGCTAGTGTACCAGCGCCACTGCGGTACAGGCAGTCGTCCAAACACGTTTTTCTGTAGCGTCTACACTACTTATCTGGTAGTTTTGCCGGTTTGGCGGCACGCGGTTGGTGTCGCGCGCATCCGCAGTCTGCGGTAAACGGCTTGTTAATAAATGAGGGCCAAGCATGCCTGCAAAGGACACAGCACAAGAAAGCCTTAAAACCTTTACTCCCTACGTCCCCAAAAAGGGCGAGGAGTATATGAATGAGGCGCAAAAAGACCACTTCCGCAAGATTCTGTACAACTGGAAGTCCGAGTTGATGGAAGAGGTTGACCGCACCGTAACCCATATGAAGGACGAGGCTGCCAACTTTCCTGACCCGGCGGACCGCGCCACACAGGAAGAAGAGTTCAGCCTGGAGCTGCGCACCCGCGACCGCGAGCGCAAACTGATCAAGAAGATTGACGCCACGCTCGACCTGATCGACGAAGACGACTACGGCTTCTGCGAAACTTGCGGCGTTGAAATCGGCATTAAACGACTGGAAGCGCGCCCTACAGCGACCTTGTGCATCGACTGCAAAACACTGGACGAAATCAAAGAGCGCCAAGAGCGCGGTTGATTCACGGGCGGCGAAAGCCGCCCGCCTTCGTTACATGTCAGTCATTCCCAAGACCGACTATATTGGTCGCTTTGCTCCCTCTCCCACCGGCCCGTTGCATTTGGGCTCTCTGTGCACAGCGCTCGCCAGCTACCTCGACGCCCGCGCCCATCGCGGCCAATGGTTGCTGCGCATTGAAAACCTTGACCCCCCGCGGGAACAGGAAGGCGCCGACAAACTCATCATCGACGCCCTTCAGGCCCACGGTCTCCACTGGGACGGCGGCATTCTCTGGCAAAGCAATCGGCACGCTGCGTACGCCGATGCTCTGGAGCAGCTGCTGGACCAAGGAGATGCCTTTTATTGCAGTTGCTCCCGCGCGCAACTGGCTGAACATGACGGCATTCACCGCGGAGATTGTATTGCCGAACTGAACCCCAATGATGCCGCCGTGCGGTTACGGGCCAACAGCCGCCGCTACGACATACCCGACCGCCACCTGGGAGCCCAGCACTGCTGCCCAGCCGATGGCGGCGACGTTGTCCTGCGGCGCCGGGATGGCTTGTTCGCCTATCAACTCGCTGTTGTGGTGGATGACGCCTTTAGCGGCATTACCGACATCGTACGCGGCAGCGACCTGCTGGATTCAACCGCCTGGCAATGGCAACTGCAATCCTGCCTAGACTTTCCTCACCCACGCTATCTGCACTTGCCACTGCTGGTTGACACCCAGGGCGACAAGCTCAGCAAGCGCAGCTATGCCCCCGCTCTGGACAACGATCAGGCAGAACAAAACCTGCGGCTCGCGCTCCGCTACCTCGGCCAGCCGGCTCCGCCCGACCAAACCTCGCTGGACGCCCTGCTGCGCTGGAGTACAGAGCACTGGCAAGTCGAGCAACTCCCCAAGGCGGCGATTATCGCCGACTGACGCAGCAGCCTTTGCAGTTTGGGCAGGCCGCAGTGATAATTCCCTCACCGATTACCGCAAAGCCCTGATCATGCGCCTGTTATCACCACCACTATTACTGCTGCTCTGCTTCTTACTCGTCTTTATGCCAACGCTGAACCATTGGCTGTACGAAAGTGGCAACGCCTGGTACCGCCTGCACCTGCTATGGCTGGCGGTAATCGTATTCGTATTCATTAACCAGCACCGGAGTCGCAAGCGGGATGTTTGATGTCAATGTGCTGCTGCTCGCGGCCCTGGCTTACCTGCTGGCGCTATTTGCCATCGCTTACGCCGGAGAGCGCGGCCTGTTGCCACGCAGCCTGACGCAACACCCCATAGTCTATGTGCTCTCCCTTGGCGTGTACGCCAGCGCTTTCGCCTTCTATGGCGTTACCGGTCTCGCCCAAAGCTATGGACTGGGCTATCTCAATTACTATCTCGGCCTGTCGGCAGCCCTGTTCTTGCTGCCAGTCATCATTGCGCCGCTGCACCACATCTGCAAAACCTATCAACTCAACTCCCTGGCCGACCTGCTGAGCTTCCGCTTTCGCAGCCAGTGGGTCGGCTCACTCACAACCGCCTTCTGCAGTATTGCGATGTGGCCACTGCTCGCGATGCAGATCCAAACGGTGTCAGATGCCATCGCCATGCTTACCCCTGAAAACGGGCAGAACAGCATGCGTCCTGTTTCTGCGCTGCTTTTCTGCCTCATTATCAGCCTGTTCACCATTCTGTTTGGCTCCCGCAACCTGTCGTCGCGAGATACCCACCGCGGCCTCGTTACAGCATTGGCCTTTGAGTCACTGATCAAGCTGATTGCTTTTCTGGTATTGGGGGCGGCTGCCGTACTGGGCATTTTCGGCGGATGGGATGATATGCAGAACTGGCTGAACACGCAGGGCGGCGTCATTCAGCAGCTACAACAAAGCAGCAAAGACGACTACTCCCGCATGATGCTGGTACTGTTCTTTGCCGCCGCACTGTGCATGCCGCACGTGTTCCATATGCTGTTTGCTGAAAACCCCAGCCGCAAGAAACTGTTTACCGCGAGCTGGGGGCTGCCGCTGTACCTGCTGCTGCTCAGTCTGCCGGTATTACCCATGTTGTGGGCCAGCCAGGCGATCGGCAACGACGGCAGTGGCGACTACGCCGCCCTCGCGCTGCTTCAGCATTTCGACGACCCAGCTCTGTCTTTACTGGTGTTTATCGGCGGGATTTCAGCCGCCAGTGGCGCCATCATTGTGGCCACACTGGCCATTGCCTCCATGAGCCTCAACCATATCGTCCTGCCGCTTCACAGCCCCCGCCGCAAAGACATCGACATCTATAGCTGGCTACTCTGGACCCGCAAAATCCTGATTTTCGCGACCATTTTATTGGGCTACCTGCTTTATATCCTGATCCCCGAGCGTCACACCCTCAGCGCACTGGCGGTCATTGCGGTTGCCGGCTGCGCGCAGTTCCTGCCGGGGCTATTGGCCGTCATGTACTGGCCTGATGCCAATCGCAAAGGCTTCATCGGCGGATTGCTCGCTGGCTTTGCGCTGTGGGTATGCGGGCTACTCGCTCCCGCACTGGGCATTGATACCCCGGCATTCATCCTTGCGCTGCCGGGCGTGGAAGGCTCTCAAAGTGAGCGCTGGCTCGCGATCTCTACACTGTCCCTCGGTGCCAATATGCTGGTGCTGATCGTCGTATCACTGCTCACCGAAACCTCGAAAGAAGAAAGGAGCACCGCCGAAGCCTGTGCACTGGACGACCTGAACCGCCCGGGACGACAAGCACTCAACTTAAGTAGCGCGCGAGAAATGCGCAGCCGTTTGGCAGAAATATTGGGCCGCGCTGCCGCCGATAAAGAGTTCAACCGCGCACTGACCGAACTGCAGCTTGATGACGACGAAACCCGACCCTATGCACTGCGACGCATCCGCGATCGCATTGAGGTCAACCTGTCCGCCCTGCTCGGCCCGTCGATTGCTCGCCGGGTAATCGACCGCAGTCTGCCCTACGCGGCCAGCCTGATGGGCGAAGGCGAAGATATTAACTACATCGAAGACCGACTGGAGCACTACCAGACTCACTTGACTGGCCTGGCCGCCGACCTCGACGGCCTGCGCCGCTATCACCGCCAGACCCTGGAGAATCTTCCTACCGGTGTCTGCGCATTGGCCAGCGACCGGGAAATTCTGCTGTGGAATAAAAGCATGACGGCCATTACCGGCATTCCCGGCAGCGCCATCATCGGCTCAAGTACAGACGGCCTCCCCCCCATGTGGCGCCGCCTTCTCGATGACTTTATCCGCAGCGAGGATGAGCACTGGAGCAAAGCGGGCATTGAATTGGAAGCCCAGCATCACTGGCTCAACCTGCACAAAACCGCCTCCCAGATGCCCGGCCGCGATGAGCTGATTATCGTCGTGGAAGACATCACCGAAACCCAACTACTGGAGAAGGAACTGGCACACCAGGAACGCTTGGCCTCAATCGGCCGTCTGGCTGCCGGCGTGGCCCACGAAATCGGCAATCCAGTTACCGGCATTGCCAGCCTTGCACAAAACCTGCGCTACGAGACTGACGACCCGTTCCTGCTGGAGAGCGCCGAGCAGATTGTTAAACAGACTCAGCGCATTACCAGCATTGTGCAAAGCTTGGTCAACTTCGCACATAGCGGGCGGGAAGAACCAACACGCGCCAAAGAGGCCGTTTGTATAAAACAGTGTATTGATGAAGCCATTGCCCTGTTGCAGCTAGACCGCGAAGCCGACCAAGTGATCTTCCTCAACCACAGTCCCGCCGAGCTATTCGTCGCGGGCGACCAGCAGCGACTGATGCAGGTATTTATCAACCTGCTGACCAACGCCCGCGACGCCAGCCCACCGGGCGCCAGCATTCGCATCGAAGGTGCGCCAATCGATGAGCAACGCGCTCACATTCGGGTAATAGACCAGGGCAGCGGCATTGACCAAAACCTGATTGAACAAATCTTCGAGCCGTTTTTTACCACCAAGGAACCCGGCAAGGGAACCGGCCTGGGATTGGCGCTGGTCTACCGTATTATCGACGACCTGGGTGGTGATATCAGCGTTGAAAGCCCGGTCGACGTAGGCCCACACCCCGGCAGCTGTTTCCATATCCACCTGCCGCTCGCCTGCCAGATCGGCACCGGGCAGCAGCACTGAGTCCCCACACGCTGTATGGAATTATCGCGCCGGACGCGTTATGTTGTTCGGCTGTATAGCTGGCCTGAAACTGAGGGAGTTCCCAATGCCCCGCATTCTGATCGTTGAAGATGAAGACGTTATCCGTATGGCGCTGCGGCGCCTGCTGGAGCGCAACGATTACGAAGTGGATGAAGCGGGCTCCGTGCAGGAAGCGGTTGAGCAGTTCGATCTTGACAGCTACCAGCTGCTAATCAGCGACCTGAGACTCCCCGGCGCGCCTGGTACAGAGCTAATCAGCCAAACTGAGAGCCCTGTACTGATTATGACCAGCTATGCCAGTCTGAAGTCAGCGGTTGACTCGATGAAAAAGGGCGCGATTGACTACATCGCGAAACCTTTCGACCACGATGAGATGATTGATACCGTCGCACGAATTATCAGCGACACCGAAAGCGGACCGGCCACAAGCACGGCAAAGCGCGCTGGCAATAACGCCAGCAGCATGGGCATGATCGGCAACTGCAAACCTATGCAGAAGCTCTATGAGCACATTCGCCGTGTCGCTCCGACCGACACCACCGTGCTGGTTCACGGCGAAACCGGCACCGGTAAAGAACTGGTCGCCCGCGCCATCCACAGTCAGAGCAAGCGCGCCAGTAAAGCGATTGTGTGCGTGAACTGCGCAGCGATCCCAGAGACCCTGATCGAATCCGAGTTGTTCGGCTACGAGAAAGGCGCCTTCACCGGCGCTAACGCCAACCGCATCGGCCTGATAGAAGCCGCCGATGGCGGAACACTGTTTCTGGACGAAATCGGCGAATTGCCCCTGGAAGCCCAGGCCCGCCTGCTGCGCTTTATTCAAGAAGACGAAATCCGCCGTATCGGCGCGGTGGAATCCAGCAAGGTGGATGTACGGCTGATCTGCGCCACCCACCGTGACCTTAAAGAGATGGCCCACAACGGCCGCTTTCGGGAAGACCTCTACTACCGTATCAACGTCATGAAACTCGAGCTGCCCCCGCTGCGCGAGCGCGGCAAGGACATTCTTGAGATTGCAGAGACCCTGCTGAAGCAACGCTGCGAGGCCCTTGGTCGCCCGTTGCTTAAGTTCAGTCCCAAGGCGATCCAAGCGATTACCACCTATGTGTGGCCGGGCAACATCCGCGAGCTGGAAAACGCCGTCGAGCGCGCCGTTATCCTCTGCGAAGGCGAGGAGATCGATAATGAGCTGTTGGATATCGACCTCGAGCTGGTCGATATCAGCCAGATTCGCGGCCGCAAACCGGAGCGAAGCCGCAGCAGCGCGGTAGAGCGAAAAGAGAACCGCGCCAGCCGTGTGCGCAGCTCCGACCCGATTGAAGATCTCTCGCTGGAGGACTATTTCCAGCGCTTTGTACTTGAGCACCAGGACAGCATGAGCGAAACAGAACTGGCCCAGAAACTTGGGGTCAGCCGCAAGTGCCTGTGGGAACGCCGTCAGCGACTGGGCATCCCCCGGAAAAAAAGCGCGCGCTCAGGAAACAACTGACACAGCCGTTACCGGGACCCAGCCAACGTAACAACTTGCGTTTAGTACGGTAACAAAGCCCTGTAAAAGCACCGACACACAGAACCCCAAAAAACAGCTAAGCTACTGAAAAACATAAAAATACCAAAGTTGGCACGCAGAATGCTTTTATAGCGATCAAAGAAGAATAAAAACCAAAAATAAAAATAACAAAACGCGAACAATAACAATAATAGACGAAGCAAAGAGACCTGGGTGGGGAAGACATTGTTTTCCCCTTCTTCATTTTAGGGCTCTGAAAAAACCCCACCTCCTCCACCCCCCAGCAGCTTGTGCTAGAATGCCCGCTTTGCCGATCAGGCCAAATCAGGACCAACGAGCGCAATACCGTGTCAGGACTCTGGAAAAAACTCACCAGCAAGTTAGGTCGCTCCAATCAGGCTCCTCACGGACCCACGGTGATTCCCCGCGATGAGCACTGTGTTTCCCGCCGCCTGATCAGCGACAGTGCCCTTAAAGTCATTCACCGCCTCAACCAGGCCGACCATGAAGCCTATCTCGTCGGCGGCGGAGTCAGAGACCTGTTACTGGGCGGCGAGCCCAAGGACTTCGACGTTGCGACCGACGCCACCCCCGAGGAAGTTCGAGCGCTGTTCCGCAACAGCCGCATTATCGGTCGGCGTTTCCGTATTGTTCACGTGCGCTTCGGACGCGAAGTCATCGAAGTGACGACTTTCCGAGGCAATCACGACGCCCCCCAGACAAACAGCAAGGCCAAAGCCAAGCACTCTGCACGCAACGAGTCCGGCATGCTGCTGCGCGACAACGTTTACGGCAGCATGGATGAAGACGCACTGCGGCGCGACCTCAGTATCAATGCGCTGTACTACTCGAGCCGGGATTTTGCCGTCTATGATTTTGTCGGCGGGCTGGACGATCTGAACAATCGGCTGGTTCGCATTATTGGCGACCCGGAAACCCGCTATCGAGAAGATCCCGTGCGCATGCTGCGCGTGGTGAGATTTGCCGCCAAGCTGGACTTCGATATCGAGGCAAACACCGAGGCACCGCTCACCAAACTCGCTCCTCTCCTCGAAGACATTGCGGCGGCGCGGATGTTCGATGAAGTGCTGAAGCTGTTTATGAATGGTCGCGCACTGCAAACCTATGCATTAATGCAGCGCTATGGGCTCTTTGCGCCACTGTTTCCGGCAACCCAGCGACTGCTGGACACGCAGTCGCCGGCGACGACAGAACTGATTCATCAGGGGCTGGCCAATACCGACGCCCGCATTCAGGAAGGCAAACCCGTCACCCCCGCCTTCCTGTACGCCATCCTGCTGTGGCCGGTTGTGAAACAATTGCATCAAGAGCTACTGGATGACGGCGTGCCCCCCATTCCTGCTCTGCATCAGGCGGCAGAGCGCTGCCTTCACAAACAACAGCAACGCGTTGCAATTCCCAAGCGCTTCTCACTCCCGATGCGCGACATCTGGGAGCTCCAGCTGCGCTTCGAAAAGCAGTCAGGCAAACGTGCAGCCCAGCTGGTTGAGAATCGCTATTTCCGAGCCGGTTATGACTTTCTACTACTTCGGGAACAGGCCGGCGAAGTGGAAGGCCAGCTAAGTCAATGGTGGCAGGCGTTTTATGAGGCCCAACCCGACACCCGGCAAGGCATGCAGCAGCATGCGCAGGACGACAGCGATCGCGAGCGTCGTCCGCGTCCACGCCGCCGTCGACGCAGACCCCGTAAAGACACATGATACGCAGTTATATTGCCTTAGGCAGTAATCAGGGAGCACCTCTGGCGCAGATTTACGGCGCACTGAATGCCCTGAAGCGCCTGCCGGGGAGTCGGCTGACCGCATACTCCCGCCTCTATGGCAGCCGGGCCATCGGCCCTGGGCAGCAAGATTCCTACATCAATGCTGTGGCAGCAATCGACACAGCACTGAGCCCCGATGAACTGCTTACCGCACTTCAGGCGATCGAGGCCCAGCACGGGCGACAGCGGGACATACGCTGGGGACCGCGAACTCTGGACCTGGACATACTCAGCTACGGCGACCGGGAGATTAACAACGAACGCCTGAATATCCCGCACCCGCGCGCAGGAGAGCGGCGCTTCGTCCTGCTGCCGCTGGCAGAGCTGGACGCGGCGTTGGCCGCAACACTGTGCCAGAGCGCGGAACACCTGCTACCACCCGGCGATGATGATCTTTGGCTAATAGAAGATAGCGAGCAGAACCGACATGCTGAATGAGCCGCTATTCAAATCGGCGAACCCGCCGCGCTATATTGCGATAGAGGGGCCGATCGGGGTTGGCAAGACAACCCTGATGCAGCGCCTGTCGGCATCACTGGAATACTCTCCAGTACCGGAGGGCGCTGAAGAAAATCCTTTCCTCGAACGGTTTTACGACAACCGTCGTCACGGCGCGCTGGCCGCGCAGCTGTTTTTCCTGTTCCAACGCAGCCAGCAGCTTGGCGAACTGCATCAGAACGAACTATTCGGGCAGGGATACATCGCTGACTATCTGTTCCAGAAGGACCCGCTGTTCGCCCGCCTGACGCTGGACAACAATGAGCTGGAACTGTATCAGAAGGTCTATCAGCAGATCGCTGTGGACGTTCCGACCCCGGATCTGGTGATATACCTGCAAGCACCAGCCAAGGTATTGAAGGAGCGAGTCCAGCAACGAGGCATTGCCTTTGAGCGCAACATCGACCTTCGCTATCTGGAACAGGTTAACGAAGCCTACAGCGAGTTCTTTTTCGACTACCAGGCGTCTCCACTGCTGATCGTTAACGCTGAAGAGATCGATTTCGCCCACAATGACCGCGACTATCAGCAATTACTCGACTACTTGCTGGAAATTCGCAGCGGACGCCATTATTTTAACCCGACTTTTTTCTGAGTCTCCGCGAGGCCAAGCATGAGCAAGACCAGTATCCCAAGCCTGATACAGAAAAAGCAGCAGGGCGAGAAATTCGCCGTTGTCACCTGCTATGACGCCAGTTTTGCGCAACTGGTCGAGAACGCGGGCATCGAAGCCATTCTGGTTGGCGATTCGCTGGGCATGGTACTTCAGGGGCACGACTCTACTCTGCCGGTCAGCGTTGACGACATGGTCTATCATACCGCGAGCGTAGCCAGGGGTTGCCGCGCGCCACTGATCATCAGCGATCTGCCGTTTGGGAGTTACCACAGCCAGCAGCAATGCCTGGACAACGCCAGCACGCTGATGCGCGCCGGTGCACAGCTCGTGAAACTGGAAGGCGGCGCCTGGCTTACCGACAGCATCGAGCTGCTTAGCCGGGCCGGCATCCCTGTCTGTGGCCACCTCGGCTTAACGCCCCAGTCGGTCAATGTGCTCGGCGGCTACCGCGTGCAAGGCCGAAACGACGACCAGGCCAAGCACATTCTCGATGACGCCCTGGCACTGGAAGCCGCAGGCGCCGCTATGCTGGTACTCGAATGCGTCCCGCAGACACTGGCGGCCGAGATCACCCAGGCACTCCGTATTCCGGTTATCGGCATTGGCGCCGGACCGCAGACAGACGCTCAAGTACTGGTACTCCACGACCTGCTTGGCATCACAGCCAAGACCGCCCGCTTTGTACGCAACTTCGCCGATGGCAGCAGCAGCATTGAAGATGCCCTGTGCCGCTACCGCAACGCCGTCCTTGATGGCAGCTTCCCAGCAGCTGAGCACTGCTTTGACTAAGGCACAAAATCGTCGGAAACTGTTACCCTGAGAAACAAAAATTCGGGGTAACAAATCCATGAATTTTTTGTTACCAAGGCATTGAACGGCCATAATGATTGGGGCATACTTGCCCGCCACCGTGAAACTGGTCAGTTTATAACCAGTGTAATCAGCGAAAACACGCGCTCGGTGGAACAGGTCGCCAGCCCGCGGAATGCGCGGACTGACTTCACAGCAAACTGCCTCTGCCTACATTGCAGAGATCGAGATTGGGAAGTTAGGTGGTATGAAAACATACAGCTCAGCCGCAGCGCTCCGAACCGCCATTCACAGCGCGCGCCGCGCCGGTAAAACTGTTGCCTTCGTTCCCACTATGGGGAATCTGCACGAGGGTCATATCTCTTTGGTTCGCAGGGCCTCCCGCGAAGCCGATATTGTGGTGGTCAGCATTTTTGTGAATCCACTGCAATTTTCCGCCAGCGAGGACCTCAGCACCTACCCGCGCACCTTGGCGGCCGACAAGGAAAAGCTGTTCGCCGAAGGCGTCCAGTTTTTGTTCCTGCCCACGGTAGAAGAGATCTATCCCGAGGGCATGGACCAGCACAGCAAGGTTTCAGTTCCCGTCGTATCAGAAGGACACTGCGGAGCCAATCGACCCGGGCATTTCACCGGCGTATCAACGATTGTGACCAAGCTGTTCAATATTGTGCAGCCCGACACTGCCGTATTTGGTGAGAAAGACTTTCAACAACTCAGCGTCATCCGCAAGATGGTCAGCGACCTGTGCATGCCCATCAATATTATTGGTGTGGCAACGGCGCGCGCTGAAGATGGCCTGGCGCTGAGCTCACGCAACGGTTACCTCAGCGACATACAACGCCAGCAGGCGCCGGAACTCCACCGGGTATTGCAGGAACTGCGCGAAGCCATTGCCTGTGGCTACGACAGCTATGTTGAGCTGGAGAGTCATGCTCGCCTTGCACTGCTTGAAGCGGGCTTTGAACCGGATTACGTGAATATTTGCGACGCTCGCAGCCTCGCTGAAGTTCGCCCCGAAACGGAAGAAGTTGTTATACTAGCCGCCGCCAAGTTGGGCTCGACTCGGCTTATCGACAACGTCACCCTGACCCTGAATCCCAGTACTGACTGGGGCATGCTGGCCGCCAACTAAACTAGCCGCCAGTCAGACTGAAGAGAAAGGAACAGCGTTATGCAGTCCGTTATGCTGAAAGCCAAACTCCACAAAGCGCGCGTGACCCACGCCGTCTTGGATTATGAGGGTTCCTGCGCCATCGATGGCAAACTGCTCGACATGGCAGGCATCCGCGAGTTTGAGCAAATCCAGATATACAATGTCACCAATGGCAATCGCTTCACCACTTACGCGATTCGCGGTGAGGAAAACACTGGCATCATTTCTATCAATGGTGCTGCCGCGCACAAAGCCGGTGTTGATGACACAATCATCATTTGCGCTTATGCCAGCTACACTGAAGCGGAGCTGATTAATTTCAAGCCCCGCCTGATTTACATGAATCCAGACAATAGCGTCAGCCACTCAAGCAACGCGATTCCCATTCAGGTCGCCTGATTCCCATAAAGCCGCCCCCTCCGAGGCGGCTTTTTTATTTCCCCCCTACCCCCTCCGCAGCGCTTCGACTTTAGTCTAGTTGGGCTTCAATGCCCCTGCAGCAGGGAGTATCCTCTGTTACATACCCGCGCCGCCTCGACGCGCTGCCGCCATAATAATTGTAACGAAGGATGCATCATGACGACGTTTACCCCGCACCCCGTACCGGAAGAATTCGCGCGCAATGCCCACATCAACCGCGAGCGCTACGATGAAATGTATGAGCGTTCCATCAATGACGCCGATGCATTCTGGTCAGAGCAGGCTGAAGAGTTTCTCACCTGGGACGCCCCCTGGAACAGCGTCTGCGAGTACGACTTCCCCAAGGGCGAAGCCCGTTGGTTTGATGGCGGCAAACTCAATGTCAGCGCCAACTGCATAGATCGACATCTAGCCACCCGCGCAGACCAGACGGCAATCATCTGGGAGGGCGACGACCCTGCCGACAGCCGCCACATCACATACGCCGAACTGCACAGCGAAGTCTGCAAACTGGCGAATGTGCTGAAAGACCGCGGCGTATCCGCAGGTGACCGAGTTTGCATTTACATGCCGATGATCCCGGAAGCGGCGTATGCCATGCTCGCCTGCACCCGCATCGGGGCCGTTCACTCCATCGTGTTCGGTGGCTTCTCGCCCGAGGCGCTGAAAGACCGCATTCAAAATGCCGAGTGCAAAGCCCTGATTACCGCCGACGAGGGCGTGCGCGGCGGCCGCAAGGTTCCGCTGAAAGAAAATGCGGACAAAGCACTTAAAGACTGCCCCAGCGTCGACACCTGTATTGTCGTCAAACGCACTGGCGGCAAGGTAAACTGGGAAGAAGGCCGCGACGTCTGTTACACAGAAGCCACTGCCGCCGCCAGCGCTGACTGCCCGGCGGTTCCCATGGATAGTGAAGCTCCTCTGTTTATTCTTTATACCTCTGGCTCCACCGGCAAACCCAAAGGCGTACTCCACACAACAGCGGGCTACCTGCTGCAATCGGCAATGACCTTCAAGTATGTCTTCGACTATAAAGATGGTGAGATTTACTGGTGTACCGCTGACATTGGCTGGGTAACCGGTCACAGCTACATGGTCTACGGACCGCTCGCAAACGGCGCTACCACTCTGCTGTTTGAAGGCGTTCCCACCTACCCCGATGCCTCACGCGCTTGGCAGGTGGTCGATAAGCACGACGTGAATATTTTCTATACCGCGCCGACGGCCATTCGCGCCCTTATGGGTGAAGGTGATGAATATGTCGACCGCTGTTCGCGCAGCAGTCTTCGCCTGTTAGGTACCGTGGGTGAACCCATCAACCCGGAAGCCTGGGAGTGGTACTACCGAGTAGTCGGCGACAAACGCTGCCCCATTGTCGACACCTGGTGGCAAACCGAAACCGGCGCCCATATGCTCACGCCCCTGCCGGGCGCGATCCCGATGAAGCCCGGCTCGGCTACCAAACCCTTCTTTGGCGTGGAACCCGCTCTACTCGATAACGACGGTCACGAAATTGAGGGGCCCGGTGAAGGCCTGCTGGTTATCAAACGCTCTTGGCCCAGCCAGATTCGAAGCGTATACGGCGATCACCAACGCATGATCGACACCTATTTCAGCACGCATCCCGGCTACTACTTCACGGGGGATGGCGCGCGCCGCGATGCTGACGGCGATTACTGGATTACCGGTCGCGTCGACGACGTACTGAATATTTCCGGCCACCGCATGGGCACCGCTGAAGTGGAAAGTGCACTGGTATTACACGAGAAGGTTGCTGAAGCGGCGGTGGTTGGCTACCCCCACGACGTTAAAGGGCAGGGCATCTACGCCTATGTCACATTGATGCACGACGAAGTCGGCGACGAATCGCTGATCAAGGAG
The DNA here is from genome assembly GCF_000420325.1 of Spongiibacter tropicus DSM 19543. Classification (NCBI taxonomy): domain Bacteria; kingdom Pseudomonadati; phylum Pseudomonadota; class Gammaproteobacteria; order Cellvibrionales; family Spongiibacteraceae; genus Spongiibacter; species Spongiibacter tropicus. The sequence continues at coordinate 2,453,865 of NZ_ATUS01000001.1, read as the reverse complement.
TTGACCGCACTCTGTGTTCAGGAAATTGGCCCTATCGCCAAACCCGATGTCATTCAGTGGGCCCCTGGCCTGCCGAAAACCCGCTCCGGCAAAATCATGCGTCGCATCCTGCGCAAGATCGCCTCGAATGAGCTGGAGAACCTCGGCGACACCTCAACACTGGCAGACCCAGCGGTCGTCGACGAACTGATTGAACACCGGCACAACAAATAGTCACTCATAAAAAACGGAGCCGAAAGGCTCCGTTTTTGTTCACGAACATTCCGCGATCTGATTCAGTACGCCAGCTCGTCCTCAGCAACGTCCATCAAAGCGTCTGCACCGGCCAGCATTGCCTGCTTGTGACTGGCAGTTCTCGGCAGCAGCCGCTGGAAGTAGAAGCGTGCCGTTTTGATTTTCCCTCTATATAGCGGGTCGTCGTTACCATCGGCCAACTGACGCTGGGCAACTTCCGCCATCTGCGCCCAGATGTAAGCAAAAGCGATGTAGCCGGAGTACATCAGATAATCCACCGATGCCGCGCCAACCTCATCGGCGTTATTCATGGCTTTTTCACCCACAGCCATTGTCACTTCGCCCCACTCTTTGTTCAGCACAGCCAGCGGCTCAACAAACTCCGCCATCGCGGCATTCTCTTTGTGGGCTTCACAGTATTTGTGAATCAGCTTGGTAAAGTTGCGCAGCACCGCGCCGCCGCTTCCCATCACTTTCCGGCCCAACAGGTCCAGCGATTGAATTCCGGTCGTCCCTTCATATACCGTGGAAATACGGTTATCGCGGGCAATCCGCTCCATACCGTGCTCCCAGATATAGCCGTGGCCACCGAACACCTGCATTCCGAGATACGTCACTTCCTGAGCCGTTTCCGTGCAGAAGGCCTTGGCGATTGGCGTCAGCAGCTCAAGCAACTGCGTTGCGCTTTCCTGCTGCTCTTCACTGCCGTGGCGAGTCAAGTCCACTTGCTGCGCCAGCCAGTAAATAAACGCCCTCTGGCCTTCAATAAAGGCTTTTTGAGTCAGTAGCATACGGCGAACATCCGGATGCACCAGAATCGGATCGGCGAGGCCATCCGGGTTCTTCGGACCGGTGAGAGAACGCATTTGCAGGCGCTCACGGGCATAGTCCATCGCCCCCTGATAGGCGACCTCCCCCATCGCCAGCCCCTGCAAAGCCGTACCCAGTCGTGCAGCGTTCATCAACTTGAACATGATTTCCAAGCCGCGATTCTCCTCACCGAGCAGTACCGCACGCGCGCCATCGTAATTCATCACACAGGTTGCAGAAGCCTTGAGCCCCATCTTCTTCTCGATAGCGCCACAACTGATATTGTTGAAATCCCCCATCGAACCGTCTTCATTCACCCAGTATTTGGGTGCGATAAACAGCGAGATACCCTTAGTCCCCTCCGGCGCTCCGTCCACTCTCGCCAAAATGGCGTGAATAATATTGTCGGTCATGTCCTGCTCACCGCCGGAGATAAATATCTTGGTGCCCTGCAGGGTGTAGGTGCCATCGTCGTTGCGGGTCGCTTTCGTGCGCAGCAGACCAACATCCGAACCACAGTGGGCCTCGGTCAGGCACATGGTGCCCGCCCATTCTCCACTGAGCAGCTTGGGCAAATAACGCTGTTTCTGCTCCTCTGTACCGCCATTCAGCAAGCACGTCACCGGCGCCAGCGCCAAACCGCCATACATGCTGAACGCCCAGCTCGGCGAACCGACCATTTCGCCGATCACCGTACCAATTGACGACGGCAAGCCCTGACCGCCTTCTTCCACTGGAATACTCAGCGACTGCCAGCCACCCTCACCCCACTGACGGAAGGCTTCCTTAAAGCCGTCCGGTGTAGTGACCTTGCCGCCGTCAAACTTACAACCCTGTTCATCGCCATTGGCCGCTATCGGGCCGACGACGTTCTCGGCAAACTTGGCGCCCTCACCAATCACCGCATCGACGACGTCCATATCCGGCCGCTCACAACCTTGCAGCGAAGCATAGTGTTGTTCGCTGTTCAGAAACTCTTTCAGAACGAAATTAATATCGCGCAGGGGCGCTTTATAGTCGGCCATGGCAAACCTCAACTTGCTGTATCAGATACGGGAAACCGCCGCAGCTTAGCAGATATGCATCGAGGGATAAGTAACATTGGAGGTCAACAGGCGAACAGATCATGCGCCTGCGGGTGGCAACGGCTAGCAGGCAAGCCAGCAATAACCGTAAGCAGGTAGCAGCAGATTTCCCTGTTCGGCAACGATCTCGGCACCGCTTAACAGCTCGAACCAGCGCCTGTCGGTATCGAGGTTCAGCTCAGCCAGTGGCAGTGTTTGCTTCTCTGCGCTGAAGTTGTAAATCGCCAACAGGGTTTGCGGCGCTCCCTCGCTGCGACTTTCCCGCCTCAAGCCAAACAGCTTGTCCCCGAGATGGAGCGGGAACTGGGCAGCATTGGGGTGAAACGCGGGCTGTTCAGCCCGCTTGCTAATCATCGTTTTCAGCGCATCAAAGACACGGCGATGGTGGCTGTTGCTGCCATGTTCCAGTGCGGCCTCCAGCTCGTCAGCTTGCCATTGGTGGCGATTGATCGAGCGGTTGTGATTGCTGTGAGCCACGCGGTTCAAATCATTTCCCGTCGCCAACAGACTGTGAATATAGAATGCGGGAATACCCTGCAAAGACAGCATTACAGCATGGGCACACAGGAAACGTGCTTCCTGATAACCATCTTCACCGGCACCGTGACGGCGACGCATGGCATCAAACAGACTGATATTAATTTCATAGGGGCGATTCTCGCCATTACCCAGCGCCCGCCACGACACAAGCCCCCCACTCTCCTCCATCAACCCCACCAGCCGATTAATCTCATCGTCATCCAGCAAGCCCTCTGCAGGCCGCAGGCCGATACCATCATGCGAGGCGATAAAGTTGAAGTACGTCGTGCCATCCTGTGCCGCAGGCATCCCCATCATCCAGCGATTGAGCGCCGAACTGTCGCCACTGACCAGAGCGTTCAGCAGCAGCGGCGGCAAAGAGAAGTTGTAAACCAGGTGCGCTTCGTTGGCGTTGCCGAAATACGCCAGGTTCTCGCGCAGAGGAATATTGGTCTCAGTAATCAGAATGGCATCAGGGGCCGCATGCTCTATCAGACTGCGCAGCAGGCGTACCATTTCATGCGTTTGATTCAGATTCAGGCAATTCGTCCCCGGCTCCTTCCAGAGAAAGGCAACCGCATCCAGCCGGAAGATGCGCACCCCTTGATCGAGGTAATGGCGAACAATTCGCACAAATTCCAACAGCACTTCGGGGTTGGCAAAATTGAGATCGACCTGATCGTGACTGAATGTACACCAGACGTGTCGCTTGCCATCGAGCGTCTGCACCTCGGCAAGTAAGGGGCTTGTTCTAGGCCGCACCACCGCCGACAGATCCCACTCGGGGTCCGCTTCGACAAAATAATCCTTGCCGGGGTCGCGGCGCTGCTTGAAGTTTTCAAACCACTGACTGCGGCTTGAGCAGTGATTGATAACCAGATCGGCCATGACATCGAAGTCACGGGAAATCGCATTAATGTCCTGCCATTCCCCCAACGACGGATTCACCTCAACGTAGTTGATCACCGCAAAACCGTCGTCGGAACTCCAGGGGTAAAACGGCAAGATATGCACACCGGAAATAACCCCCCGGCACTCTCGACGCAAAAAGTCGTGAAGCGTGTGCAGCGGCCACTCGCCCTCTCGCTGAAGACTGTCGCCGTAGGCGATCATCAAACAGTCCCGCTCGTCCCAGAGATTTTTATGCGCCTCCGGCATAAAGCAGCGCTGATCCAGCTCCATCAGCTCAATCAGCAACTCCACCAGCCGCGACAGCTCCCGCTGGGGATAGATCTGTTCAAGATGCGCGTAGAGTTTATCGCGCAAATGCGACTGGGGGCTGCTATCCGTCATGCACCAAACTCGTCCAAATCAGCGGCAACGGCGTCATAAAGCGCCGTCAACAATTCCGGCTCCGCACTGCACACCCGATTCCAACTCGGGATGAAAGGCGTTTCCATAGGGTTATCCAGGAAGGCATTCCCCGCCTTAACCAGATTGGCGGCAAACAACTCCACGGCTTCTTCTTCGCGATGCAAATCCAGGTCCAAGCCGTTCATTACCGCATCATTTCGGTAGCTCTCCACAAAATCGAGCGCCACCCTGAAGTAGGTCGCCTTGATAGAACGGAAGGTTTCGCTGTTAAACACAACACCATTCGTGGCCAACTTGCGGAAAATCGCCTTGGAGATATCGATCGACATTTTCGACAAGCCACCAGTATCGTTATCCGCTGACAGCGATTGGTGCTTGTGATCATAGCTGTCCGCAATGTCTACCTGGCACAGCCGGTTGGTAGAGTAATTGCGATACATTTCCGACAGCACGCCAATCTCCAGGCCCCAATCACTGGGAATACGCAGGTCGTTCAACACATCCCGGCGCATCGAGAACTCACCGGAAAGCGGATAGCGGTAACTGTCCAGATAGTCGAGGTAGTCGAGATCGCCCAGCACTTTTTTCAGCGAGCGGATCAGTGGCGTCACCAGCAGGCGACTGACACGACCGTTCATGCGCCCATCCGCGACACGGGCGTAAAAGCCTTTGCAGAATTCGTAGTTAAAGCCGGGATTGGCCACTGGATAAAACAACTGAGCAAGCAGCCGACGGTCGTAGGTGAGAATGTCGCAGTCGTGCAGCGCAATCGCCTCGCTCTGCCCCGACGCCAGCACATAACCGAGGCAATACCAGACATTCCGCCCCTTGCCCGGTTCTTGCGGCGATAATCCTCGCGCCTGGAGACGCTCATCAATGGCGCGCAGCCGTGGGCCATCGTTCCACAACACACGGTGCGGTTGAGGCAAGCGGCTGAAAAATTTCAGCGCATGTCGATACTGCGCTTCGTCAGCCTGATCGAGGCCGATAATAATCTCATTGATGTAGGGCACCTTGGCGATCTCATCAATGATGTGACCAAGAGCCGGCCCCTCCAGCTCAGAAAACAACGATGGTAATACCAACGCCATCGGACGGTGCCTTGCGAAGCCACTCAGCTCGGCTTCCAGTGCCTCGATGGGCCGGTCAACAAGATTATGAAGTGTGGTAATGATGCCGTTCTGATAAAAATCAGCCATGGTACTGCATTCCCCTTATTGTTGTGTCTGACAGGACCGCCCGGCATTGGCCGCCCTATCATTCCGCAAGCCTCGTTCGCGATCCGGGGCCTGCGCAGTATTAAGGCATTTTCCGTGCCGCCTGCCCCTATAGCTTATAACAAGGCCAACAAACTGCTATTCCACCCCGCCGGACCACATTCGTCGGTAATGTGTATCCGCCCTGAGGGAGCCGGCACGAGTGGCGGCTCATGGTGGGCAGAGCGGATAATCACCCCTTCGTCCGCCAGTGCAAGCATGGCGACATCGTTCTCCCCGTCCCCCAGTGCAATACAGCGTGGCGCAGTACACCCGGGAATTAATCTGGGCGCCAGCCAGCGCATGGCGCGCCCCTTGTCGCAGTCACCAATGATGTGAGTAAACCGCCCGCCACGAAGTGCCTGCAAGCCTTCAGCGGCAAGCATGTCAGAAAATGCCTGCCAGTTGGCATCACTTCCCTGCCATACAATCGGCTCAGAATACTCGCGCTGCAGTGCCAACACCGCCCCCTCCGGGGGCAAGCCGGTCAGCTCGCACACTTTCGGTGCGCCCATATCGGAAAATCCGGTGAAAACCGGGCCATGTTCCTCACGCCAGTCTCGAATCACACGCAGAATATGCTGACGCCCGGGAGCCAGCGCTTTGACTTTCCCCCAAGGCGATGACTCCAGGCCCTCAGGCTCCGCCACCACGGCGTTCTCTGGAAAAACCACCGCAGCGCCATTTTCAACAATATACGGGTAGGGATTATTCAGATGCTGGCGCAGCTCTGCCAGCTCAGCGGCCGTTTTGCTGGTATTAAGTATCCAGGGAATTTGCTGGTCATCCAGCGTTGCCAGGGCCTCTGCCGCAGGGGCAAAGGAATAGTTATCATGATCGAGAAGGCTGCCATCAAGGTCGGTAAAAACGGCGGTGTTTGCGGTCACCCAGGACTCCCTTTGTAGCTCAACGAAACAATACTGCGGTGCTCATCCATCGTCATCACCGCATCGGCTCGCGCAGGTAATACGCTTAATGCATGTCGGGTCAGGCGTTCATAATGACTGACAAAGCGGAGAATTTCAGCCGAACTCATAAAGTGAGCGCTGTCATCACCGGCACGCCGGGCCGCCATTTTCTGCTCCTGTTCTTCCCGCCAGCTCGCAACACAGTCGAAGCTTGGCGCTTTTAACATCAGCAAGCAGTCAAGCTCCGCAAACAGCTGTTGATAGCTCCCGGCAAGCTGATCATTGACCCAGCGCCGCCAGCGGCCATCGCTATCTTCCTCGGCTTCCAGTGCATTAATAGGATCGACGAGCTCTGATTCCGCCTGCGGCGGCACCCCGAGGCACCAACCCTCCAAAATAATGACATCCACAGCGCCAACACGCGGCCAGTCAACGACTTCACAACGATCGTCCCGCGCTTTATCGAACCGCGGCAGTGCCGTGGGGCGACCCGCGCGCAAGTCCTCCAGTGTTCCCAACGCGAGCGGCAGGTCATGCGTGCCCGGCACACCGCGTGTAGCCAACAGCGGATGCTGATGACTACCAAGACGCAGGCGCTCACCGCGCGGCAGATAAAAATCGTCCAGCGAGAGGCAGGCAACTCGCTTGCCGCAATGACGCCGCAAATACCACTGATAAAAGGCAGCAAGGGTAGACTTACCGCTGCCCTGTGCCCCGTGGATACCCAGCACTTTCGGCGCCGACAACTCGACAGCCAACCAGCGCTGAATAAAGGGTAGAAAATACTGGTCGACCTGCTGGCAATAGCTGGCTGGCAACGATTCGCTGCGCAGAAACTCATCAATTCCGGTCAAATCCGACATGGCTTGTCCCTCCCGGTCGCTCAGTCCGCCGACACTCAGGCACAGCGTAACCGATCTTTTTGACAGTGCGATGCACTGAGATGGGAAGACGTTAAGCAGATTTCTTGCCAGTGCGGCAAAAAGGGGGGGAAGGCAGCCGGACAGGAAGAACTCCAGTCCGGCAAACGATTAATGCACGTGGCCGTGCTCAATCTCTTCTGCAGATGCTTCGCGAACGTCGGCGATATTGACATCAAAATGCAGTGTTTGACCCGCCAGAGGATGATTGGCATCAACGGTAACATTTTCGTCGTCCACCGCTTTTACTACGACCAACTGTACTTGGCCACCCGCACCCTGGGCTTGGAACTGCATGCCAACTTCGATCTGGTCCACACCCTGGAAAGCGTCGCGAGGAACAGCTTGAACCAGCTCTGGGTTCACTTCGCCGTAGGCATCAGCAGGCTGAACTGTCACTTTCAGTGCATCGCCGGCAACTTTGCCTTCCAGTTCGCGCTCCAGCCCGGGGATGATACCACCGTGGCCGTGCAGGTATGCGAGCGGCTCACCGCCCTGAGATGAATCCAGCTCTACCCCGTTGTCGTCGGTGAGCGTGTAGTGAAATGCCACCACGCAATCGTTGGCAATGTTCATGGGAACCTCCCGTTAAAATGAGGCGGCAAGCATGACAGCTTTACCCGCCGAGGTCACCCCGCGGGCCCGCTGAGAGCCGACTTTCCGGGACTTTTGCCAAGCTCATCCGTGCTCGATCATCTCCTGCCCCATATCAACAATGCGGCGGCGCAGCCAGATATGGCCTGGGTCGTGTTGCAACAGCGGGCTCCACGCCAACTTCAACTCGATGGGAATGATCATAAACGGCGGTTTGCGCACTGCCAGGCGAGAGTCATCCGCATACAACTTGGCAACCTGAGTAGGCAGCGTCGCAATGAGATCAGGATGGCGAGCCAAGAGCGCGGCAACTTGATAGTGGCGGGTAAACACGCGAATCTGCCGCTCGTGCCCCACTTCAGCCAAGGCCTCGTCGACCCAGCCCAAACGCTGACTGTCGCGATGACTCATACCACGCCCCACACCCATGCCGGTTTTACTCACCCAGATGTGTGGCGCGGCCAGAAAAGCCTCCATATCAAAATTTTCCAAGGCTTTGTTTTCGCTGCTCATCAGGCAGGAGAAGCTGTCTCGCCATACCGTCGCCTGGTGAAATGACTGCGGCAGGCGATCAAAGCGGTTTACCGCCATATCAATCTTGCCCTGCTCCAGGTCCTGAAAGGTCACGTCGGAGGGCGTGAGGATATCCAAAGTGATATTCGGTGCCTCATCCCGGAGCTTGAACAGCAAACGCGTCAGCAGCGTAGACTCGGCATAATCGCTGGCCATCACCCTGAACACCCGATTGCTGCGAGTCACCTCAAAGTCGGAAACCGGCAGCACCGCCTGCTCCACCGAAGCCAGAATATTTCGCACCTGCGGCTGAAGCTCCAGCGCTCGCTCGGTGGGCGTCATGCCCTCACTGGTACGCACTAGCAGCGGATCGTTGAACAGATCACGCAGGCGGCGCAGGCCATTACTCAATGCAGGCTGAGTAATGCCCAATTGCTCAGCCGCGCGCGTCACATTCTTTTCCCGCAGCAACACATCCAGATACACCAGCAGGTTGAGATCGATACGCGATAAATTCATGATAGGAATAGCTCCGAAGGGCTGCATAACACAGGGTGATTATGCTCATTTTATCGCCAGCTCGCCAGCATTGCTGACGCGCCTGCGACACTCGTGGCCGAATATCAGACAAAAAAAGGCCCGGAAGAACCGGGCCAAGCCTCACTGACAGGAAAAAGTGGCGGCGGCGCTTAGGCGCCGTGCTTCGCCTTGAACTCAATACGACGGCGGTGGAGAACCGGCTCGGTGTAGCCGTTGGGCTGTTTGCAGCCCTCGAAGACCAGCTCGCAGGCGGCCTGGAAGGCCACACTGTCGTCAAAATTGGGAGCCATGTTGAGGTAAGCCGCATCACCGGCGTTCTGACGATCAACGACGGCCGCCATACGCTTCATGGTCTCCATCACCTGCTCTTCTGTGCAGATGCCATGGCGCAGCCAGTTGGCAATGTGTTGGCTCGAGATACGCAGTGTTGCGCGGTCTTCCATCAGGCCTACATCGTTAATATCCGGCACTTTCGAACAGCCAACACCCTGGTCGATCCAGCGAACCACGTAGCCCAGAATCCCCTGTGCATTGTTGTCCAGTTCGTTCTGAATTTCCTCGGCGGACCAGTTGGTCTCAGCCGCAACCGGGAAGGTCAGAATATCGTCCAGTGATGCGCGTTGACGCTTAGCAATCTCTTCTTGCTGGCTGCGCACATTCACGTCGTGATAGTGCATCACATGCAGCGTCGCCGCGGTGGGTGATGGTACCCAGGCACAGTTGGCACCGGCTTTCGGGTGACCGATTTTGGCCTCCATCATTGCCGCCATTTCATCGGGCATCGCCCACATGCCCTTACCGATCTGCGCACGACCACTCAAGCCACAAGCCAGACCGATATCCACGTTCCAGTCTTCGTAGGCGCTGATCCACGCCTGCTGCTTCATGTCGGCTTTGCGCACGAAGGCGCCCGCTTCCATGCTGGTGTGAATTTCGTCGCCGGTGCGATCCAGGAAGCCAGTATTGATGAAGATCACGCGCTCTTTGGCTGCGGCAATACAGGCCTTAAGATTAACCGTAGTGCGGCGCTCTTCATCCATAATGCCGATTTTCAGAGTGTTGCGAGCCAGTCCGAGAGCATCTTCTACGCGGCTGAACAGCTCGGCAGCGAAAGCCACTTCCTCGGGGCCGTGCATTTTCGGCTTAACGATGTACACGCTGCCTTTACGCGAGTTGCGAACACGACCGTTACCCTGCAAGTCGTGCATGGAAGCCAGCACTGTAACCATGGCATCCATAATGCCTTCCGGCACTTCATTGCCATCGGCATCCAGAATGGCTTCGTTCGTCATCAGGTGGCCAACGTTGCGCACGAGCAGCAGCGAGCGGCCGTGCAAGGTTTTCTCACTGCCGTCAGGCGCGGTGAATACACGGTCTTCCACCATGCGGCGGGTCAGGGTTTTACCGCCCTTTTCGAAACGCTCCTCCAGGTCACCCTTCATCAGACCCAGCCAGTTGCGATAGACCACAACCTTGTCGTCAGCATCGACGGCAGCCACGGAGTCTTCACAGTCCTGAATGGTGGTCAGCGCTGCCTCCAGGCAAACATCCTTCACTCGTGCCGCGTCGGTCTTGCCAATAGGGTGCTCGCCATCAATTTGAATATCGATGTGCAGACCATTGTTAATCAGCAGCACATTGCTGGGCGCTTCAGCACTGCCCATATAGCCGGTAAATTTCTCAGGGCTTTGCAGGCCTGTTGTTGAACCGTCTTTCAGCGTTACCCGCAGACTGCCGTTGTCGATGCAATATGCGGTGGCGTCGGCATGGCTGCCCGCCGCAAGCGGAACATGCTTATTCAGAAAAGCTTTAGCGTAGGCAATGACTTTGTCACCACGCACCGGATTGTAAGCTTTGCCCTTCTCTGCGCCACCTTCTTCGGAAATAACATCAGTGCCGTATAATGCATCGTAGAGGCTACCCCAACGCGCGTTGGCAGCATTGAGTCCGAAACGAGCATTCATTACCGGTACAACCAGCTGAGGGCCAGCCAAGGTGGCGATCTCGTCGTCTACGTTTTCCGTAGCAATGCTAAAATCAGCGGGTTCGGGAAGCAGGTAGCCAATGTCGCTCAGGAACTGCTTGTAAGCGGCCGCATCGAAGTTAGCGGCATTGTCGTGGTGCCACTGGTCGATCTGAGCCTGAATAGCGTCGCGCTTGGCAAGCAGTTCCCGGTTGCGGGGCGCCAGGTCACGGATAATGCCTGCAAAAGCCGTCCAGTACTTATCGGTGTCCACACCGGTGCCCGGAGCGATCTCCTCATTGACCAAGCGATAAAGCAGCTCGGCAATTTGTAAACCACTATGCTGAACCCGGTTGGTCGACGCAGACATGGGAACTCCTTAAAACTGGTTAGCGACGCTCATTGGAAAACGGTGAAATGGGTAATCCCTCACCTAATGTAGCCCACATCCTAGCCAGCGGGGGATAATTCTACAAATTTATCCATATTATTATTGTTATTTCACAAATGAATGAAGCGACTTCAAGTCGATCCCTACAGAAAGGAAGCAGCACCTCGCATCCAGCCATTTTGTTATAACAGGTAGAATCATGATCACCAGAATTTATAATTCTCAATAAAAATAACGATCATAAAAACTATAAATTAGGTAAATCTTAAAATTCCTCCTACACTTCCCTCCGTCACTATCACTTGTCCTCACTTTAGGAAGGGATCGACCATGTCACAGTATCAAAAAGACATCGAGGCTATCGCTAGCCTGCGCGAAGCAATGGGAAGCGGCTGGAGAGACATCACTCCCGAGTACGCGGCTCGTATGAAAACCCAGAACCGTTTCAAAACGCACCTGGACATCGCCAAATACACTGCCGGCATCATGCGCAAAGACATGGCCGACTACGATGCTGACACTGCCAAGTACACTCAATCTCTGGGCTGCTGGCACGGCTTCATCGGTCAGCAAAAGCTGATCTCTATCAAAAAGCACTTCGGCCACACCGACAAGCGTTACCTGTACCTGTCTGGCTGGATGGTTGCTGCACTGCGTAGCGAGTTCGGCCCTCTGCCCGACCAGTCTATGCACGAGAAAACCACCGTTGCTGACCTGATCCGCGAGCTGTACACCTTCCTGAAACAAGCCGACGCTTGGGAACTGAACCACCTGTTCCGCGATCTGGATGCCGCTCGCGACGCTGGCGACAGCGCAAAAGAAGCTGAGATCATCAGCAAGATCGACAACTACGAAACTCACGTTGTGCCCATCATTGCTGACATCGACGCAGGCTTCGGTAACGCGGAAGCGACTTACCTGATGGCCAAGCAAATGATCGAAGCGGGTGCTTGCTGTATCCAAATCGAAAACCAGGTTTCTGACGAGAAGCAGTGTGGCCACCAGGACGGTAAAGTTACTGTTCCTCACGCCGACTTCCTGGCGAAAATCCGCGCGGTACGCTACGCGTTCCTGGAGCTGGGTATCGACGACGGTGTAATCGTTGCTCGTACTGACTCTCTGGGTGCTGGCCTGACCAAGCAAATCGCGGTTACCAACGAGCCGGGCGACTTGGGCGACCAATACAACGCTTTCCTCGATGGCGATTACATCACTAGCGCTGACGAAATCCAAAACGGCGACGTGGTTGTTAAATCTAACGGCAAACTGCTCAAGCCCAAGCGTCTGCAAAGCGGCCTGTTCTGCTTCAAAGAAGGCTCTGGCGAAGACCGCGTTGTTCTGGACTGTATCACCAGCCTGCAGAACGGTGCCGACCTGCTGTGGATCGAAACCGAGAAACCTCACGTTGGCCAAATCGGCGGCATGGTAAACCGCATTCGCGAAGTGGTACCCAATGCGAAGCTGGTTTACAACAACAGCCCATCGTTCAACTGGACCCTGAACTTCCGTCAGCAAATCTTTGACGCGTGGTCAGCTGAGGGCAAAGACGTTTCTGCCTACGATCGTGCTCGCTTGATGAGCGCCGACTACGACGCCACAGATCTAGCGGCAGCCGCTGACGAGAAGATCCGCACCTTCCAGGCCGACGCGTCTCGTGAAGCCGGTATTTTCCACCACTTGATCACTCTGCCGACTTACCACACTGCGGCACTGTCTACTGATCAACTGGCGAAAGGCTACTTCGGTGACCAAGGCATGCTGGCTTATGCTGGCGGCGTACAGCGCAAAGAAATCCGCGAAGGCATCGCGACCGTTAAGCACCAGGATATGGCTGGTTCTAACATCGGTGACGATCACAAAGAGTACTTTGCTGGTGACGCTGCGTTGAAAGCTGGCGGTAAAGACAACACCATGGGCCAGTTCGAGAACATCTAATCGGCAATTGGTGTATAAAAAGGGGCGGCAGCGATGTCGCCCCTTTTTTTGTATCTATTCATCAGCGCCATAACCACCGCAACACAGGGAGTTTGCAATGACCATATCCACCCCCGACCTCTGCGACGAACACGGCGACGACGTTCGCGTACTGGAACTGTCACTGAAACACTACGGCGCCATCCATCACTTTGGCGGCGAAGTGGTCACTATCAAATGCTTTGAAGATAATTCGCTGGTAGCCGAACAGGTCAAACAACCCGGTGATGGCCGCGTGCTGGTCGTTGATGGCGGCGCGTCCCCACGTCGCTCATTATTGGGCGATAACCTGGCGGGCGCGGCGGTGAAAAACGGCTGGTCCGGCATTATTATTTACGGCTATTTGCGCGACGTAGAAGAAATTGCCCCCATGTCACTGGGTGTCCTGGCACTGGGGAGCGTACCGCGCAAAACTGACAAGCGTAACGAGGGGCAACTGAATGTCCCGCTGCACTTTGGCGGCATTACCATCGCCCCTGGCGACTTTGCCTACGCTGACGAAACCGGTGTTATCTTCGCCGAAAAAGCGCTGGTAAGCTAAACCAACTGCGGGGGAGCAACACTCCCACCCCGCGACAATGACGTCACAATAACAGGATGCACACCATGAAACTGGGACTACTACTGGGATACTCGGGCGCTAAATTGAAATTGCCCATGGACGATATCAAACACGCGGAATCATTGGGCTTCGACTCAGTGTGGACAGCAGAAGCCTACGGCTCTGACGCCGTCACTCCCGCCGCCTGGATTCTGGCTCAGACCGACAAAATTAAAGTCGGCACCGCCATCATGCAAATGCCAGCACGCTCTCCGGCGATGGCAGCCATGACCGCCATGAGCCTGGACCACCTTTCCGATGGTCGCTTTATTGTCGGTCTCGGCGCCTCCGGCCCCCAGGTCGTCGAAGGCTGGCACGGCGTGCCTTACGGCAAGCCAGTCACCCGCACCCGCGAATACATCCAGATCATGAAGCAGATCTTTGAACGCAAAGGCCCAGTAGAATTCGACGGCAAAATGTATCAGATGCCAAACAAAGGGGAAGGCACTACCGGCCTGGGCAAGCCACTGAAATCCATTTTGCACGGCGACCCCAGCATCCCGATTTACACCGCCTCGATAACTCCGGCAGGCGTCGCAGCCTCTGCTGAAGTGGCCGACGGTGTGTTCCCGGTGTGGATGAGCCCGGAGAAGTATTCCGTACTGGAGCCCAGCATCAATAAAGGCCTGGAAAAAAGCGGGCGCACGAAAGCCGACTTCGATGTCGCCCCCTTTGTCGGCGTCATCATGGATGACAATCTCGATGGCTGCCGCTACTTCATCAAGGACTTCCTGGCTCTTTACATAGGCGGCATGGGCGCCAAGGGTAAAAACTTCTATACCGACTACGCCACGCGCATGGGTTACGGCGACGCGGCTGAAAAAGTACAGGATCTGTACCTGGCCGGTAAAAAAGACGAAGCCCGCGATGCCATTCCCAATGATTTGGTAGATGAAATTGCCATGGTTGGCCCTGAAGCCCGCATTCGCGAGCGCGCCAAAGACTGGAAAGCGGCCGAGCAACGCGGCGAAGTCGGCACCATGATCCTCAACTGCCAGCAAGCAGAAGCACGGGAAGTGATGGCCGACTGCTTCCTGTAAAACACGTCGCCCGGCCGATGGCCGGGCTTCGTTTTTCCATAAAAGTCGGGCAGACTGCACGCAGACCAACGGCCCACAGGACAGACCCTCGCAATGACTGCTGTTACCCGTCGCCTCGCCATGGCCATTCTGAATGGCTTTGATGCGTTTTTTGCCGAATTCAAAAACATCACGCTGGGTGCGCAGGCGCGATTCGAAGCCGCTGACTGGCATGCCTCCCAAGCGGCAATGCAGGCGCGATTGAACCTCTGGAAGCAAAAGCGGGTTATTGTGGCGGAAGCTGCCTACACCATTACCGGCGGCAGCGTAGAAAACCGGGATCACTGGGAAATCGCCAAGCAGGAATACGCTGAGCTGATTCAAAATCACGACAATTTCGAAATCGCCCAGTCTTTCTTTAACTCGATTTACTGCTACGTGTTCAAGCACGAAAAAATACGCGACCAGCACACCTTTGCCACCACCTCCGTCGGCCACCGAGGACCGATGGACAGCGACTCGATCCTGCGCCGCTATCACTTCAACGGTGAAAATGGCTCGTCGATTATCCGCCAGATGCTCGATGACTGTGAGTTCAATACGCCCTGGGAAGACCAGGAGCGCGACATCAACTTTATGATGAATGTCGTCAACGACGAATTGATCCCTCGCATTCCCCGCGGCACGGGCGACATCTGGGTGGAAACCCTGGAATCGCTGTTCTTCCGCAACAAGGCCGCCTATCTCGTGGGCCGCGTTTACAGCGGCAGTTTCAGCCTGCCCTTTGTGCTGCCGATCCTGCACTCGGAAGAGGGCCCACTGTATGTGGATACCCTGCTCTACGACCCCGACGACATCTCGATTCTGTTCAGCTTCAGCCGCAGCTATTTTATGGTCGACGCCTCCATTCCCTCGGAGTATGTCGCCTTTTTGAAACGGCTGATGCCCCACAAGGAAACCTTCGAGCTGTATAACGCCATCGGCATGCAGAAACACGGCAAGAGCGAATTCTTCCGTTTCGCTGTGGCCGACACGCTGGAAAGTGACGCTCCTTATGTCATCGCGCCGGGCATCAAAGGCATGGTCATGCTCGTGTTCACCCGCCCGGATTTTGGCTATGTATACAAGGTGATTAAAGACCGGTTTACACCGCCCAAGGAAATGACACGAGAGCATGTTAAAAAGTGTTATAGCTTGGTTAAACGCTGGGATCGCGGTGGTCGCATGGCCGACACCCAAGAGTTCAACAACCTTGCCTTTGATCGCCGCCGCTTCTCTGACGAGCTGATTGAAGAGCTCTACAAGGAAGCGCCCTCGTTGGTTGAGGAAAATGGTAACGTGCTGATCCTCAAACACGTGTACATCGAGCGCAAAATGACACCGCTCAACCTGTACCTGAAAGACTGCGATGAGCAACAGCTTTACAGCATCATGGACGAGTACGGCACCGCGATTAAGCAACTTGCCGCCGGTAATATTTTCCCCGGCGATATGTTGCTGAAAAACTTCGGGGTCACCCGTCACGGTCGAGTCGTATTCTATGACTACGATGAAATCTGCCCGCTGACAGATTGCAACTTCCGCAAACTCCCCGAGCCGAAAACCGAGGAGCAGGCGATGGCCACCCAGCCCTGGTACGAGGTGAAGCCCGAGGACGTTTTCCCGGAGGAATTCCGCCTGTTCTTTTCCGGGAACCAGCGCGCCAAAAAAGTCTTCGACGAGCTGCACAGCGACCTGTATGACCCAGGGTACTGGCAAAGTCTGCAACAAAAAATCCGCGACGGCTTTGTGGCAGATGTGTTCCCCTATCGGAAGAAGCAGCGATTCCAGCAACGCGTCGAAGGCTACAACAGCCAGAGTGACTAGGCAGCTTCGCGCAGACATAAAAACGGCGCCTGCAAGGCGCCGTTTTTATGTGCAACGTTTATACAGGATTAAAACTGTACGCGGCCGCTGATACCAATAGAGTCGGTATCCAGATCGCCGACAAAGCTGCGTCGGAAGTCGGCTGCCACAGAAATCTGGGGAGCGACATAAAGGCGAATGCCCGCACCGAGAATCGCACCGCTGTCATCGCCGCGATCGTAGTCGGCATAGGCAAAACCGCCATAGAGGTTACCTTCGACATTATTGGTCAACCAGGTACGCGACATGGCACTCGCCGTCAGCGTATCGCTATCACCGCTCCCGCGATCGGGATCAAGATAGCTGTAGTCCACCGCCAGCACCAGATCACTGCGCTGGGAAATCGACATGGGGTGACCAACCCCCAGACTGATGACATCGGCCTCACCCGGCTCAAAATCCAGCGAGCCAAGCGAGCCGCGAATGAAAACATCACTATTCAGTGAAAGCGAACCCCCGCCGTAGATATAGTCGCCATCGTTATCGTCCACTTCCACATCAGCCACACCCAATTCGGCATAGTTGTAGCTGAATTCCTTGGCGAGCAGCGGGCTGCTAAAACCAATACCCAGCAGCACCAGTGGCAGGGTGATTTTCAATGTTTGTCGATTCATGAGCTCTCTCCTTTTGGGATGAAGATGCCCTTTAGACGCGAACAGAGAACAGCGTTCCCCGACAGAGATGACTTTGTGACGCAGGATTCGAAATCAGGAAAAAACAGACAAAACAGGGAACTACAGCCACCTCCACGAGTCTGCCTGAACTATTGTTCAAGCAGAAAGCTTACCGGGCCGTCGTTGACGAGACGCACCTGCATATCCGCCCCGAACTGCCCGCACGCGACGTTCTCGTGGCGCGCTCGCAACCAGGCCAGCCCCTGCTCATATAAGGCCTCGGCATCCGCCGGAGCCGCTGCAGTAGAAAAGCCGGGACGGCGCCCTTTGCTGGTCTCCGCCGCCAGCGTGAACTGGGAAACCAGTAGAATGCCGCCACCGATATCTCGTAGCGATAAATTCATCCGGCCATCTTCGTCGGCAAACACTCGATAGTTGAGAATACGCTCAAGCAGCTTCTCCAGCCGACCGGCATCATCTCCCCGTTCCACACCGAGAAACACCAGCAGCCCCTGCTGAATTTCTCCCACACACTGCGCATTCACATCCACACGGGCCTGACGCACACGCTGCAATAAGGCTTTCATCGTACTCCTGACGGGTTTGCTAAATACTCAGGCACCTTCGCCGTTAAACTGCCTCGCCAGCAGTACGGCAATTTCCTCGGTAGCTTTTATGAGTGCATCGGTAATGCCGGGCTCGAAGGCAGAATGCCCCGCCTCGCGTACGACCAACAGCTCTGAAGCCGGCCAGCGCTCGTGAAGATACTGGGCATTATCGAGCGGACAAATCATATCGTAGCGGCCGTGGACGATCACGCCGGGAATCTCCGCAATGGCGTCGAGGTTTTCCAGTTGCCGCTGCGCCAGCAGGAAAGCGTCGTTGAGGAAGAAATGATTTTCGATGTGCGACATCGCCACCGCACTGTGGGTATCCATAATCTGGGCCTCCAGATCATGGCTGGGGCGCAGCGTCGAACAACGTGCCTCCCAGTGACACCAAGCTTTGGCTGCCGACATGCGGGCCAACTCATTATCACCGTGCAGTTGCCGATGATAGGCTTCCATCCAATTTTCATCGCCTTGGCGGTGTGCGGCTTCGTCAAATTCCTGCCAGTAATCGGGGAATAAACGACTGGCCCCGCCCTCTGCATAAAACCACTGCAGGTCCTGCGGGCGGCAGAGAAAAATTCCCCGGAGTATCATCGCCAGCACCCGCTTCGGGTAGCGCTGGGCGTATACCAGACTCAGCGTGGAACCCCAGGAACCGCCGAACAGCATCCATTGGTGAACGCCCAAATGCTCGCGGATGACCTCCATGTCCTCGACCAGCGCCAAGGTATGATTCTCGTCCAGACAGGCATGGGGAGTTGAGCGACCACAGCCGCGCTGATCAAACAGGATGATGCGATACACATCGGGGTCGAAAAAACAGCGCCCCTTGGGACTGCAACCCCCGCCCGGCCCACCGTGCACGAACAGCACCGGAATGCCATCCGGGTTGCCGGACTCTTCAATATAAAGCTGATGAGGGGGCTGCACCGACAGGTGCTGCGTTTTATAAGGTTTGATATCGGGATATAGAGCCAGCATAACCACGCCTGAGCAGACAACAACAAGGTTGCCTGTCAGTGTAGCGCAGTCGGGCGGCGCCTGCCGCACCGACTGCCTTGGCGTTTACTTGGCGGCGCGTTTGCGCTCGTTTTCGGTCAGCAGCTTCTTGCGCAGGCGAATGCTTTTGGGTGTCACCTCGACCAGCTCGTCGTCCTCGATGAATTCCAGCGCCTGCTCGAGTGTGTGACGGACTGGCGGCGTCAGCGTCAGCGCATCGTCGGTACCGGACGCTCGCACGTTGGTCAGCTGCTTGGCCTTGGTCGGGTTTACCACCAGGTCGTTGCTGCGGCTGTGCAGACCAATAATCTGGCCTTCGTAGATCTCTTCGGCATGACCGAGAAACAGACGACCGCGATCCTGAAGATTAAACAGGCCGTAGGCCAGTGTCTTGCCTTTGACCATAGAGACCAGGACACCGTTCTGGCGACCGGCCATTTCACCGCCCTTCACCTCACCGTAGTGATCGAAGACGGTGGTCATAATGCCGCTGCCAGAAGTCAGCGTCAGGAACTGGCCACGGAAACCAATCAGGCCGCGAGCCGGCGCAATAAATTCCAGCTTCACGCGACCTTTGCCATCGGGCTCCATGTTGGTCAGCTCAGCACGACGCAGGCCCAACTCTTCCATTACAGCGCCTTGATGCTGCTCTTCCACATCAATCACTACCTGCTCGTACGGCTCTTGCAGAACACCGTCGATTTCTTTCTGTACCACTTCGGGGCGGGAAACACCCAACTCAAAGCCTTCGCGGCGCATGGTTTCAATCAGTACTGACAGGTGCAGCTCGCCGCGACCGGAAACCTTGAATTTGTCGGGACTGTCGCCCTGCTCAACGCGCAGTGCCACATTGTGGATCAGCTCCTGATCCAGGCGATCTTTGATATTGCGCGAGGTGACAAACTTTCCTTCTTTACCTGCAAACGGCGAGTCGTTGACCTGGAAAGTCATGCTGACAGTAGGCTCATCCACACTCAGTGGCGGCAGCGCTTCAGGGGTCGACGGCGCACACAGCGTGTCGGAAATATTCAGGCCTTCAATACCGGTGATACAGACAATATCGCCCGCTTGAGCACGCTCAACTTCCACGCGCTCCAGCCCGTGGTAACCCATAATGGTCAACACGCGCCCTTTGCGCTGTTTGCCGTCAGCACCAACCACCACAACCTGCTCGTTGGGCTTCATGCTGCCGCGGGTAATACGGCCCACACCGATAACACCCACATAGCTGTTGTAGTCCAGCGCCGAAATCTGCATTTGCAGCGGGCCGTCAATATCGACTTCAGGCACGGGGACTTTATCCACGATCATTTCAAACAGCGGCGTCATGTCATCCGCCAGTTGATCCGGCTCCATGCCCGCCACACCATTCAGTGCCGACGCATACACAATGGGGAAGTCCAACTGCTCATCGGTGGCACCGAGGCGGTCAAACAGATCAAAGACCTGATCGATTACCCAGTCCGGACGCGAACCGGGGCGGTCAACCTTGTTAACGACCACAATCGGCTTCAGGCCACGCTCGAAAGCTTTCTGGGTCACAAAGCGGGTTTGCGGCATGGGGCCGTCTACCGCGTCGACCAGCAGCAATACCGAGTCCACCATCGACATCACGCGCTCGACCTCACCACCGAAGTCGGCGTGTCCAGGGGTATCCACGATGTTAATACGATAGTCGTTCCAGCGAATCGCCGTATTCTTGGCCAGGATGGTGATACCGCGCTCTTTTTCCTGGTCGTTGGAGTCCATGATGCGCTCGGCATCCTGGTTGCGGCGATCAAGCGTACCGGACTGGCTCAACAGCTTGTCCACCAGTGTGGTTTTGCCGTGGTCAACGTGGGCGATGATCGCGATATTGCGCAACGCGGAAATAGAATCTGACATACAGGGTCGCTCGGAAGATGGACGAATTGAATCTGTCACCTTCTTCATGGCGAGCAGATATTAGAAAGCCCGCGATTATACCTGCCTTTGAGGCAATCGAACATGCATTTGCGGCGATCTCCCAGCGTAAATAGTGATCATCAACTACACTGGCTGCGATCCATAAAAATGACATAACAGGGATTCTGCGCTTATGGAAAATACCCATCTGGTCGTGGGCGCCAACGGCTTTCTGGGATCGCACGTCGTGCGCCAGCTGCTGGAGGCCGGGAACACCGTGCGGGCAGGCCTGCGAGCCACCGCAGATCTGCGCGCACTGCAGGGCCTCGACTGCGAAGTTGCCCACATTGACCTCGATCACCCCGAGAGCCTCCACACCGCGCTGCAAGGTGTCTCACATGTGTATTACTGCATTGTCGATACCCGAGCCTGGCTGCTCGACCCGGCACCGCTGTTTGAAACCAATGTACAGCGACTGAAACAGGCGCTCGCCGTCTTCTGCCAGCACCCGCTGGAACGATTTGTGTTTACCAGCACGATAGGCACCATTGGCCGCGTCGACAGCGGGCTGGCTGACGAGAAGCTGGCCTGTAACTGGCAGGATCAGGGTGGCGGTTATATCAAAAGCCGGGTTGAAGCCGAAAATGCGGTACTGGAGTGCGTAAAAAACGGTCAGCTCAACGCCATTGTTCTCTGCGTTGCGAACACCTACGGCGCTCAAGATTGGCAACCCACACCCCACGGCGATCTGGTGAGAAAAGCCGCTCAGGGTAAACTGCCAGCCGTGATTGCCGGTACCAAAGCAGAAGTGGTGGCGATAGAAGATGCCGCTTCGGCGCTTGTCCAGGCAGGCAAACACGGCCGCATCGGGGAGAGATACATTATTTCAGAGCGCTATGCCGACATGGCTGAGCTATATCGCCACGCGGCACGCTATGCGGGCCAAATGCCACCGGCGGTGGCGCTGCCCTTGCCGTTGATGTACGGCATTGCGACCATGGGAGATATTGCCCGCCGCCTGACCGGCAAAGACCTGAAACTGTGTCGGCAGTCACTTCGGCTCATGCATATCATGAGCCCGATGAGCCATGACAAAGCCATGCGCGAACTGCACTGGCAGCCGCGCCCCATTCACGAAGCGATCCATCGCGCCGTCGACTTTTTCTGTAAGCCACCAGCCACATAAGCCCAAAAAAGGCGCCGCCTTGCGGCGCCAATTCCCTTAGGGCAGTTCTTTCAACAGACGACCGTTGGCCTCAGACAGCGCCCGCAATACGCCCTGCTTGTAATAGGCGGGGGTCGCTTTCACCGAAATTTCCTTGCTGGAGGTGGTCTTGCCACTGAAGAAGCCCAATGTTGAACTCAAGGCATTCACCGCTTTCGTCGCGCCACTGGTGGTGTCTTCGTTCACACCGTAGGCACCGGCGACCACCACCGGATCTTTCAAGGAGACATAGCCGCTTTTACTGAACGTGCCGCCCTGATCCAGCGTAAACACCACCGCCGCCCCCGGAATGACCTGAATGCCCTGCCCCATCGTCGTTTCTGCCGACATTTCCCGCTCATTGGTGAGGTAGTTCATCGTCACATCGGACTCACCACCGAACCAGGCAAAGTGCACAGTGTAGTGAGCACTCACCAGCGGCTTACCCACTTCCTCAGAAGCAACACCATACTGGTAGGGGAACATCATAGTACTGGAGGCTTTAACCATCTCCATTGAACTGGGCGCGAAAGTGATTGCGTCGACATGACCTACGCCCAGCACCCCTTTCATCAGCTTCGACGAGGTACTGTTGTCAAAGGCCTTTGCGTAAGGAGGATTGGGGCTCTCTTCCTTACTCACCTTATTCCAGGCCTTGCTCGCCTCGAGACCGGAACGGTTCAGCACCGTATAACCGCTGGCCGCGAGCCGCTGACGAAAGTCTTCATAGGCCTGGTCAGTAATCTGCTGGAACACGTCCTCGGAAACCCCGGTCAGACGCGCACTCATAAAGGACTTCGCGTAATCGCCTTTGTCGGCCCGGCGATCAAACATGGAGTTTTTCGCCGTGGTACCGTCCTTGTCCCGAAGGATAAATGACACGCGAAAATCCCCGATATAAACCTGCTTTTTGTCAGCGATATTCTGGGTGTTTTTGCTGTCTACACGACCGCGCTTGCTGGCTTCCGCCCCCGTCGGGTCGCCGGGACTGGCGCAAGCGGTCACCAGCGCCAAGGTAAACAGAAGCGTAATCCAGTTTTTCATGGGTATTCCCTTGCAGTGATTTTTTACCGCAGGCTAGCCAGCATCACAGCAAGGGAAAAGACCGGGTTCAGGGGGGTGGCTTACGCTGACTGGCAGTCGAGAACAATCTTGCCGGTCACCTGCGCCGCATCAATACGACGGTGAGCTTCCGCGGCGTCGCGCAACGGCATCACACAGTCGATCGCTGGCGACAGCTTGCCCTCGGCAAGCAAGGCGAACAACGCAGCGACATCGGCCTTAAATTCATCGGGCTTGGCCTCGCGGCGGCTTTGGATATTGTAAAAACAGGAGGATTTGCCATCAGGAATGAGCTTCCAGCCAAGCAGCAGTTTGAAAAAACCCCAAAGCAAGCTTGGCACACGCTCCTCACCGGTGGTGAGCTGGAGCGCACCAAATCCCACTAACAGGCCGCCGCGCTTGAGGCAGCGATAGGAACGCGACCAATTTTTACCACCGATGGTGTCAAATACCACATCGACACCCTTCCCTCCGGTCAGGCGCCCCACTTCCTCAACAAAATCCTGATGCCGATAATCGATGGGAATGCCCCCAAAACGGCGCAGCAATGCATGCTTGCCTGACGACGCCGTACCGATCATGTTCAGCCCCATCAACTGCCCCAGCTCCATCAACGCAGAGCCGACAGCACCACCAGCGGCATGCACCAGGCAGTGACTTCCTGCAGGAATCTCTCGATAGCGAGTCAGCATCTGGTAGGCCGTCGTGTACGACAGCAACATCGCCACCGCCGCCGCAGGTTCAAGCCCATCGGGGGCGGGCACCAGCTGCTCGGCATCCACACACAGGTATTGGGTATACCCCCCGATCACCGACAGGTCAGCCACAGCCTGCCCGACCCGAAGTGCGGAGACGCCCTCGCCCAGCTTGTCGACAAGGCCGAACCAGTCATAGCCCAGCGTGAACGGCGGCTTATCCTTGACCTGCACATACTGCCCCTGGCGAATAATAGTGTCGGTAAAGCCGGTTCCCGCCGTGAGTACCTTGACGCGAACCTGCCCCGGCCCCGGCTCCGGCAACTGCGCGTCCTCCACGACCTCCAGACACTCCGGCCCACCAAACTCCCGCACATCAACATGTATGTATGACATCAACCGTAGCGCTCCGCCTGTCTATCCAATGCATCGAGAATCCCCGCGTGCCGCATGGCGAGAATGTCGCGGTATTCTGGGTGTGTAATGATGTAGAAGTCACCGTCGATCACGGCATCGATCACCCGTCGTCCCAGCTCCTGCGGCGACATGCCGGTCTCTACCGCCGGAGCGACCACATCGTGTTTGCGCCCGTGCTGCAAGGCAGATGGACGCAGTCGGGCAGAACTTTCAATCAAGGCCGTATTCACCAACCCCGGACACAGCACCGACACACCCACTCCCTTATCAGCCACTTCCAGCAACAGTGATTCCGACAAACCGACAATGGCAAACTTGGTGGTGCAGTACAGTCCCTCCGGTGGCCCGGATAACAAGCCACCCATCGAAGCCGTGTTGACAATATGCCCCTCGCCACTGGCCAGCATGTCAGGCAAAAACACCTTCACCCCGTGGATTGCGCCATAAAGATTGACGTCAATCAGGTAGCGCCAATCGCGGATATCCGCGTCAGCCATCTGCGCTCCAACCCACACTCCAGCGTTATTACAAAGCAGGTGCACCGCCGAAAAGGCATCAATGGCCGTCTGTCTGAGCGTTTCTACCGAGACCAGGTTGCTGACATCGACCTGCGCAGCAATGGCTTGGGCGCCACTGGCGCTCAACTCGCCTGCCACGCGCTCGGCAGCCGCCTCATCAATATCCGCCACAACCACCGACATGCCCCGAGCCGCCGCCTCGCGGGCGATAGCTTCACCAATTCCCGAGCCGGCCCCGGTAACCACAGCGACCTTATTCTTGACTGTCTCCATACTCATCCCCTCACACCATGGGAAACGCCACAGGACCGGCGCTACCCGGCTCGCGACCTTTCATAATGTCATCCATCCGCTGTGCAACCTGCTCCCGCGACCCCTGCGCGTGAGTCAGCACATAAAATTGCCGCTGCCGGATCGCGTCGAAAAGCTGCTCGGCCACCGTGGCTGGTGACTGCGCGGTTTCAAAGAATGCCGCCGCCAAGGCTTCCATGTCGCGCTGCTCACGCTGGTAATCTGGATCATTGCGCAAGGTCTCCGGCAGTGGCCGGTTGCGCGCCGCCGCGTAAATCTTGGTGTCGACAAACGACGGGCACAGCACACTCACCCCCAAGGCCGACCCGGCGTTTTTCAGATCGCCAAGCAAGACTTCAGACAAGGCGACAACCGCGTGTTTGCTCACGGTATACGGCGCAGTGCCCGGCGCAGACATCAAGCCGGCCACCGACGCGGTATTGATGATATGGCCGCTGCCTTGAGCCATCATCCGGCTGGTAAAGGAACGAATACCGTGGATAACCCCCCAAAGATTCGCACCCAGCACCCACTGCCAGTAGTCCTCATCCAGCTCCCACACATTCCCGCCACCCCCAACGCCGGCGTTATTGAACAGCAAGTCCACCTGCCCGCAGCTATCAAACGCCGCGTCGGCCAGGGCCTGCACTGATGCCGCCTTGCTCACGTCAAGCTGTCTGCAAAGGAGTCGTCGCTCGCTTTTTAAATTCAGCGATTTCGCCGCCTCAACCAACGCCAGCTCATCAATATCCGCCAGCACCAGATGCATCCCCAACTCCGCCGCATGGCGGGCAATAGCCAGACCTATACCACTGGCCGCGCCGGTAATAACCGCAACGCGATCGTCAAATTGCTGCATAGCACACCCCATTTTTATTATTGGTCAGTAGCCACTCAACATGGCGTACAGCACTTGTTTTAGCCGCCGGATATGGCGCGCAAGGTAATCGGGCTCTACGTCGAACACATCTTGAATACTGAGCCCCTGCAACGCAGAGTGCACAAAAATCAGCGCATCAAGCACCTGATCGTCGGCCAGCGTACAGTCGGCAAAAATCTCACGCATACTTGCCGTACAGCTCTCGCTGATTCCCAGCGAGGCCAGCTTGGCCTGCTGCTGGGTACGCGGCTCGCGCCGCAATGCCAGCAGAATTTCCAGCGATGCCCAGCCAATGTCTTTGCTGTGATGCTGCCAAAGAGTGTCGACAAAGCTGCTGATACGTTTATCCAGGCCTCCCTCCCGGAGTGAGGGGGCCGCCAGACTGGCATTCAGCGTATCGAATGAGCGCTGAATAACCTGCAGCAGCAAACGCTCCTTGCTGCCGAACTGGTGCTGAACCGCCCCCCAGCTCACGCCGGCACGCTCGGCAATCTGGCTCGAGGTGGCAGCCGCATATCCCCCCTCACAGATCAGCGAGACCACCGCCGACAGAATGTTTTCCTGCGTTTGCTGGGTTTTCTGTGCCTGCCTGCCGAGTGGCTGTGGCTGCGTCACTGCTCGTCAGCCTCGCCGAGTACCTTCAGTGAATAGTCGATCGCAAAACCGCCCTCAACCATACTGCCGTCGCCGGTGGCCAGCGACATGCGCGCCAACATCACCGAGATCCGCATCCCGGCAAAAACCAGGTAATAATGCAGTTCATCGGCGCTCAGCCCGGTCTTCTCACGCCACCGCTGCACACTCTGCTCCCGTCCCGGAATGCCTTCCAGCGGCGGAACACCCAGGCCATGGCTGAACATTTCGTCCATAAAAATCCACCAGGCAAGGTCCTGCACGGGATCGCCCATACAGAGCATTTCCCAGTCCAACAACGCGGCGACGCGGGTTTTATCTTCACTGAAAATCACATTCGCCATGCGCGAGTCCCCCCAACACAGGCGGCGCGTCTGTTCTGCCGGCTGATGTCCCTCCAGCCAGGTCAGCAGAGTTTCACAAGCTGGACTGCGGCGATCACCCAACGCCCAGCTCAGGTAGTGACGCCAGTACGCAAGCTGCTCGGCCAGACTCTTGGGAAACGTATGTTCATCAATGAACGCTTTCAGCGGCGGTCGATCAACAGGCAAGTTGTGCAGCGCAGCCATCATATCCACTCCGGCGTTCCAGACCTGCTTGCGTTCAGCGGGCGTAGACTCACAGAGCCAGCCATCCATGTGGTAAGGAGGAATATCCGGAGGAATCAAACCGGGTGTTTTTGCCATGATGTAAAACGGCATACCCAGCACCTGCCCAGTGCCTTCCAGTGCAACCAGCGCAGGTGCCGCAATGCCGGGCACCCCACCGAGCATATCCATCACCGCATATTGCAGTGGCAAGTCGTAGTCGGGAAACACCAGCGCATCACCCTGAGCCTGCAAGCGCCCCACCATGTCGCGGCGCTCTCCACCATCAACTTCACAGCTCAGCATCACCGTAATATTCGACATACCGTTGTTTTCCGGAATCTCGAAGTCACAGATACGCACCGCCGAGCCGGGATACACCGTCTCCGCCAGCCAGCTCTCCAGCCGCTGACGTACCTCTTCGGGGTTACTGAGTTTTGGGGTGGGACGCATATCGTCGGTCACGGCTAATCACCTCTATTGCTGAGCAAAATGACGAGGGACTGGCCGTTCAACACAGCAGGGCAGCATCGCCACACCGTCATTTATTATTGGATTATGGATATTCACGTTGTGCTGCCTGACACACAGTGTGTAACAAAAAACCATTCTTGAGAAATGTTTTTATGTGATACTGAATAAAGAATCCGGCCCAAACCAATAACAACACCGGGACACACCATGAGCACAACGCAGAAAACCACCTTCTGCCGCATCTGCGAAAATCAGTGCGGTCTGCGCGTCAGCCTCGACGGCGAACGCATCACGCATATTGAGCCCGATACTGAACATGTCGCCTCGCGAGGCTATGCCTGTATCAAGGGACTGAGCTTCCAGAACATGCGCGACAACCCCGACCGCATCACCACGCCAATGAAGCGCGACGGGGAGCGCTGGCACGCCATCAGCTGGCAACAGGCGTTTCAGGAAATCGGGCGAAAAGTCCGCCAACTGCGCGGTGATCACGGAGACGACAGCCTCGGCCTGTACTTTGGCAACCCCATCAGCTTCAGCCCCCTGATGCCAATTTTCTTTACCGGCTTTGCCCAGGGGCTCGGCACCCGAAAGCTCTTCACTACCGGCAGTCTGGACTGCAATAACAAGTTTCTGGTGAGCCAGCACATGTACGGCTCACCAATGGCACTGACCTTCCCCGACATCGATCATCTCGACTGCCTGATCATGCTGGGCAGCAATCCCTCGGTGTCGAAAATGAGTTTCATCAATCTGCCCGACCCGGTCCGTCGCCTGAAAGCCATAGAGGCGCGCGGTGGCAGCGTGATTCATATCAACCCGCGACGCACGGAAACCGCAAAAGCATTAGGCGAGCAATGTTTTATTCGCCCGGATACCGATGTATTTTTTCTGGCCGCCTTCCTGCGCGAACTGTTTGAACAGGGCGCCGTCGATCGCAAGCGCGCAAGCCAATTCATGGAAGGGCTGGAAGAACTGGAGGCCCTCGTCTCACCGTGGACCGCCGAGCGCCAGGCCGCCGTTACCGGCATCAGCGCGGATAGCCTTCGCAAACTGGTACAGCGTTACGGCAGCGCGAAGGGCGCCGCCCTCTATGGCTCGACCGGCATCAATCAGGGCAGCAATGGCAGCGTCGCCTTCTGGTTGCTGGAGTGCATCAATGCCGTGAGTGGCAATCTGGACAAACGCGGCGGCAGCCTGATGGGAAGGGGGATATTCGACTACGCCAAGGCCACCACCGGCGCCGATGATCAGGTATTTCACTCGCGCATCGGTCATACCCGCAGCTTTCTCGGCACCCTGCCCACGCCGTTGCTCGCTGACGAAATTCTCGAAGAGGGTCAGGACCGCATTCGCGGCCTGTTCGTGATCGCCGGCAACCCGTTGCTCACCAGCACCAACAGCCGCAAAACCGCCAAAGCGCTCGCCAGCCTCGAACTGCTGGTCGCCGTCGATATTCTGCGCAATGAAACCGCCGAATACGCGCACTACTTCCTGCCCGGTACGCATTTTAGCGAGCGCCCGGACATTCCCTTCACCTTCTTCAGCTTCTCCGGTCTGATGCCGGAACCGTGGTTTCAATATACCAATGCCCTGCTGCCGCCACCCGGCGACTGCCGCGACGAGAGCTGGATAATTCGCCAGCTAGCCAAGCACTGCCGCGCGCCGCTGTTTGGCTCCCGACTGCTGCAGGGCAGCATGAACATCGGCGAGAAACTGGGGCAGCTACCGGGACTCGGGGCGCGACTCACGCCGATGCCCGAGCGACTATTGGGACTCATCAGCCGCGCCGGCAAACTGGGTGGACTGGGCGCGCTGCGCAAGCATCCCCATGGCATTGCGCTGCCCGCCATTGACGGCAACAGCTACTTGGGCAAACGCGTTCTGGCCCGCAACGGCAAGGTTCAGCTCGCTCCGGCGCTACTGGTGAACCTCGCCAACGAGCGACTCGCCGACAGGTATGAACAAGCCCGCCAATCCGGCGACGGCTTTAAGCTGATCACCAAACGCGAGCGCTTCAGCCACAATAGCTGGACCCACAACGATCCCGCTTACATCAAAGGCAAACGCCGACAAAACTACCTGTATATCCACCCTGACGACGCCCAAAAACTCGGCGCAAATGACGGCGAAGAGGTGGAGGTCAGCAATGAGATTGGCGCAGTGATTGCTTGCCTTGCGGTCAGCGACGATCTGATGCCCGGTACTGTCGCGCTGCCCCACGGCTGGGGCCACGAAAGCGCGAGCGGGCTGAGCGTTGCCCGTAAAACCTGCGGCGTCAACGCCAATATTCTCGCCGCCGACGGCCCCGATGCCATCGAACCCGTGTCGGGCATGGCGCAGTTTAACGGTATCGCCGTCAATATTCGGTCGACCCGAACAGCTACTGCACAGAAACTTGGGCAGTAGCAGGCTTTATGTCTACAATTCGAGTCTTTTAACCACAATAAACAAGGCAACGATTATGGCCACAGGCTCTACGCCAACATCGACCTCCGTCACCTGGGGCTCGCGGTGGACATTCATTCTGGCTGCCACAGGTTCCGCAGTCGGCCTGGGTAATATCTGGAAGTTTCCCTACATTACCGGCGAATACGGCGGCGGCGCCTTTGTTCTGGTTTATCTGGCCTGCATTCTGGCCATCGGCATTCCGGTGATGATCGCCGAGGTGATGATCGGTCGGGCCGGCCGCACCGACCCCGCCGACGCCATGACGAAGCTTGCCCGCGAGAGTAATGCACCGCGCCAATGGGGGCTGCTGGGGGCCGTGGGCATGATCGCCGGACTGATGATCATGATGTTCTACAGCGTGGTCGCCGGCTGGGCACTGGAGTACGTTTCGCAGAGCGTGACCGGCGCCTACAGCCACCTCGACGCCACGGCAATCGAGAGCAATTTCAGCTCACTGCTGGCAAGCAGCGATCGTCAGCTGCTGTGGCATAGCGTGTTCAGTCTGGTGACGGCAAGCGTTGTGGCCGCAGGGGTCACCGGCGGCATCGGCAAGGCAGTCGATATTCTGATGCCATTACTGTTTGGCTTTCTGCTGCTACTGGTCGGCTACAGTGCCATTAACGGCGATTTCTCTGCTGGCCTGCACTTCATGTTCGACACCGACTTCAGTCGTTTGACCAGCGAAGCCGTGCTTGTCGCGATGGGTCATGCCTTTTTCACACTCAGCCTCGGCATGGGCGCCATCATGGCCTACGGCGCCTACTTCCCCGGCCACTCCTCCATCGGCACCACCGTGCTGACCATCGCCGCCCTCGACACCATTATTGCTCTGCTCGCCGGCATGGCAATGTTTCCACTGGTATTCGCCAACGATCTCGTCCCCGGCCAGGGACCCGGCCTGATGTTTGTCACGCTGCCTATCGCCTTCTCCAATATGAGCGGCGGCATGTTCTTTGGCAGCCTGTTTTTTGCGCTGGTCAGTATCGCCGCCCTCAGTTCCTCGATCTCCCTGATCGAACCCGGCGTTGCCTGGCTGGAAAAACACGGCATCAAACGCCCGATATCCACCTTCAGCCTGGCGGGTATCGCCTGGCTTGGCGGCATCGCGTCAATCCACTCAGGAACCATTTTCAATATCCTCGACAAGCTCACCACCAACATCATGCTGCCATTGGGCGGGCTGCTGATTGCCATCTTCGCCGGCTGGATCATGCAACGCGACCGAGTGCAGGATGAAACCGGCATCAGCCACCCGCGAATATTCGCCGTATGGCGATTCGCCTTGCGTTATATTGCGCCGCTTGGAATCATCGCTATCTTTTTGCATAGCCTGGGCCTGATGGGCTGGGTAATGCGCTGAGCAGCGCTTTCGAGGAGCACGCGTGAAAAACACGGCATTACGGGTATTTATTGTGGCTGGTCTGGTCCTGTTTGGCAGCCTCTATTACTACAGCGGCGAAGTGAAAGAGCACTACGAAGACAACGCCCGACGCTATCTGAGCAACGCCTTGCAACGCATCTCCAGCTGGGAGACAGATGCCCTGAAAGAAGAGCTGAGCCAGGCAACACTCAGCCATGTGAGCGACGAACAACTGGCGGCACTGGCAGAACAATACCGCTCGCTGGGGGCCTTCGACCGCATGGATGAATTGCACTTTTCCAGACTGAGCGGCGCCCTGTCACTCTTCGCCGAATCCCCCCGACTGAGCTACAGCGGTAAAATCTATTTCGAGCAGGGGGCGGCTGTCATGACCGCAACGCTGACCCTTCAGAATCAGCGTTTCAAACTCTACAACTTCAACCTTAGCCGCGCCGACTAAGCACTGACGTCAAGCGCCGACATCCAGCAGCGACGCCTGCAGAATATCGCGGATGCGGCCCTCAATTGGCGTCGCACGGTGCTGCGCGTCCACATGTACCAGGGTCGCGTCGCCTTCCGCCACAAGCTCGCTGCCATCGTCGGTAAACAAGGCCTGACGAAGCTGAAAGCTGCTGTTACCCAGCTTTAACAACCACGCCCGGGCGCGCAGCGGGCGACCGTGGTGCCACTCGCGTCGAAAGTTGAGACCGATCGCGGCCAGCACCAACAGAAACGGCTGATCGCCCCAAAGTCCGTCAGCCTCCAGCCAGCGTACGCGGGCCTCTTCCAAATAGCTGAAGTAATTAACGTGATTAATATGTCCGAGGCTGTCCTGGTCCCCCCAACGGGGCTCGACCAAAACATCAAACAATGGCTGGACGCGCTGGTAGCGCTCCATATCAATCTGACTCATGACGGACGGTACACCTTCACGTTGGTAAACCCCTGATCCATCAGGTGGGCAGCGTGCAAACGACTCATCACGCCCTTATCGCAATAGAGCTGATATACCCGCTTCGGATCCAACTCCTCAACCCGGCGATGCAACTCGTAAAACGGCAGACATTGCACCGTATTGCGATCAAGTTTCAGCGGCTGACGCTCCACTTCATCGGGATGACGCACATCCAGAATCACCGCCTCGGCAAGGGGAATCGGCAACACTTCCACGTCGTGACTCACCGCCTCTTCGTCGGCCAGCGCATCGATATTGACGTACTTGGCGTTGGCAATCGCCCTCTCAAGCACCCCCATATCCATCCGGGCTTCCTGCTCGGCAATGCGCTCAGGACGGGCCTTGATCGTGGGCCGCACAGAAATCACCCCGCAATACTCAGGCATATTCGCCGCAAAAGCTTCGGTACCGATTTTTGCAGCCGTGTTGATGATATCCAGCTTGTCAGCCGTAATCAGTGGCCTCAGTACCAGGGTGTCGGTAGCCTTGTCGATAATCGACAGATTGGCCAATGTCTGACTGCTCACCTGAGCCACCGCCTCACCGGTAACAAGCGCAGGCGACCCCAGCTCAGCCGCGACCTTCGACGCAGCCCTCATCATCATGCGCTTGAGGATCACGCCCATCTGAGAATTTTCGACGTTCTTAAGAATCTCGGCGACTACGTCTTCAAAGGGAACAGTGATGAATTTCACCCGGTGCGAAGCGCCGAACTTCTGCCACAGATACAGCGACACTTCTTTCACGCCGATTTCATGTTCGCGCCCACCGAGGTTGAAGAAACAGAAGTGAGTGCGCATGCCACGCTTCATCACCATGTAGCTGGACACTGTGGAATCGAAGCCACCGGAGATCAGGCTCACTACCGAATCTACCGCGCCAATCGGAAACCCTCCCAGCCCTTCGTGACGCTGCTTGACGACATACAAGCGGTCTTTGCGAATTTCCAGGCGCACGACTTCGTCGGGATTCTTTAACTTCACGCCGCCCGAGGGAACATGCTGATTCAGGCCACCACCCACATAGCGCTCAACATCGCCGGAATTGAAATCGTGCTCACCGGTCCGCTTGCAGCGCACGGCGAAGGTCTTACCTTCCAGACTGTTGCCTACTGCGTCGCGGGTCTTCTCGTAAATATCGTGCATGTCCACCAGCGGATACTCGGCGACTTCGATAATGTGGGCAATTCCCGGTGTATTGACCATCACCTCCAGCAGCGACGCCAACACCGCTTCGTCATCGCTGCCGGTTTCCAGAGTAATCCGGTCCCACTCACGACCGATCTGCAGCTCGGGATCAATCGGCAGCAGCAGCTTGCGCAAATTATCACGAAGCTGCTTGATGAATTTCTTGCGGACAGGCTTGCTCTTGATGATGATTTCAGGGAAGAGCTTGACGATAAACTTCATGACGGCACCGCGGCGGAAAAGCTGCGCATTATAGCCACTCCGGGGCGAGGCTTCAGCCTCTGCCGACAACCGCAGCGCGGTGCCCACAGGCGGTGCGCACCAAATTAGAACACACCAGCCCAACATTGGTGCACAATTTAGGTGCGCGCGCACACTTATCTCGCAAACCGACGGTTTCTCACCGCTTTTGCATAAAATTTCGGCACAAAAATATGGCACACATATTGCTGCCACGAGTACGAACATGAACTGTAGAGATTTCCTCTGCTCGAAAATGCAGCTTTACAGCAGTTCACAGCCGCTGTCGCTATGCGGCACAATGCAATGAACTTATAATCGCAAAGCTTCGGCCCCTTGCCGAATCGACTAAGAAGACTCTGTTGGAGGATGTCAGTAATGTCAGAGAAGACTCTGAAGTTAATCGCCGATAATGACGTGAAGTGGGCCGACCTGCGCTTCACCGACACTAAAGGTAAAGAGCAACACGTCACTATGCCTGTAGGCGAAATCGACGCCGGCTTCTTTGAAGACGGAAAAATGTTCGATGGTTCATCTATTGCGGGCTGGAAAGGCATTAACGAGTCAGACATGATTCTCATGCCAGACGACGAAGCTTCCGTTCTGGACCCGTTCACCGACGAGCCTACCATCATCGTCCGCTGCGGCATCGTTGAGCCTTCAACCATGCAGGGTTACAACCGCGATCCTCGCTCCATTGCTCAGCGCGCTGAAGATTACATGCGCTCTGCCGGCATCGCCGACAGCGCCCTGTTTGGCCCCGAGCCCGAATTCTTCGTGTTTGACGACGTGAAGTGGAAAGTGGCTATGGAAGGCGCAAGCTACGCCATCTCTTCTGACGAAGCGGCCTGGGTTTCCGGCAACAGCTTCGAAGAAGGCAACACGGGTCACCGTCCCGGCGTTAAAGGCGGCTACTTCCCCGTACCGCCGGTCGACAGCCTGCACGACCTGCGTGCCGCCATGTGTAACGCCATGACCGACATGGGTCTGGAAGTTGAAGTACACCACCACGAAGTCGGCACCGCCGGTCAGTGTGAAATCGGTGTCGGCCCGAACTCTGCCGTTAAGAAAGCTGACGAAGTACAGGTACTGAAGTACTGTGTACACAACGTGGCCCACGCCTACGGCAAAACTGCCACCTTCATGCCCAAGCCTGTTGTCGGCGACAACGGTAGCGGCATGCACGTACACATGTCTCTGAGCAAAGACGGCCAGAACCTGTTCACCGGCGACACTTACGGCGGCCTGTCTGAAACTGCGCTGTACTACATCGGCGGCGTTATCAAGCACGCTCGCGCTATCAACGCCTTCACCAATGCTTCTACTAACTCGTATAAGCGTCTGGTTCCCGGCTTCGAAGCGCCCGTTATGCTGGCCTACTCTGCCCGTAACCGCTCTGCCTCTATCCGTATTCCGTTCATCAGCAACCCGAAAGCGCGCCGTATCGAAGTTCGCTTCCCGGATCCCTCTGCGAACCCCTACCTGGCTTTCGCAGCCCTGCTGATGGCTGGCCTGGACGGCATCCAGAACAAGATCCACCCCGGCGATGCTGCTGACAAAGATCTGTACGATCTGCCTGCAGAAGAAGCCGCGGAAATCCCAACTGTTGCCTCTAGCCTGGAGCAAGCGCTGCAAGCTCTGGATGCAGACCGCGCCTTCCTGACCGCTGGCGGCGTCTTCGACGACGACATGATCGACGCTTACATCGAGCTGAAATCACAAGAGATCGAGCGCCTGAACATGACCACTCACCCTGTTGAGTTCGACATGTACTACAGCGTATAAGGCTTGGGCCTGATCGCAGAAAGCCCGCTTCGGCGGGCTTTTTTTATGCCTGCGGCAAAGACTTGCCAGCGGCGCTTTGGCATCGCACACTGAACGGAAATACCGGGACAGATGACCATGCGCCACGCTCCTACGCTGCTATTTTTATTCCTGTCACTGCTGGCTACAGCAGTTTATGGTGAGATCTACCGCAGCACTGACGACCAGGGACAAGCGGTATTCAGCGACGCGCCAAAGCCGGGCTCTACCCCTGTGGAGCTAGCCCCCACTAACACCACTCCTGCGGTGTCACCCAGCACCCAGCCACACTCATTCCCAAAAGTACTCGGCCCCGCACCTAACACACTGAACATTCAGCAGCCCGGCAATGGCCAGGTTCTGCCCAATGGCCGCACTCCCACGCCTGTCGCCGTGCGCCTTGCCCAGCCGCTCAAAGACGGGCAGCGCATCCGCATTCGCGTTGACGGCAAGGTGTTGAGTGAGGGCGCAACCACCTCCACCAGCATCCCCTTCCTACACCGCGGCGAGCACCAAATCAGCGCAGAATTAGTGGATCACAATGGCCGTATCGTCAGTCGCGACCAGGTCACGGTCATCAGTCGCTGGCCGAATAATTAACCTCGGCGAAAAAACACCAAATAAACGCGCTTCCCTTCACGCGCCAAGCACTATCTTGGTGCATACTGTTTTTCTACAACACTCATCGCGACCCAATTACGGGCGGCGAATAATCGCCCGACCCAGCGCAGGGCAAGGCCTTCCGCAGCCTGCCATGCCATGTGCTGGATTGTGACCCCGATTTAGGGCGCTGGCCTGGATATTGCTTTCTTATGCCCCATAACGAAGACAGCCGCGACGCTATGCCCCCAAACAATCTGCACCACCACATACTCGACAACCTGAAGACAGCAATCTTGCTGGTCGAGCCCAATCTGACCGTCAGCTATATCAATCCGGCGGCGGAGTCTCTGCTTGCGGTGTCTGATCAGCGTATCCACGGAGAAGCCATCACCACGCTGTTTCACGAGGAAGAAGACACCGTCGTGAAACTGTTGGATGCCATCAATAACCGCGAGGCCTACACCAAGCGCGAGACCGTACTCACATTGCGCTCCGGCGAGGAAATCACGGTCGATTACGCGGTAACGCCGATTGTTGATACCCGCCGCACATCACTGATCATCGAACTGCAGCCGTTGGATCGGCTGCTGCGCATCAGCCGGGAAGAAGGTCTGCTGACCTCACAGCAAAGCAGTAAGGCTCTGCTGCGCGGCATCGCCCACGAGATCAAAAACCCACTCGGCGGTCTCCGCGGTGCGGCGCAGCTACTGGCCAGAGAACTGGATGACCCGCGCCTGCACGACTACACCAACATCATCATTGAAGAGGCCGACCGCCTGCGCAATCTGGTGGACAATATGCTCGGCCCCAACAAGGTACCCGATCAAAAGCCCACCAACATCCACGAGGTACTGGAGCGCGTGCGGCAGTTGATTGAGGTCGAAAGCAGCGGCAATGTGCGCATTATTCGCGATTACGACCCCAGCATCCCCGACATCACCGGTGACCGGGAACAGCTTATCCAGGCCGTGCTCAATATCATGCGCAATGCCCTGCAGGCGCTGAACCAGTCACCACCGGAACACGAAACGCCCAGCATTACCCTGCGCACGCGTACGCTGCGACAGTTCACCATCGGATCGCACCGCCACCGCCTCGTCTGCCGTGTGGACATTATCGACAATGGGCCGGGCATCCCTCCCGATATCGCGCAATCCATCTTCCTGCCTATGATCAGTGGCCGCGCCGACGGCTCAGGACTCGGGCTTTCCATCTCCCAGTCCATCCTCAACCACCACCAAGGCCTTATAGAGTGCCGCAGCGAACCCGGTCGAACGGAGTTCTCGCTGTTTATTCCCGTGGAGCATGAGCAATGACACAGAACAGCACCGTATGGGTTGCCGACGATGACAAGTCCATCCGCTGGGTATTGGAGAAAGCCCTTACCCAGGCGGGTATCGACACTCGTAGTTTCGAGACCGGCGATGCACTGCTCGCCCACCTGGAAACCGGCGCCCCCGATGCGGTGATCAGCGATATCCGCATGCCCGGCATGGACGGCTTGAAGCTGCTGTCACGTATTGGCGACATTCACCCCGGCCTGCCAGTCATTATCACTACCGCTCACTCCGACCTCGATAGCGCGGTCGCCTCCTATCAGGGCGGCGCGTTTGAGTATCTGCCCAAACCCTTCGACGTGGATGAAGTCGTCGCCACCACCCAGCGCGCCCTGCAGCACGCCGAGAAAAACAAAGCGACCCTGCCGGAAGAACAACCGCTGGAAAGCACCGAAATTATTGGTGAAGCCCCGGCCATGCAGGAAGTGTTTCGCGCCATCGGTCGGCTCTCGCAGTCCAACATCACGGTGTTGATTAACGGTGAATCCGGTACTGGCAAAGAACTCGTCGCACAGGCCCTGCACCGCCACAGCCCCCGCGCGAACAAACCTTTTATTGCGCTGAACATGGCCGCCATTCCCAAAGACCTGATGGAATCGGAACTGTTCGGCCACGAGAAAGGCGCCTTTACCGGCGCCACCGCTCAACGTCGTGGACGCTTTGAACAGGCCAACGGCGGCACACTGTTTCTGGACGAGATCGGCGATATGCCCGCCGAAACCCAGACCCGCCTGTTGCGGGTGCTGGCCGACAGTGAGTTCTACCGCGTTGGCGGTCACACACCGGTGAAAGTGGATGTGCGCATCATCGCCGCCACCCACCAGAACCTTGAAAAACTGGTGCAGAACAACAGCTTTCGGGAAGACCTTTTTCACCGCCTCAACGTGATTCGCATTCACCTGCCGAAACTGGCAGAACGTCGCGAAGACATTCCCAAACTGATGCAGCACTTTTTCACCAAGGCGGGCAGCGAATTGAACGTTGAACCCAAACGCCTGCTGCCAGATACCGAGGAATACCTCAGCCAACTGGACTGGCCGGGCAACGTCCGCCAACTGGAAAATACCTGCCGCTGGCTGACGGTGATGGCCTCGGGCCGGGAAGTCCATATCGACGACCTCCCGCCCGAGCTGCTGCAGCGCAGTGAAAGCGGAGAGACCGGCACCCCGGCCTCAAACTGGCAGGAGAATCTGCGTCGCTGGGCCGATCAGGAATTACTGCTGGGCCGCGACAAGCTGCTGGATCGCGCGGTGCCCGAGTTTGAGAAAGTGATGATTGAGGTCGCGCTGAAACACACTCACGGCCGCCGCCGCGATGCAGCCAACCTGCTGGGCTGGGGCCGCAACACCCTCACCCGCAAAATCAAAGAGCTGAATATGGGTGGCGACGAAGACGACGAATAAGTCGTCTACAACGCGCCCTCAAACCCCTGCTGCCGCCAGGCCTCGTAGCTGACCAGTGCCACGGTGTTGGATAAATTGAGGCTGCGTGCGTCTGCCATCATCGGCACTCTCAGGCAGTGATCCGGACCCAGCGACTCGCGGATATCGGCGGGCAAACCTGCCGTTTCCGAACCAAATAACAACACGTCTCCGGGCTGGTAGCTCACATCGGCATAGCTGCGTTTGCCCTTGGTGGTCAGCGCAAAAATTCGTCGTCCGGCAACGGACTGCAGAAACGCCGCGTAATCCGCGTGACGCGTCACTCTCGCCAAGTCGCGATAGTCCAGCCCTGCACGGCGCAGCTTCTTCTCTTCCAGATCAAAACCCAGCGGCTCAATCAGGTGCAGATGGCAGCCATTATTTGCCACCAGCCGAATAATATTGCCGGTATTGGGAGCGATCTTCGGCTCGTGAAGAGCAATGTGAAACACGAGGGGAATGGCCGGGGCTCACACCCCGGCAGTCATCGACTAGTGAGTCGTGGCACTGTCGCCAGCTTCGGCCGCTTTCTGCTCGGCCTGTTGCTTGGCTTGGCGATAGAGCGCTTCAAAGTTGACGGGCTGCAGTGCCAGCGCCGGGAAGCCACCTTTTACAGCCAGGGCATCAACCGCTTCGCGTACATAAGGGAACAGCATATTCGGGCAGGCGATGCCCAGCAGTTGCGTCAATGCCTCACCTTCAATGCCTTCGGCAATGAACAGACCGGCTTGCTGGACTTCCACCAGAAACGCCGTTTCGTCTTCTTCCAGCTTGGCGGTCACTGTTACTGTCAACGTCACTTCATACACGTTATCTGCAGCAGGCTGACTGCGAGTATTCAGGTCGACGTGCATTTTCGGCTTCCAGACCTTGGAAAAAACGGCTGGGCTGGACGGCGACTCAAAAGATGAATCTTTTACGTACAGACGCTGCAAAGCAAATTTGGGGGCGGTTTGTTGGGCTTGGGCGTTGTCTTGTTCAGCCATTGTCGAGTCTCAACTCCTGAAAAGGTTTATCGTTTTATTAGCCGTCGGCCAGCATGGCGTCCAGCTTGCCTGCGCGCTCCAGCGCAAACAGTTCATCACAGCCACCGACATGGGTGTCGCCCACCCATATCTGCGGCACAGTTCGCTGCCCGGTGCGCTGCAGCAAATCCTGGCGCAGGTCACTGCGGCCATCGACGGGAATATCCTTGAACGCCACTTGCTTGTGCGTCAGCAACTGTTTGGCACGCACGCAGTAGGGGCAGAAGCGGGTGGTATAAATGGTTACATCACGCATCGCGGCATCCGACTCAGCTTTTTACCAAAGGCATTTGCATTGCCTGCCATTCGCCGACACCACCTTTAAGGCGGTAAACCTGACTGTAACCCATAGCGGCCAGTTTCTTCCCGGCCGCACTGGAATGCTGACCAAGCTTGCAGATCAGCACGACCGGTTTGGATTTATCACTGGCAACACGCTCAATCTCGCCGTCGAGCTTGGCATAAGGCAAGTTCACCGAGTCGATGATGTGGCCTTTGTTGTAATCGCCCTTATCACGCAAATCCAGCAGCACAGGGCTTTCCTGATTCACCAGCGACACTACTTGATGCGGGGTAAGCTGCTTCCCGGCGCGGCGCGACTCGTGGAAGCTCAGCAACATCACACAGGACAGCAGACCGCCAACCAGCATCCACTGTTCTGCAACAAACAAGATCAGTTTTTCCATGAATTCTCTCTGAATGAGACCCGACGACCGGGCGCCAGACCGATACCGCAGCACCGGAAAGGCAGCTCCGGCGCGCGAAAAGGCCTGAGTATACACGGCTAGTCGGGAATTCTCACCACGCCGGGCGTGGTCGCTTCCCACAGGAAAAGTTACAATGGGGCATTTACTGTTCGCGGCCCTGCCCACACCTTTCATGCAAGGCCTCCACGACTGAAAACGGATTCCCGCACTATGGCTGACACACAGGCAAAAACTCCGGTGGTACTGATTATTCTCGATGGCTTTGGCTACCGCGAAGCCCCCGAGGACAACGCCATTTACCACGCCAACACGCCCACCTGGGATGCCCTGTGGAAAAACCAGCCTCACACCCTGATCTCCGGCTCCGGTCTCGACGTGGGCCTGCCCGACGGACAAATGGGTAACTCAGAAGTCGGTCACATGAGCCTGGGCGCCGGTCGCATCATTTATCAGAACATCACCCGGATCGACAAAGAGATTGAAGACGGCAGCTTCTTCGACAACGCGGTATATAAAGAGAATATCGATAAAGCCGTAGCCGCCGACAAGGCTGTGCATATTCTCGGCCTGTTGTCTCCCGGCGGCGTTCACAGCCATGAGAACCACCTTTTCGCCATGATGGAAATGGCTGCCAAACGGGGTGCTAAGAAAATCTATCTCCACGCCTTCCTCGACGGCCGCGACACACCGCCCCGCAGCGCAAAAGCCTCGCTGGAACGAGCCGACGCCAAATTTGCCGAACTGGGCTGTGGCCGCACTGCGTCAGTGGTCGGTCGCTATTACGCCATGGACCGAGATAACCGCTGGGACCGCGTAGAAAAAGCCTACCGCCTGCTGACCGAAGCGGAAGGCGAGCACCGTTACGAAAGTGCCACCGAGGCACTGGCCGCCGCCTACGAGCGCGACGAGAACGACGAATTTGTCGCCGCCTCGATTATTCAGGCCGACGGCCAGCCCAGCGGCGCGATTAACGACGGTGACACGGTTATCTTTATGAACTTCCGCGCCGACCGCGCCCGGGAAATTACCCGCGCCTTTGTCGACAGCGACTTCGATGGTTTCACCCGCCGCAAGCAACCTGCACTCGCCGGTTTTGTCATGACCACCGAGTACGCCGACAGCATCGACGCACCCGTGGCCTATCCGCCGGAAACCCTGCACAACAGCCTGGGCGAGCTGCTGGCCAACAACGGCAAAACCCAGTTACGCATTGCCGAAACCGAAAAATACGCCCACGTGACCTTTTTCTTCAGCGGTGGCCGCGAAGCTCTGTTTGAGGGCGAAGATCGCACCCTGATCAACTCTCCCGATGTCGCCACCTACGACCTCAAGCCGGAAATGAGTGCGCCAGAGGTCACCGAGGCACTGGTCGCCGCCATCCGCAGCGGCAACTATGACGCCATTATCTGCAATTACGCCAACGGCGATATGGTCGGCCACACCGGCGTGTTCGACGCTGCCGTCAAGGCGGTGGAAGCACTGGATGACTGCCTCAAGCAGGTTACCGACGCGGTCAAAGAGGTTGGCGGCCACTGTCTGATTACCGCCGACCACGGCAACTGCGAGCAGATGGTCGACTACGATGCAGAGCAGCCCCACACCCAGCACACTACCGAGCTGGTGCCCTTAGTCTATGTGGGCAGCAAAGCCGATGCCAGCCTGAAACCGGTCGGCGGTCGCCTTGCCGATATCGCCCCCACCATGGTGGCCCTGCTTGGCCTTGATCAGCCCTCAGAAATGACCGGCGTCAACCTGATTAATCCGGCCTGAGGACGACACCATCGCGCCGAGCATCGTCATGCGCCATTGCCTGATTCTGCTGCTCGGCGGCCTGCTCGCCTGTGCCGCCATGGCGGAAGATTCTGCCGACACCCGCCGTCAGCTCGACGCGTTGAACAAGCAGATCGGCGTTCTTAAGCAGAATATCGGCCAGACCCAAAAAGCCAAAAGCCGGGCAGCCCGAGAACTACAGGACGTTGAAACAGAAATCGGCAAACTGGCTGCCAAACTGCACCGCACCCGGCAAGAACGCGACAAGCGCCAGCAACGTTTGGGCACACTGGAACGCCAACAGGGGGAACTGCGCAACAAGCAGGGACGCCAGAAAGCCCTGATCGCCGAACAGATTCGCAGCGCCTATGTACAGGGTCGCGAAGGCCAGCTGAAAATGCTGCTCAACCAAGAAGACCCACAATCCCTCAGCCGCCTGATCAGCTACTACGACTATGTGAACAAGGCGCGCAGTCAGCAGCTCCGCGAATACCAGAGCACACTGACGGCACTGAGCGAACTGATCCCCGAAATCGCCGAGGAAACCGAAGCCCTGAGTGATACTGAAAAACGCCTTGCTCAGCAACAGGAACAACTCAAGGTTCAGCAGCAAA
This sequence comes from Spongiibacter tropicus DSM 19543, assembly GCF_000420325.1. Classification (NCBI taxonomy): domain Bacteria; kingdom Pseudomonadati; phylum Pseudomonadota; class Gammaproteobacteria; order Cellvibrionales; family Spongiibacteraceae; genus Spongiibacter; species Spongiibacter tropicus. The sequence goes on along the minus strand of NZ_ATUS01000001.1, from coordinate 2,410,977 downwards.
AGCGCGAACGTAGCCTAGCCAAGCTGGAGCGTGAACTCAGCGGCCAGCAACTCGATCTCGGCGCTCTCGATAAAGAACGTAAAAACCTGGAAGGCGTACTGGAAGCGATTGGTCGGGAAATCACCAATATCGCTATTCCCGACAACTACCGCCCCTTTAAACAGATGCGCGGCGCCATGCCTTGGCCGGTAGCAGGCAAACGCCTCAACCGCTTCGGCGCCCCTCGTCAGGGCAGCGCCATTCGCTGGCAGGGCATCCAAATCGCCGGAAAAGAAGGCGATCCGGTGCGCGCCATTCACAACGGCCGCGTGGTGTACGCCGACTGGCTGCGCGGCGCGGGCCTGCTCATTATTGTCGACCACGGCAACGATTACCTCAGCCTCTATGCCCACAACCAAAGTTTGCTGCGCAGCGAGGGCGACTGGGTGCGCGGCGGCGAAGCCATTGCCACCCTCGGCAACAGTGGTGGCCTGCGCCAGAACGGTCTGTATTTTGAAATCCGCTACAAAGGCCGCCCAACTAATCCCGCCTCATGGTGCCGCTAGGCGACAAGCCCCAGCCAAGCCCGCTACAATGAATCCATTCAACCGGCCGCGCGCTGCGCTGCCCTGTGTAAAGCCGTATTGGAAACCTGAAATGCCGCGTCGACTTCGCCAGATACTCGCCCTTCAACTTGTTCTGCTCGCCCCGCTGGGCTTCGCTGACACCAACAACAGCGACGAAACCCAGCAGGGCGCTCTGCCACTGCAATCCCTGCGCAACTTCGCCGACGTGTTCAACCAGATTCGCCGCGCCTACGTGGAAGAAGTCGACGACGAAACTCTGATGGAAAATGCTATTCGCGGCATGCTCAGCGGGCTGGATCCCCACTCCGACTACCTCGACCCGGACTCCTTCGACACCCTGCAAAGCCACACTACCGGCGAGTTCGGCGGACTGGGCATTGAGGTCGGTATGGAAAACGGCTTTATCAAGGTCGTCGCCCCTATCGACGATACCCCTGCCCAGAAAGCGGGGATCCAGCCCGGCGATCTGATTATTCAAATCGACAAACAACCCATCAAAGGCCTCAGTCTTCAGGAAGCCGTGGCCCTGATGCGCGGCCCGAAGGGCAGCAGCGTGCGTCTGCATATTCTTCGCGAAGGCGTGAAAGCGCCGATTGAACTGAACCTGAAGCGCGACATCATTACGGTGGCCAGCGTGCGCGGCGAAATGCTGCAACCCGGCTACGGCTACCTGCGCATCTCTCAATTCCAGAGCCGCACCGGCGAGGATCTGCGCAAAGAGCTGAAAAAGCTCAAGGCCAGCCGCAGCGGTTTACAGGGTTTGGTACTCGACCTGCGCAACAACCCGGGCGGCCTGCTGCAAGCCTCGGTGCAGGTAGTGGACACCTTCATAGATGAAGGTCTGATTGTTTACACCGAAGGGCGCCTGCCCAATGCCTTCAGCCGCTATATGGCCAGCCAGAGCAGCCCGGCTGACACGACACCACTGATCGTACTGATTAACGGCGGCTCTGCCTCGGCCTCCGAGATTGTTGCGGGCGCCCTGCAAGACCACCGCCGCGCCATCATCCTCGGCACGCAAAGCTTCGGCAAAGGCTCCGTACAAACGGTGTTACCGCTGTCGGAGGAAAGCGCAATCAAACTGACCACCGCCCGCTACTACACTCCCGGCGGACGCTCCATTCAGGCACAGGGAATCATCCCCGACATCGTCGTTGATCGCGCCCGCATTGAATCACTGGGCGAAGAAGATCGTGTAACCGAAGCCGACCTGGCCCGCCACCTCGGCAACGAAGACGGCAAGGAGAGCAACGGCGACAACCGTATGATCGACAGTGCCGCCAGCGAACTCGCCGCAACCGACAACCAGCTCTACGAAGCCCTGAACCTGCTAAAGGGGCTGAACATCATGTCGGCCAACAGCCAGCAACTGGCCAAGCGCCGGCTGCAAGACTCGCAGCCACAACAGACGGAAGATTAGTGCCCGAAGACAGGTGCGTTAAGGAAGACGAGCATGAAGATAATGATCATTGGTGCCAGCCGCGGCTTGGGGCGCGCACTTTTCGAGGGACTTGCCGAGCCCGGCAACACAATGATTGGCGTGTCTCGTTCACTGCCTCGCGATCTAAAGCTCCCCCGGGGCGCATACCAGCAATGGATATGCGCTGACTTCAGCAGTCCCCGTACAGCGGTGCAACATATCGAAGCGGAAAGCCCGGACACATTGGATACACTGATCTGTAACATCGGCATCTGGGAGAAAACGGCGTTTAGCGATAGCTACGCATTTTTGCAGCAGACTGACGATGAGACCATCTCATTGGTAGACGTGAACATCACCAGCATACTGCTTCTACTCAAACGCCTTATTCCCAAGCTCCTGAGCAGCAATAGCGCCAAGCCTCAGATACTGCTCACTGGTTCGACATCTGGCTTGCGACAAAGTGGTCGCCCCGAAATGGCCTTCGGTGCATCCAAAACTGCTCTAAATGGAATTGCCGACGCGCTCCGGGAGAACTTTCGAGAAGAACAGCTGGCGGTTACCTCTTTGCAACTCGGCTATCTCAACACGGATGATGACCTATCGGTACCGAGAGACACCGCAGCGCATAACGGTAATGGCGAATTGATTCCTGTCCACGACGTTGTCAATCTCGTCAAAACATTGCTGACGCTATCCGAAGCGTCATTTGTCCGCGAACTGGTTCTTCCCGCAATCAAGGATCCACGTTTCTAGCCCCGCCTTAACAAAGGGGCTAGAAAGAGGAAAGGAAGGAAAGGAGAAAAGTAAAATGAGCGAGCTCTTTGACTTTGGTCAGCAAATTCTAGCCAGCCAGCCCTTCAGTGCATTACTGGGAACAGAGCTCACGACCTTTGAGCCTGGCAAAGCGGTACTGTCACTGACCGTGCGCGATGAGCTCAAGCAGCAACACGGCTTCGTACACGGCGGCGTGCTAAGTTACCTTGCCGACAACGCCTTGACCTACGCGGGTGGATCAATGCTCGGCGATTCCGTTACCTCCGAGTACAAAATCAACTATCTGCGCCCGGCGATTGGCGACCGTCTCATTGCAACCGCTACCGTTATTTCGTCGGGGAAAACCCAGGCGGTTTGCCAGTGCATTATCTCCGTCATTGGCGAACAGGGTGAGCGCCACGTCGCGGTTGCACAGGGCACTATCACCAAAGCAACGCCCAAGGCCTGAGCTTACAGGGATGGCGCGCTGATGAGTGATTTCTCCAGCGCATTGACCACACCCTGACCCAGCGGCAGCAGGAAGATATCGCCGTCGCTGACGCCATCCATCGATACACCCAGCAGATAGCGTTCGCTCACTACGTATTCTTTTTCCGACTTATAACTCACCGACGTATTCCAGAAGCGCTCATCCGCCTCGTTTACCCCGACAACCTGCAAAGCCAGCTTGGGCGTCACCCTGACCACCAGTTGCTCCAGCACGCCGATCCCCGCACGGGTGATATCGCTGGAGGGGTAGGACAGATAACCGTAGAGGTTCATATAAGCTCGCCCTTCAACCACCGGGTACTCAAAGCGAATCGCCGTCAGCTCATTGTCTTTGCCATACACCATAACCAGCTCCGACTCCCCCGCCTGCATTAGCGGTATTCCCGACGCTTCCCTTACACCGCCGACCACAATGCGCTCAAACTGACGCAACTGGGCATCAATCGCTGCCGATGCCTCCTCGTCCAGCGCACGGCTTACCGCCTGAAAAATTCGCTGCACTTCGTTGATGCGGCGCTGATCCTTGTCGTCCGACTCGGTCAGCTCATTCAGCGACTGAAAATCCACCGTCAGGCTGCGCATCTGCACATCCCCCTGGTAATTGTGGGTCAACGGTTGATTGGCACAGGCCGCCAGCAACAGCGTGGCGAATGCGAGTAAGGCTCGCAGCATGGTGGTTTCCTCAGGAGGGTGGTCACGCCGGGGTGGCGCGGATATGCGGAAATAATAACGCAGTGGCGATATTTGGGAAGTAGCTGACTGTCGATAAAACTAGTGTTTTAACGACTCCCAGCCTGTCAGCAAGAGAAAGGACGTTGAGCAACTCACTCCCCGCGATCAATCTCCATTTCCGAATCGGAAAACTCCACGCTGTGACTGAGGCGCATTCTGACGATCATATTGCTGCTGGAATCCGCGGAGTCGATGGCGGTGTCTTTGGAAATTTTGCCGTCTTTAAACAGCGTGAACAGAGCATCATCGAAGGTCATCATGCCCGCATCTTTACTCTGCTCCATGGCGCTTTTTATGCCATCGACATCGCCCTCTTCGATCAGTTGGGAAATAAAGGGCGACTGCAGCATCACTTCAACGGCGGGAACGCGTTTGGCGTCAACACCCGGCACTAATCGCATGGCGACCACGCCTTTAAGGTTTAACGCTAAGTCGGCGAGCAATTGGCGATGAGCGGTATCAGGGAAGAAATTGATGATGCGATTCAACGCCTGGTTGGCGTTATTGGCGTGCAGCGTGGCCAGGCATAAGTGTCCGGTTTCGGCATAGGCGATCGCATGCTGCATGGTTTCCCGGTCACGAATTTCGCCGATCAATATCACGTCGGGCGCTTCACGCATGGCATTGCTCAACGCCGCCGAGAAACTTTCAGTATCCAGCCCGACTTCACGCTGATCGACAATGGCTTGCTGGTGGGAATGCAGGAATTCGATGGGGTCCTCAATACAGAGAATATGGCCTGACTGTCGGCGATTGCGGTAGTCGATCATCGACGCCAATGTGGTGGACTTACCAGAACCCGCCGCGCCCACGACCAGCACCAGACCACGATTAAGGCCGATCAGCTTTTTCATAATCGGCGGCAGTGACAGGGCATCCAAACTGGGGATGATGCTTTTGATATAGCGCACCACCATCGATACTTCACCGCGCTGCCGATAGAGGTTGAAGCGAAAGCGGCCAATGTCATCAAAGCTCAGAGCGAAGTTGAGCTCCATAGTGCGCTCGAAGGTTTTTTTCTGGTCGTCAGTGAGAATCGAGTAGGCCAGCTCTTTGGCCTGGCTGGGAGCCAGTGGCGACTTGCCTACCGGGTAACTGACGCCTTCAATTTTTATATTCGGCGGCGCGCCGGTACTGAAGAACATGTCCGAGGCATCTTTCGACACCATCAGCAGCAGATAATCCACCAATCCCTGAGTCATGCACCCCTCCAGTTCTATAACGGCCTGGCACTCGCTATACCGCGACAGAAAAGATCGTCGCAAAAATTGCTATCAGACTCGTCCATTAGAAACACAGCGGCATGCAGACATCAATCCGTAGAGGCCGGTGAACAGGAAGAGGATATTGTGCCGCCGCGAGATGGCGGCACGGACTCACAGACGAACTTCGACGCCACGCTCCGCCATATAGGCTTTCGCTTCGGGGACGGTGTGCTCGGCAAAGTGGAAGATGCTGGCAGCGAGCACCGCATCGGCGCCGCCTTCGGTCACGCCTTCCACTAGGTGGTCGAGGGTGCCGACACCGCCGGAGGCAATCACGGGCACGGGCACGGCATCGGCGACGGCGCGGGTCAGTGCGAGATCGTAACCGGCCTTGGTGCCATCGCCGTCCATGCTGGTCAACAACACTTCACCGGCGCCGAGCTCCACCATTTTCACCGCCCACTCCACGGCGTTAATGCCCGTGGGTTTACGGCCGCCGTGGGTGAAGATTTCCCAGCGCGGGCTGCCATCGGCGTTGTCATCCACGCGCTTGGCGTCGATGGCAATCACAATGCACTGCGAACCAAAACGCTCAGCCGCCTCGCGCACAAATTCGGGGTTGTGGATGGCCGCCGAGTTGATGGCGACTTTGTCGGCCCCGGCATTGAGCATGGCGCGAATATCTTTGATCTCGCGAATACCGCCGCCGACGGTAAGTGGGATAAACACTTCGGCAGCAATCTGTTCCACGGTGTGCACGGTAGTGTCGCGCTCTTCGTGGGTGGCGGTAATGTCGAGAAAGGTAATCTCGTCGGCGCCCTGCTCGTTATAGCGTTTGGCGACTTCCACCGGGTCACCGGCGTCGCGAATCCCGACAAAATTCACGCCTTTCACCACGCGGCCTTTGTCCACATCCAGACAGGGAATAATGCGTTTTGCCAGAGCCATCTGCCTTACCCTCGATTACTGACCGTCGCAGAAGCGCTGCGCTTCCGCCAAATCCAGCTCGCCTTCGTAAATCGCGCGCCCGGTGATGGCGCCGAGAATGCCCGCCTCGGCCACTTTTTGCAGCGCACGAATGTCGTCCATATTGGTCACCCCGCCCGAGGCGATGACCGGCAAGCTGGAGGCCTGAGCCATAGCAACGGTAGCGTCGACATTCACCCCCTGCATCATGCCGTCGCGGCTGATGTCGGTGTAGACGATGGAAGACACGCCATCCTGCTCAAAGCGCTTGGCCAGCTCGGTGGCCTGAATATTGGACACTTCCGCCCAGCCGTCAGTGGCCACCAGCCCGTCTTTGGCGTCCAGTCCCACAATCACTGCGTCGGGAAATTCTTTACAGGCTTCGGTAACAAAATCCGGCTCTTTCACCGCCTTGGTGCCGATGATTACGTAGTTCACACCCGCCGCCAGGTACTGTTCGATGGTATGCAGCGAGCGGATGCCACCGCCGATTTGAATGGGCAGATCGGGGTAGGCTTTGGCAATCGCCATCACCGCTTCGCCGTTAACGGGCTTGCCGTCGAAGGCACCGTTCAGGTCGACCAGATGCAGGCGACGCGCACCCTGTTCCACCCAGCGGGCCGCCATTTCTACCGGGTCGCTGCCGTACACCGTGGCGTCGCCCATTTCACCCTGGCGCAAGCGCACACACTGGCCGTCTTTCAGATCGATAGCGGGGATAATCAACATAATTCAGAAACCTTGAAATACTTAGGAGACGGGCCGGAACACGGGCTGGCCGCCATCCCAACGCAGGAAATTGCTCAGCAGACGCAAACCGGTATCACCGCTTTTTTCCGGGTGAAACTGTACGGCGAAGACGTTCTCACAACTCAGCGCAGCGTGAATCTCTACGCCGTAGTCGGCAGTCGCGGCCACGTAATCGTCGGCGTGAATATAGTAGCTGTGCACAAAATAGAAACGGCTGTTGTCCTCGATGCCGTCCCACAGCGGGTGGTCGATGGTCTGCTTCACCGTATTCCAGCCCATGTGTGGCACTTTCAGCCGCTGGCCGTTGGCGTCTTTCAGATCATTGCCAAAAAACTTCACGGTACCGGGCAGCACGTCGAGGCAGTCGACGCCGCCGTTTTCTTCGCTGCGCTCCATTAACGCCTGCATACCCACGCAAATACCCAGCATGGGTTTAGAAGCCGCGACTTCCTGCACCAGCTCGTCGAGGCCGCGATTTTTCAGCTCAGCCATACAATCGCGAATCGCGCCCACGCCGGGGAAAATCACCCGATCAGCGGCCAGAATAGTCTCAGGGCAGTCGGTAACCTGCACCTTAACGCCATCGCCTACTTTGTGCAGAGCGCTGGCAACAGAGTGCAGGTTGCCCATGCCATAGTCGATGACGGCAACAGTCGATTTACTCATGCGTGATTCTCGCTCTTACAGACAGCCCTTGGTCGACGGGGTGATGCCCGCCATGCGCTCATCCACCGACAGCGCCATGCGCAGCGCACGGCCGAAGGCTTTGAATACCGTCTCGGCCTGGTGGTGAGTGTTGGTGCCACGCAGATTATCAATGTGCAGCGTCACCTTGGCGTGGTTGACGAAGCCGTGGAAGAACTCGGAGAACAGATCCACGTCGAAACCGCCCACGCTGGCGCGGGTATAGGGCACGTGGTACTCGAGACCGGGACGGCCGGAGAAGTCGATCACCACCCGCGACAGGGCTTCGTCCAGCGGCACATAGGCGTGGCCGTAACGGGTAATGCCTTTCTTGTCGCCCACGGCTTCGGCAAAGGCCTGACCCAGGGTGATACCAATATCTTCCACGGTGTGGTGATCGTCGATGTGCAGGTCGCCCTTGGCATTGACGGCCAGATCGATCAAGCCGTGGCGGGCGATCTGATCCATCATGTGATCCAGAAACGGCACGCCGGTCTCAAAGCTGGACTGGCCGGTGCCATCCAGATTGATGCTCACGGTAATTTGCGTTTCGAGGGTGTTGCGGCTGATTGTCGCCTTGCGCTGATTCATCGACGTCTCTACAGAAGATTGCGTACAATGGCGCATTATAGAAAATTCCCCCCCTGTATGACAGCCAACTGAGTGCGGATAAATGCCCGTATATTCTGAATACCTCCGCGAGCCTACGCAGCAGGATCAAGACTCCCTGGCGAAGCTCTACCCCAATGACGCCGAGACGCTGATTGACGCCGCCAAACAGGGCCGCCTGCTACTGATTGGCGGGCGCTTCAACGGCAGCCTGATCTCGGCGCTGACACTCACCCCGATCCACGGCGGCGATTACGAGCTGGCGCGCCTTACAGTGCGCGACATCACCCGCCGGCGCGGTACCGCGCGACAATTGCTTATTCAGTGCATGAAAGACCTGCCCGATGACTTACGCAGTATGTCTGCCGACATCAGCAAAGCCCCTGAGCTGAGCAGCCTGCTCACCGAGCTGGGCTTTGAAAATCTCGGCCACTGCTGGCAATGGCAGCGCCCGCAATCGTGAGCGACAGCTTCAGCCAGCGCCTGTTGCGCTGGTTCGACCAGCACGGACGCAAAGACCTGCCCTGGCAGCAAGACATCAACCCCTACCGGGTGTGGGTGTCGGAAATCATGCTCCAGCAAACCCAGGTCGCGACCGTCATTCCCTACTACCAGCGCTTTATGGCGCGCTTCCCGGATGTGGCGTCGCTGGCTGCCGCCCATATCGACGAGGTGCTGGCCCTGTGGACCGGGCTGGGCTACTACGCCCGCGCCCGCAATCTGCACCGCGCCGCCCAAACCGTAATAAGCGACTGGGAGGGAGTGTTCCCCCGCCAGCAGGACGATATACAAACCCTGCCCGGTATCGGCCGCTCCACTGCGGCCGCCATTACCAGCATCGCCTGCGGTGGCAGCGCCGCCATTCTCGATGGCAACGTCAAACGCGTACTCAGCCGCCACGCCGCCATCGGTGGCTGGCCCGGCAAACGCGAGGTCGAACAGCAACTGTGGGCGCTGGCGGAACAATACACGCCCAGCGAGCGCACCGCCGACTACACCCAGGCGATCATGGACCTCGGCGCCACCCTCTGCCGCCGCAGCAAACCCGACTGCGAGCGCTGTCCGGTGGCCGACGACTGTAAGGCCAAAGCCATGCAGCGTCAGAGCGACTACCCCGGCAAAAAGCCGCGCAAAACCCTGCCGGTAAAGCGCACCCACATGCTGCTGATTGAAAATCCGGCCGGAGAAATCCTGCTGGAAAAGCGTCCCCCCAGCGGTATCTGGGGCGGCCTGTGGAGCCTTCCGGAAGTCGAGGACGATGGCGATATCACCGACACGCTGGAGCGACTCATCGGCTTCGAGGCACCGCCGCAAGCCCTTGGCGAGCTGCGCCATACCTTCAGCCACTACCACCTCGACATCCAGCCCCAGCACATCCGCCTCAGCCGCGAACCGGCCCGCATCATGGAAGCCGACCGCCAGCTTTGGTATAAGGGTGCCCAACATCAGCCATTGGGGCTCGCCGCCCCGGTGAAAAAGCTGCTCGACAGCCTGCTGCAAAACGATTTATTTACGGACTGATCACCATGACCCGCACCGTCTTCTGCAAGAAATACCAGCAAGAACTCGAAGGCCTCGACAAGCCGCCCTACCCCGGCGCCAAAGGCCAGGACATCTTCGAGAACGTTTCCAAGAAAGCCTGGGAAGAGTGGCAGGCCCACCAGACCATGATCATCAATGAGAAACAACTCAGCATGGTCGACCCCAGCGCCCGCAAATTTCTGCAGGGCGAAATGGAGAAATTCTTCGCCGGAGAGGATTTCGAAAAGGCCGAAGGCTACGTGCCCCCCAGCGAGTAAGTCACTGTTTTAAGGGGCTTGACTCCCCGAAACGGAACAGGTTTAATACGCGCCTCTTGCGACGCTCATCAGCAGCGACGCCTATGCCCAGATAGCTCAGTCGGTAGAGCAGTGGATTGAAAATCCTCGTGTCGGTGGTTCGATTCCGCCTCTGGGCACCACTCTTTTTCCCACTAAATGACCACTTCCTAGCGTTAAACTTATCTGGATATCTCTCCAGAAATTCCTTCTTGGCTCTGACTTTTCTCTCATCTCATTTGCTTTAGCAATAACCAGCATCGGATCTATTTCAAGAATTCCAGCAACCTGCATCGCGCAGTAATCATCCATGATTCTGGCGCCACTTTTGTAGTTACTTAGTGCCGATCGAGTGATGTTCAGCTTCTTTGCCAGATCACTGTCGTTTTTTGCTCCTGATGCCTTCTCGGCCTCACGGATGTAATCCGTTAGCGAGTATCCAGCAAATTTTTCTCTATTCATAACTCACCTTTTTGTTCACAGGTGTTGACAATCAGTGTTTTCAAGTGTGAACATTCGTCACACCTGTGAACACTTTAATGAGTCAGCGCTGTGATTACAACGGATAGTTCCTCAGCAAAACTTACTCCAGTGAAGATTCTGGCCTGTGATGCCTTCTTCCTGATCGCCTGCCCCGTTTTCCTCTGGCTCTCCCTGTCTCTGACTGCCCTCGGTTTGCCCCATATCGTTACCGCCGCAATGACTGCTCTCTGGGTCGTGCTCCGTGGTCTCGACTTGCTGGGGCGTTTTTTACGCTGGCGGGGTGCTCGTCATGCCTGAGCTGACTCCTGAGCAAATCCAAACACTCCAGCTCGTCACCGAGTATGAGTCGCAGACATTCGCCGGTGATGTTGTATTTTTTGCCCTTGGCGTCGCTGCTGTGGTCGCGGGCTGGATGCTGGGGAAAATGTAATGTCTGAACAGCTCCCGCTATTTGACCAGGTAGTTTTGCCATCCCCTCCGGTACTCGATCTGCTGCCACGCCCAACACTGCTATGCGCATCCTGCGGCTTCCACTGGGACTGGCTCGACCATAACGGCAAGTGCGCCGCCTGCTCGATGGATGACGTTAAATGCTGAGGCTCCCGATCTGGAAGGAGCCTGATGGCTCTACTCGCAAACATGCCCCCTACTGGGTGTATGAGCTTTTGTCCCAGTGGGAAAGATCACAGCATCACGCCCACGTTGATATTTACCACCGCTTGCAGGGACGCGAGCGCTTTATTGCCTATCAAGCCGAGCTTGCACACCACGGATCACGTCGCGACGCGCTCACCTGTCTCCGAGGCGGTGGCTGTATCGCTCGCACTGATATTTTTCGTCGTGAATACCTCGCAGAGCTTGCCGAACTCGCCGAGCTGGCAGGGGCGGTCCCTGTAACACCGCCCCTTTGTCTCATGGGTGAGACTCACCACCGCAAATCGCTCAAAAATTACGCAGATCACTGGCGCCAAAATAATGCTTATTGACTGGGTAACTGTCCGTGTAAATCTCGAGCATTGCAGCGAACAAGTGCGCGCCGCAGCCCTTGCACTTGGTGACCGTATTTGCCGCTACTGCCCGACCTCTGGCGAAATACGCTATGAGTCTCAAGCATGGGACTCCATCCGTTCAGACAGCCATCAGGTATCCATCCGCTGCACTGGTGATCTCTGGATACAGGGGAGTCCCGCTCGCCTCATGGGTGACGGTTGCGCTGTCTTCGGATCTGGCGCATCCCGCGCCCTTGATCTTGTCGGTTGCGTTAACCGCATGACCCAGTTTGTTCAGGACTATCTCGGCGCGGGTCAATTACCGGCTATTGATCTTTGGAAAGTCACTCGTGTTGACGTCACCGGTAATCTGAAGCTCAAGGACTTGGGTGCTGTCCGGGAAGCCCTATCGATCTTGCGCAATTGTGAGGGCGGTCGGTACCGGGTTAGCCAGCAGCAGGGCGATACCGTCTATTGGTCTCACAGCTCCAAACATCGTAGCGGCAAGGCTTACGCCAAAGGCCCGCATCTCGCCCACATGATGAAAAAGCCCGACTACACCGGGCGATCTTACACACCACAGGAATTATCAGACGCCAGTCAGTTGCTGCGTCTTGAGCTGTCGTTGAAACGCGAATTTTTCGCCCGTTGTGATGATTGGAAAGCCTTAACCCCAGCCGATTTGAAGGCCGAGTGGGACTCATATTTTGAGCGAATGATAGGGGGTGCCGAAGTGAGCACAGAACACGATCTCAAGAAACGAATTTTAGAAGCTGCCCCCACAGAGGGCCAAGGCCGGGCCGCGTGGGGCCTCTGGTGCATCATCAAGGCGCAAGGCTGGGAGGCAGCCCGCGAATGTAGTTCGCGCCCAACATGGTATCGAAATTTAAAGATTCTGCGTGCTGCCGGACTCGGTGACGCGGACATCAGCGCGGGTAATGTCGTCGCGCTTCGCAAACGGATCATCGATGCACAGATGGTCAATGACTGGTCGCAAATCGCGGCGTAATTACTGGAGAAAATACCATGCTGAAAATATCTATCGTTAAAGGCTTTGATCAGCCCGTCTCTCGCAACACTGAGAAAGGCACCCGCTGGCATCAGATCGCATATGCCCATTTTGGCGGCGCTTATCCTGCTGAGATTCGCATTCCTCTTGCTGACCCCAATGGTGCTTACCTCGTCGGCGATTACACGTTGGACAATTCGTCTTTTCGCGTTGGTAAGTATGGCGATCTGGAGATCAATCCGTTTCAGATCAAGCTACTTCCTGCCCGCGCTCCTGTTGCTCAAGCGCCGCAACAGGCGAAGGCCTCGTAACGATGGCCGACTTTTACGCAGCGTGTACTGGGGGCCAGTTTGAGCAGTACGGCACTCTGTCTGGTGCTCAGATGCGCTGCACCGGAACGCTTGAGAACGTCACTGAAAGCGAGCTGATCGAGAAGTTGGCCGAAACCAACTTGAGCCAGTGGCTTGAACTGATTTTCTCAACACCGGACACCGCCGAAATTCAGGCGGCGTTTATGGCGGGGTGCACTATCCCGCTAATTGCGTGGCTTACGGCGTGGGCGTATTCGGTCGTGATCGACTTCGCTACCCGTGACCACGATAACCCCTAACAGTCCAATATAGGAGACTTCTCATGGACTTTACTGCTGTCACTTCTGCTGTCGATGCAACGACTGTCGTTGCTGCTATCACTGCCCTCGCGGCAATCAAAATCTCCCCCGGCGTTGCCAAGTGGGGTTACAACAAGGTCATCGGCTGGTTCCGGGGCTGACGTTGGCTGGGGGCTTCGGCCCCCGGTTACCGTTCAGGGCATCACTATGATTATTCTCTGTTTCTCCTTCACGCTCGGCATGCTCACTTGCTTTGGGATCATGCAGGGATTTCGCCATGTATAGGCTTATTTTTTTTATCGCCTTTGCCGTAGCGTCACCTCATATCTACGCAAGTGATCCGATTGTTTGTTATCGAAAGGGTAATGACAACTGGTCGGCGTCGTTTCCGACATACAACTCTGCTGACGTTTATCTTGGTGCACCCGGCACGATGATGGAGACACCCGGAACATGTGGCGGAGGGATCGGAACGGCTTACCAGCGTTACCACGGCATGCCTATGTATTCGAAAGAAAATGATGGGTATCTAGGTCAAATATTTACGTTCTACGCAGACCCGCCCGACTGTAGTGATCTTGAGGGTCATACGATTGAAGGTGGTCATGACATTGTTACGCATTCTCCGTCTGCTCATGTCGACCAGAACAACTGCCTTGCGACGTGCTCTTTGTTGATTAGCTCCGGCGCTGACGGCAACGGTACGACCGGTAATAAGCAGATTTGTAAGTTTACCGGCTGGCCTGCTCAATTTGATGAAAATGACGCGGTTACTAACTCCCCGAACGATCCGGGCACCCCGGAATGGTGCGATGTAAAAGATGAATCTGGCACCTGTCGTGATTGGGATCATCCTGACCAAAATAATCCCGATGGCGGCTGTCCCGATGGCAGTGTATACGGCACCTATGAGGGGGTCGGCATTTGCGCTCCCAGTGGTAGCAGTGGTGACGGCCCAACAGATGATCCTAATTGGTCGTCTGATCCCTATGGTCACCCCACTGGCCCAAGCGATCCCGGTGACGGCGGCGGAGACGGTGGTTCAGGTGATGGGGGAGACGGCGGCGGAGACGGTGGCTCAGGTGATGGGGGTACAGGTGGCGGTGGTTCAGGTGGTGACGGTAGCGGCGATGCTGGTTGTGGTGCCGACACTGATTGTGATGGTGATGTAGACGGCTCTGACGGTTCAGGCATTGGCGAGCTTCCCGGTGATCTGTACGACGGCTCAGAAGCCGAAGACCTGACTTATGAGGGCATATTGTCAGACTTTCGCGATCGCGCAATGGCGACAGATTTGACCGGTGCCCTGGGCAATTACTTTAACCTAAGCCTTGGTGGTAGCTGCCCGGTTTACCAAGTCTCTACAGGTCCTTTTACCGTTGTGCTAGATCAGTGGTGCTCACCTGATATCCCTTGGGACTTGGTCTTTAACTGCATTATTTTCGTCTCGCTGATGACAGCGGGTAGGATTGCATTCGGATGAGTTGGGATGCTGTATCACAGTGGATCGTAGATGCCTTTGCGGCTGTGTGGGCCTTCTTTACTGACCTGCCGAAAATCGTTCTGCAGGGCATATTAAACGGCATTGCTTCGATTCTCGAAACGATCCCGGTGCCTGACTTCGTTGCTAACTTCAGCCCTGCCGATTACATCCATTCAGATATCGCATGGTTCCTTGCGATGTCGGGTGTTGATACGGCATTGGGCATTATCGGCGGGGCGTTGCTGTTCCGTTTTCTGCGCCGCATTCTCACCTTGGGTATCTGGTAATGATCGTATTTCATGAAGGGCTGCCCGGATCGGGTAAAAGCTACGAGGCCTGCGTGTTTCACATTCTCCCGGCGCTCAAGGCGGGTCGTCGTGTTGTGACCAATATCGAAGGCATCGACCATGCGAAATTTGCCGATCTTTCAGGCATCCCGTTGCCCGTCGTTAAAAAAATGCTGATCTGTATTTATGATCCCGACATTGAAGTACAGAAAGAACGCATACTCGCGGAATCCGGCAAAGATGCTCTGGTCATCATCGATGAAATTCAGAATCTGTTCCCCTCAGAGCGCGCCAAGCTTTCAGACTTATGGAATCACTACATCACTGAGCACCGGCATGACGGCTTAGATATCCTTCTTATGGGGCAGGACCGCCGCGACTGCCATTCCATGTGGCGCCGTCGAATTCAGCGAGTGATCACATTCAACAAATTATCGGCTGTTGGTCTTGATAAAAAATATCGCTGGGTATGCTATGAGGCAACGCACCCCGAGAAATTTAAAAAGACCACCGGCGGCACTCGCAGCTATGACCCTACGTATTACGGTTGCTACAAGAGCCACACCGACGGCACAGAGAATAAAAGTGTCTACGCTGATAAACGTGCCACTGTGTTCGCAGACAAGAAACTACGATTTGCGGCGCTGGCGCTGCCGATGGTTTTGTATTTCGCCGGTTCAACGATCTACGATTTTTTCACTGATGCGGAGCCTGTCCAGCCGGTAACTCAAGCCCCGAAGGCAAGGACTGTCAGCACTGCACCAGCCAAGCTTGAAAAACCATCACCTGCAAAGCAGGTTCAGTCCACAGAGCCACCACCAGAGCCACCGCCGATCGATATGTTTGACGAGCTGGCGCAGCGTAACCGGCTGAGACTATCTGCCTATGTTCAGTCGGAAAAAGACCCTGAAAAGCTTTATGTGCAGGTAGACGTCCTCGATGCTCGTTACCATGTGCAGGATAGTTTCGATCTTGCGGCTATTCGTGATCTAGGCTGGAAAGTCACTTACCGCCCCTCAGGCCTGCACCTCAGCAAGGCCAACAAAACCCACATCGCACGCGCTTGGCCCATCGACAAGCCGGGCAGGGTAGACAACGACACCCGAGCATCCCTGTGATGCCTGCACCGCAGGGGCAGCCATCACAGGGATACTCGGGTACTTCCTGTAGTCCCTCATCGGCGTTCTGAGGCCTATCTCCGTCAAGGGGTTGGTGCGGCCCGTTGATCCACGTGCGATCATCCTATCGCCAATCCTGAGAGGATTCCTGCTATGCCTATTAGTCCAGCTATCCACCACTTGAGGTATTTTTGTTTGTTCGTTACAGGTGAGTCGAAGTCCAGCAATAGCTGGATATACCCAGGTATTCTCGGCACCGATTTTCGGGCCATCTTCACGGTCGTGGCGATCTTTAGCGACAATTGATAAATGCACTCTAACGGCAGCTCTAACTGTTCGGTGATCTGCTTTATCATCTTGCACCCCCACATGCTCTTGGGGAGGCCCCGGGGAGGCGAGGGGTGGAACCCTTCGCGGCGGCTTGGCCGGTGATGCTTTTAAAATTTGTTGTCTTCATAGCGTTTGCCCTCCTGTTTTCACATGCTCCCGTATCGACCCAAAGCGGGATAACGCCTTAAAAACTATTTGAGCAAGGTCGCGTCCTATCGCGCTCCGTATAACCTTGAGCAAATAGTTTTTAAGGCGTCCGCTTTGTTTGGGTCGAGGCGGGAGCATGTGAAGGAGGGCATTAGCGGCGACAAATTTTAATCACCGGCCAAACGTGCCTTTGGGATATGGCGTTCAGGCGCAGCCTGACGGGGGTCTGGGGCAAGTCGCCCCAGCCTGCGGCGCATACCCCGGACGTTATGCGCCGAGGATCTGCAACGCCAGGTTAAGCCATTCGCAACCTATTGTTTTTAATGTGATTTTATGGCTCTATTTTTATGTCATTGCCGTTATGGATGATCACGTGTGAATAGCTCTGCTGATATTGAGCAGGTTTTAAGGGACTATGGTTTAAGGCGTGTGCAGTCTCGATCTTGGGATGAGGCTGCCGATCGGTGGGTGATGACCACCTCTCATAAAGCTGATCACCACCGTGATATTGCGAAGCTTCAGTGGCTGGCGCCCTACTTCTCTGGGCTTCGTTTGTCTGACATAGACGAGGATTTACTTTTTCAGGTTTCCCATATCAAAAAGCAGGAAGCCTCACCGTCAACTGCGAACCGTCATTTGGCACTGATCAGATCGATACTTCGGGCAGCCCGTGATGATTGGCACTGGATACACTGGGTGCCTCGAATACGCTTCTTTCCAGAGCCTGAGCACCGCGTACGCTGGTTAAGGCCGTTAGAAGCTCGAAATCTGATATACCAGCTCCCTCCCCACTTGTCTGCAATGGCTCGCTTTACCCTTGCAACAGGACTTCGCCAGAGCAATGTCAGCTACCTGCGGTGGGATCAAATAGATATGCGGCGCTCTTTGGCGTGGGTTAATGCAGCAGATAGCAAATCTCGGCGATCTTTTTCTGTGCCTCTCAATCGCGCTGCTCAATCAGTCCTTACTGAGTGGTCCGGCACCCATCCCAACTATGTATTTGTTTACCAGGGTAATCCTGTCTCTCGCTGCTCAACGGCCGCATGGACAAAAGCCAAAAAGCGAGCAGGCATACAGGATTTTCGCTGGCACGATCTCCGGCACACATGGGCCAGTTGGCATGTTCAGAACGGAACCAGTCTCTACGAATTACAGGAATTGGGGGGGATGGAAAACGCTGGATATGGTCTTGCGGTACGCGCACTTATGCGGTGATCAGTTGGTCGCTGCTGCTCAGAGAGTTGACAAGAATTGCGCCGAAGTCTTTGATTTTTAAGCAGAGGATTGAAAATCCTCGTGTCGGTGGTTCGATTCCGCCTCTGGGCACCATTTCTAAATCCAAAAAAATACAAGCACGTCCTCAAACCCTTCCAGATCCGCTAATTTCTCGCAACAATACTCCCAGCTTGTCCATACCCGTCCAGCTCCAGCCGGAGAATTTACGGGGTACAAACGGGGGTACATGTCCACTCCCCGTTTTAAGGTACCCCCACAAGTAGGGAGCACCGAATAGCACTCACCGATAGAGCGATACGGCAAGCCAAACCCAGAGACAAGATGTACAAACTCTCTGACGAAAAAGGCCTTCGCCTGCATGTAATGCCCAACGGAGCAAAATACTGGCGCCACAAATACTACTTCAACGGCAAAGAAGGTAATGCTGAATCGCCACCAATTGGCAGCTGGAACTTCGCGACTACTCCCTGTACGACACCCCGGCTTACCTGCGCGCACCGGAATAAAACCAGACACCGCATTGTAGATAAGGCAAAATCAGCCAAAGCCAACAGCCGAGCAGTATCGACACGGACGCACCAAAACCCCATGTTTGAACAAGCCTTTAAGAATATCGACGACATCCTACACAAAGATGCAGGGTGTTCTAGCGAGCTGGATTACACCGAGCAGACCTCGTGGATGTTGTTCCTGAAATATCTCGATGATTTCGAGCAGGAGCGCGCCATGGAAGCGGAGCTGATGGGTGAGGATTATCAGTACATTCTCGATTCGGCGCATCGCTGGAGCAGCTGGGCAGCGCCGAAGGACGCCAGCGGCAATTTCGACCACGACAACGCGCTAACCGGCGCAGACTTAATTGATTATGTAGATGGCGAGCTGTTCCCCTACCTAAAAGGCTTCAAACAGCGCGCCGACAGCCCCGACACTATCGAATACAAAATCGGTGAAATCTTCGGTGAGATCAAAAACAAGATTCAGAGCGGCTATTCACTGCGCGATGCCCTCGAAAAGGTCGACGAACTGCGCTTTCGCTCCCAGGAGGAAAAGCACGAACTTAGCCACCTCTACGAAACCAAAATCAAGAATATGGGCAATGCCGGGCGCAATGGGGGCGAATACTACACGCCACGGCCCCTAATCCGCGCTATGATCGACATAACCCAGCCCAAGATCGGCGAGACCATCTACGACGGCGCGGCGGGCTCAGCGGGCTTTTTGTGTGAGGCCTATGACTACCTGCGCCAAGGCGGCAGGGAGAAAAAGCAGCTCTCCACCCAAGACCTGAAAACCCTGCAGGAGCGCACCTTCTACGCCAAGGAGAAAAAATCCCTGGCCTATGTCATCGCCATCATGAATATGATCCTGCATGGCATCGAAACCCCCAATGTGATTCATACGAACACCTTGGCGGAAAACCTGCAGGACATACAGCCCAGCAACCAGCACGACATCATTCTGGCCAACCCGCCTTTTGGCGGCAAAGAGCGCAAAGAGGTGCAGCAGAACTTCCCCATAAAAACTGGCGAAACCGCTTTTCTGTTTCTGCAGCACTTTATGAAAATGCTCAAACCCGGTGGCCGGGCGGCGGTGGTGATCAAGAACACCTTTTTAAGCAATACCGACAACGCTACCGTTGCCCTGAGAAAAGAGCTGCTGCAAAACCATAACCTGCATACTGTGTTGGATTGTCCGGCCAAAACCTTCCTCGGAGCGGGTGTAAAAACCGTGGTGCTGTTTTTCACCAAAGGCGAACCGACGCAAAAAGTCTGGTATTACCAGCTCGATCCAGGCCGTAGCTTGGGTAAAACCAACCCGCTGAACGACAACGATCTGCAAGAGTTTGTGGAGCTGCAGAAGACCTCTGCGGATTCCAATAACTCTTGGTCACTTAATGTGGCGGAGCTGGATCAGTCCACCTGCGATCTGTCGGTGAAAAACCCCAATGCCAAGGACGAGGCTGAGCTTCGCGAGCCGAAGGACATCATTGCTGAGATTATTGCGCTGGATAAAGAGAGCGAGGCGATACTGGCTAAGATTCAGGAGCTGGTGTGATGTCCCATTGGGTAACTAAAAAATTCAAAGACGTTTGTGTTTTACAAAGGGGGTTCGATTTACCCAAAAATGATCGTAAGAGTGGAGATTTCCCGCTTGTCAGCTCTAGTGGAATAATTGATTTCCATGACGAAGCAAAAGTGACTGGGCCTGGGGTGGTAACTGGTCGATCTGGGAGTATTGGTCAGGTTTACTTTGTTGAAGAAGACTTTTGGCCGTTAAATACATCTTTGTATATCAAAGAATTCCATGGCAATTACCCTCGATTCATCTACTACCTGTTGGAAAGCTTTGATCTAGGCCGATATACAAGTGGTGCCGGTGTTCCAACACTAAATCGCAACCATGTGCACGATGAAGATGTTCTAATTCCCTTGGATTTGGATGAACAAAAACGCATTGTCGCCATCCTCGATCAGGCCTTTACCGACATCGACAAAGCTCGCGCCTTAACCGAACAAAACCTCAAGAACGCCCGCGAATTGTTTGAAAGCTATTTGCAGCAGGTGTTTAGCCAGCGTGGGGAGGGGTGGGTTGACGTGGCGCTAGCTGAAATAACGGAATGTATTTCAGATGGGGATCACGCGCCGCCGCCAAAATCTGCAGAGGGAATTCCATTTATTACAATATCGAACATCGACAAGTCCACAAACACAATTGATTTCTCGGATACCTTTAAAGTGCCGGAACAGTATTTTGAGAATTTGAAAGAGACTAGAGTTCCAAAAGCTGGAGATGTTCTTTATACCGTGACGGGGTCGTTTGGCATTCCAGTTGTTGTTCCAAGTGATCGGGCGTTTTGTTTTCAGCGACATATTGGGCTCCTGCGGCCATTAGACTCGGTAGATAGCAGGTGGCTGTACTATCTTCTAATGTCTCCAATTGTTTTCACTCAGGCTGAAAGTGGTGCTACGGGAACTGCACAGAAAACGGTGTCGCTGAAATTGCTCAGAAACATCCATGTTCCATTCATGCCTCTAGAGCAGCAGAAGAGCATTGCTGAGAATTTGGACCGAATTTTTGAAAACACAAAACATTTGGAGGGTCTTTACTCCTCTAAATTAGAGGCTCTCGACGAACTTAAAAAATCCCTCCTCCAAAAAGCCTTCTCCGGCGAACTGACAAACTCTAGCTCAGAGGCCGCCGCCTGATGCCACAGGCAACCGGCCAACCGCATACTCCGGCAGGGGCGGTAAGGCCCCTGTTATCCAACGTCATCACAAGGATGTGAATCATGACCAAGCCCATCGAAATTTACCAAACCGACCAGCAAACCATAGAAGTTCGCTTTGACAGCGATGCTGAAACGCTCTGGCTGAGCTTGCAGCAAATCGCCGACCTGTTTGGACGGGACAAGTCAGTAATATCGCGGCACTTGAGAAATATCTTTAAAGATCAGGAGCTTGAGCGGGATTCAGCTGTTGCAAAAAGTGCAACAACTGCCGCCGATGGCAAAACCTATCAGGTTGAATACTTCAATCTGGATGCCATTCTCTCTGTAGGTTATCGGGTGAACTCCAAGACGGGTACCCAGTTCCGTATCTGGGCGACCCAGCGCTTAAAAGAACATCTGTTACAGGGTTATACCCTGAACCAGCAGCGTTTCGAGCAGAACGCCGAAGCCCTAAAACAGGCGCTGGCACTGATCGAAAAAGCCGCCCAGTCCCCCAATTTGACGGCAGAAGTTGGCGGCGGTCTGGTCGAAATTGTCAGTCGCTATACCCAGACTTTTCTCTGGCTCCAGCAGTATGACGAGGGCTTGCTGGAAGAACCGGGCGGGCAAACCGGCGGCAAGCTGCCGACAGCGGCCGAGGCCATGAATAGCTTAAGGCAGCTAAAAGAGCAGTTAATGGCGCGGGGCGAAGCCACCGAGCTGTTTGCCCAACTGCGAGAGGATGGCTTGGCCGCCATTTTGGGCAATCTCGACCAAAGCGTGTTTGGTGAGCCTGCTTACCCGAGTATTGAAAGCAAAGCGGCCCATCTGCTGTACTTTGTTGTGAAGAATCACCCGTTCAGCGATGGCAACAAGCGAAGTGGCGCCTTTTTGTTTGTGGATTTTTTGCACCGCAATGGCCGTTTGCTAAATGCTCGCGACGAGCCGGTGATCAACGACACGGGACTGGCTGCCTTGACGTTGTTGGTAGCAGAATCTGACCCAAAACAAAAAGATGTGATTATTCGCCTGATTATGACAATGCTGGCAAACAGGCAATAATCAGGCGATACCAGAATCAGGATGCGAACGGATGCGGAACGAGGCAAATACACGCGCGGAGCTTATTGACCCCAAGCTGGTTGAGGCGGGCTGGGGGCAAGTGGAAAGCAGCTATATCCGTCGTGAAGTCAGTATTACTCAGGGCCGCATCATTGGTGGTGGAAAACGTGCATCGGCGTTAAGCAGCGACTATGTGTTGGAATACCAAGGCCGCAAGCTGGCGGCGATTGAGGCCAAAAAGGAGAGCCTGAGTTATACCGAAGGCGTACGACAGGCCAAGGACTACGCCCAGCGTCTGCAGTGCCGATTTGCTTATGCCGCCAATGGCCACGACATCTATCAGATGGATATGCTCACAGGCGAGGAAAAGCTGGTCGAACAGTTTCTGGGGCCGGATCAACTCTGGGAGCTGACCTTTGATCCTACCCAGGGGCCCGATGCTGATCTGCCTGAACCTGATTTTACTGCCATCTGGCGCCAGCGTTTCGCCCAGATCCCCTTCGAATGTAAAGGCGATTGGCAGCCTCGTTACTATCAGGAAAACGCCATCAACAATGCCTTGGAGGCTATCGCTCAGGGCAAGCAGCGTATTCTGCTGACCCTGGCCACGGGCACCGGCAAAACCTGCATCGCCTTTCAAATCGCCTGGAAGTTGTTCCATAGCCGCTGGAGCCTGACGGCCCAAACCGATCCTGCAGCTGCCAAAAAGCGTCCGCGCATTTTGTTTCTGGCTGACCGCAATGTATTGGCTAACCAGGCCTTTAACGACTTCGGCCCCTTTGGCGAGGATGCCATCGTGCGGCTGGAACCGGGGGAGATTAAAAAGAAAGGGGCCGTGCCCAAGAACGCTAGTGTGTTCTTTACCATCTTCCAGACCTTTATGAGCGGGCCAGAAGACGACAGCGGCAATAAAACCCCATACTTTGGTGAATACCCGTCGGACTTCTTCGATTTTATCGTTATCGACGAGTGCCACCGGGGTGGTGCCAACGATGAAAGCAGTTGGCGAGAGATACTCAATTACTTCTCCCCGGCGGTGCAGTTGGGTTTAACGGCGACCCCAAAGCGCACGGTAAACGCCGATACCTATTCCTACTTTGGCGAGCCGGTGTACAGTTACGCGTTGAAAGACGGCATAAACGACGGTTTTCTAACCCCGTTCAAGGTGCTGCCCATTGTCGGCACGATGGACGAGTACGTGTATACCCTCGGTGATGGGGTGGTGATCACCGGTAACCCGGAGCCGGGTAAAGTTTATAAAGAGGGCGACTTTAACCGCATTATTACTATTCCCGAGCGCGAGAAAAAGCGTGTTCGCTACTGGATGGATCACTTCAATCCCCGGGAGAAAACCATCGTATTCTGTGCCACACAGGAACATGCGGGCATGGTGCGGGATTACATCAACCAATACGCCGTGGAGAAAGGCTGGACGAGCAACCCCGGCTATTGTGTGCGCATTACCGCCAATGATGGTGTGGCTGGCGAAAATGACCTAAAAACCTTTCAAGACAACGAAAAAACCATTCCCACGGTGCTGACGACTTCGCGCAAGCTCTCAACGGGGGTTGATGCCCGCAACGTGCGCAACATCGTGCTGATGCGCCCCTGCAACAATATGGTCGAGTTTAAGCAGATTATCGGCCGTGGCACGCGCATGTACGACGGCAAAGATTTCTTCACCATCTACGACTTTGTTAAAGCGCATTACAACTTTGCCGACCCGGAGTGGGATGGTGAGCCGATAGTCGAAGAGCCCGATGATTCGTATCCAACACCGGAGCCCCCTTCTGGCGGAGTAAAAGAGCCAGCAGGCCCGATTGCCGGAGGCCCCGAGTCTGAAACCACACCCGAAAAAATCACCATCCAGTTAAGTGACGGCAAAGCCCGGCAGATACGCCATATCTCCTCAACAATGTACTGGAGCCCTGATGGCAAGCCCATCACCGCGCGGGAATTTGTTGAGCGGATGTTTGACGACCTACCCCGGTTTTTCAGCAACGAAGACCAGCTTCGTCAAATATGGAGTGATCCGACTACCAGAGAGAAGCTGCTAGACGATTTGGCTGAGGAAGGCTACGACACCGAAAAGCTCAATAGCATGAAGGAACTGATCGACGCCAAAGACAGTGATGTTTACGACGTATTGGCCTTTGTCGCCTATGCCGCTGAAACACAAACTCGCACCGACAGGGTAAGACTGGCGAAACCGGCAATCAGTCAGGCCTTTACCAACAATGAGCAACAGGCCTTTATAAACTTTGTGTTGGATAAATATATTGAGGATGGCGTAGGACAGCTTTCCATCAAGAATATGAGTGGCCTGGTAAAAATTCGCTACAACACCATTAGCGACGCAGCATCAGAGCTAGGCTCACCAGCACTGATAAAAGACACTTTTTTTGGATTTCAGCGCCACCTGTATGAGCAAAAAACAGATTAAACCCAGCTTAGGCACAGCTAGAAAGGGCTGCTATTTAGGGGTACATGGAATTTAGTAAACGGGATAAATATAAAATTATCAAACAGTTACGAAAAAGATAGCGAGATGCCTCTGGCACCACTCTTCTTCCTCAGTTTCTCACTGCTCACACACCCTCAATCCGCCCGTAGTTCGCTGCGGCGTATTAGCGCAATACCGCTTTCCCTGAGCCAAATAAAAAAGCCTCGAGAGCTTAACGCCCCCGAGGCTTGTGTTATTAGACGACGCAGGGCTTAAAGCTTGCCGTCAGCCGCCATTTTCACGTAGCTGGCATCGAAGTGCAGTTTGATGTTGCTGTTGTCGCCCAGCACCGAGCCATCAGAAAAGCTCATACCCACCACGTCGGGGCTGGGGCTGGCTTCACCGAGCAGGCCTTTGTCGAAGGAGAACTGGCGGACTTTGTCCATCACCACGGGCAGTTCGTCGCTGCTGGCAAATTTGTAGGCATCAGCGGGGCTGTAGAACAGCATGGTGTCGTCCAACTGGGCATCGTAGCCTGCCAGATCGGTACCGGCTTGTTCGGCCATGTAGCTGCGCGCGGCGATAGCCTCGGCAGAATCGCCCTGCATCAGCGCGAGGGTTTCAAACCAGGCGCCGACCAGCGCCTTCCCAAAGGCCGGATTGGCTTTCAGGGTTTCGGTATTGGCGGCCATCATGTCGATGATTTCGCCGGGGATTTGCTTGGAGGTGAAGACCTCAATCGCGTCTTCGGCATTGTCGAGGATGATGCCGAGCTGCGGGTTCCACACGGCAGCCGCCGTCACGTCGTCGGTCATGAAGGACGACACGGCGTCGGCATCCGAGGTGTTCACCACCGTCACGTCGCGCTCAGACATGCCATTCATATCCAGCGCGCGGGCAAGGAAGTAATGGGAAACGGACAGCTCGACCAGGTTCACCTGGCGGCCTTTGATATCGGCAATGCTCTTGGCATCTTTGAGTACCAGGCCGTCGTTGCCGTTGGAGTAGTCCCCAAGAATCAGCCCGGTGGTTTCCACGCCGAAGGCGGCCGGGATAGTCAGGGCGTCCATATTGGTCATGGCGCAGGCGTCAAATTTCCCGGCCGTAAACTGGTTGATGGATTCGATGTAGTCGTTCATCTGCACGACTTCAATTTCGATGCCGTACTTGTCCGCCCACTTTTTGATAATGCCTTTATCAGTGGCATAGGCCCAGGGCATCCAGCCGGAGTAAATCGACCAGGCAACCGTAAAAGATTTTTTCTCCTCGGCGTGGACAGCACCAACACCCATTGCACAGACCATCAGGCACAGGGCGGCGGCCACTCGCTTTCGACTGTCTTTCATTCGCGTAAAAAACTTCTTCATCATTTGACCTCTCGGCATCAGTAACAGGGTTGGGTATAACGACACAGGGTTTCGCGCTCGCGCTCAAACCATTGGTTTGCCTGTGCGCTTGTCTGAGTGAATTGTGGGAAGGCGCAAGACACTTCCAGGGTATCGATGACAAATCGCCGCTCAATGTCGCGGCCGTCTTGCTGCGCAATGCGCTGGGTAAGTGCGCGACCATTGGCCGTCATTGAAAAGCCGTCCAGCGATAACAGTGTCTGCCCTTGTCGCTCTGGGCACGTGCTCAGTTCAACGGTATAGCCCTGAGCCAGCGAGCCGCTGGCGACGGAGGTTTCGAAATTGAACAGTTGCGCCAGCGCAGCGGCATCACCCACGGCCTGTTCGGCCTTCGCGCGCAGGGCATTGTCGCTCTCGGCGAAAATCGCTTCGGGCCGCGCAAGCACCAGCGCGGCATAGTCGCCACAGATGATGAGACCACCGTCGCGGGAATACTGCTCTCCCGTGCTCAGATTCGTCTCCTGCAGCAGCCGCAAGCCAATCAGCGGGCCGGGCTGGCTGGGCTGTAGCCGCCAATCCTCGACATAAACATTGCTGGGGCAAAACTCCATCATGCAGTTGCCCACCCGTTTTAAATAGGCGGGCTCCTGCCAGCGGCCGTGGAGCTGCAGGGCCTTTTCGTTCTGCCAGGACAGGGTTTCGCCATCCCACACGCTGTCGGCCACCCAGCCTTCGTAATTGCCCATCGCGCGCAACTCTGCCGCGCTGTAATCTCGCCAGGCTTTGGCGGCGACTTGTTCGGCGTCCACCGGCAGGCGCAGGTCGATGGTGAAGTTGCGGCTTTGCAGCCAGCAGACGTGAGTGCGGGTATCCGTATCGCCATTGGCAAAGCTGATGCTGCGGCGCTTGAAATAGCCCAGCATCCAGTCGGGCACACCGTCGTCCGGCCGATACTGATGATGTTGCAGAAGTTCAGCTAAATGCATGCTCCGCTCCCTATTGTCCGTGATAGCCGAAGCTATCCACGCTGCGCGCATTCTCGGGCAGGCAAATTTCGCCGCTCGCCAGACGCTGCTTTAAATAGGAAAAGGTTTGAATGGTTTGTGCGTAAAGATGGTCGCCACATTTCAGACTTCCGTAGTCGCGATCCTCACGGCCTTTGGGCAGGGATGCAATCGGCGAAATCTCTGCGTCATAGTCGCAAGCGCAAAACAGCGGAAAGGAATAACGCTCTTCCTTTACCTTGCGTACCCGATGCGAGGTAGCTACGAACTGTCCGTTGCTTAGCACTTCGAGCATATCGCCAATATTGATCACAAAGGCGTTGTCTTTCAGCGGCACGTCAATCCACTCTCCCGCGCCATTCAGCACCTCCAGACCGGGAGCCGTTGGCATGAGAATGGTGAAACACTCGTAGTCGGTGTGTGCCCCGATACCCGGGCGGTCGTGAACCGCATTTTCATTGTAGGGGTAGTGAATCATCCGCAGCTGACTCGGCGGGTGATTCACCATGCGGCTCAGCGCGTCTTCTTCGAGGTTCAGCGCCAGCGCAAAACCGCGGAACAAGGCATCCGCCACGTGGAGCGCCGCCTGATAATAGGCCTGCACGTCGTCCTTAAAGCTCGGCGCATCTGGCCATTGCGTGGGCCCCAGCATGGGACGACGACCGAGTTCGGCGCGGTAGTCGTAATTGATATCGTAGGCTTCTTTGCAATCGGCGACGCCATCACCGAAGCGCTCCTCACCCTCAGGTACGTAGCCGCTGTGGTTCTCCGACTGGCCGATGTAAAAGCGCATTTTGTCGTCCAGCGGCTGGGCAAAATAGGCCTTAGCCTGCTCGATCAAACGCATTTGCAGGGCGGGGCTGACACCGTGGCCGGTAATGTATAAAAAGCCAACGTCGCGTGCCGCGCGGCCCAGCTCATTGGCCACCGCCAATCGGCACAACGGGTCATCACTGAAAAGACCGCTGATATCGACGGTGGGTAGCTGGGTAAAGGCAGAGTGTGGCGAGGATTTGTCTGACACTTTGGCAACCTCCTGAATAATGTTGAATATTCAAAATGTCGCCTGGTCGTCCAGACAAAGAAACGGCACTGACCGCTCCGGGTCGTCCCGGATACTTCTTGCCCTAGCTAGAGCAAGGCCTGTACCAACACCTGAAAATAAACCTAAGAGATTGAGCCACAAGCAATTATTGGAAAGGCGCAAAAAGCCCAGGACGGTTTAACAGGTGCCATTGCAGTGCACGGGAATATAGCAGCGCACCACAAGAGGATCGTTTTCTACGGGCTGCGCTACGGAAAAAACCTGCACCACGGCACCGGCTAGGCACAAAAAAGGGCGGCCTATAGCCACCCTTATTGCCTGAGCGGATGGGACCAGCTCAGCAGACTTTCACTCGACGATGGGTATTCGCCACAATCTTGACCTTACACTTTGCACCATTATCGAGCTCAGAAACCGCATTGGACTGACGGTTTTGCTGATCGGGTGTCGACGCACAGCCCACTGAAAATATCGCCAACAACAACACCGTCATCATGGAGAGAGAACGCATAACTACCTCATTTACTGATATAAGAAAACGTTCCGAACGCCCTGCTCTCGCCATCATGGGCCTATTGGGTTGTCGTCCGGCTGCGACAACACCCTGTCGACGCACCAAATAAGATCACATGACCCAAAATATAACATTTGGCGCACTATATCTGAACAAAGCTCTTCCGAAACGATACGGTGTCAGCGTGGACGTCTCTACCCAGGATGCAACAACGAGCTTCTCCAATACCTAAGCAGCGGAGAAACTAGAGCGAAACATCAGCGTTACGCTGCCTAAGCAGAGACATTACAGTCGCGGTGTAGACAGGCTCCTGCCCCAGCACTCGACAGCGCTCGACCACTGCGCCGCAGATGGCGTCTATCTCCAGCGGTCGCTGTTTTTCAACGTCCACCAGCATAGAGGTTTTGATAGCGTTAAACCGGCTGATAAGTTCAAACATCTCGTCGCGGTCACAGGCGGTAAGGTTAACGCCGTCGGCCGCGGAGGCTATAACCACTTCATCCATCATTCCCAGCACAATACGGCTAAATTCAGCGTGATGAGTAAGCTGACGAGTATCCAGCCCTGTAAGGGCAGAAAGGGGGTTTACACCGTTGTTAATAATCAATTTACGCCACAATGCGTGGCGAATGTCGCCACTGATATCAGCGGGGATTCCCGCGACATCAAAGGCGCTCTTCATCCTACCCAGCAGCGGCATGCGCCGGTCTGCCACATTGGTATAGTGCGGCCAACAGCCCATCACCACCCTGGCCTCCCCCTCGGCGCTGATCACACCAGGGGCGACAATATGCCCACCGATTTTCACTGCAAGGCCGCCCAGTGTGCGTTCATTGCCGAGCTGTGCAGCAATAACCCCCTCATTGTCCACACCATTTTGCAGCGATAGTACCGGCACTGCCGCATTTGCCAGCCAGCCGTCAAGCGCCGCCATGACCGCCGCCGTGGCGCCCGCCTTGATCGCCAGCACAATGACGTCGAAATCCTCGGCACGGTATGCCCGAATCAATGTGGACTGATCCACTGCCAGCAGCCCTTGATGCAGCTCACCGCCTTCCCACTTCAGCCTGAGTCCGCGCGCCTGTATCGCAGCGAGATGTTCGCCACGTGCAGTTACCATCACCTGATCACCTGCGGCAGCGAGCCGGGCGGCGTAGTATCCACCAATCCCCCCCGCTCCCAGAATCAACCAGCGCATGACTAAAACCAGCCGCAGCCGTTAAAGGCTCGCTGACTGTCGGCGGGGGCACTGCCGAAAAGATGCGAGGGCGCCAAACGACCGGATATGCCGACCGCTATGTATATGAGATCGCGAACCAGATCGCCGGGCAACGACGTGCACTTCCCTGACGGCATTTTCAGCCCCTTCAATCGCTGCAAAGCCGACTGCACATCCCGATGCCCTGTCAGGTTTTCGCGACTGCCCTGACGGTCGAGACAGACAACGGCAACACCGTCCTCCACCCCTTGGGCAATATGCTCACCCAATCTTATGTATTCCTCGGCAGATCTCCCCGGTGGCAAGCGCAATTCCATAACCGACACCTGCCTTTTTGGAAGCAGAGAACCGGCCAGCAAGGTCAGGCTCGAGGAGATGTATCTGTCCATCTCCACATCAATACCTGCCGCCGCGCACTTGGTTTTAAGCCGCGATGCATAGGGCCCACCCTCGCCGCCATGGCAGATTTTGACGGTATATCCCAAATCACTTTGCGAAACGAAGAGCAACGCTTCAACCTCGCCAAGCGGTGCAAAGACCTGATGAAGCGGCGAGCGGCCATTGCTGCTCAGCAGAACTTCCATGCTGGATGACAGGTAAATCACCGGCACTCTCTGCATACGCCGCTCGCCCTTCTGGTTTTAGTGTGACGGAGCGCCGTTCAGCGCCCCAGTTGCTTGGCCGACTGCCCGGCGATCCCGAAGTGTTGCTTGGGCATTTCGGTAATCATCACGCGGATGCGCTCCACCGGCGCGTCCAGCGAGCGCGACATGGCCTCTGTCACTTCGCGGATCAGCGTTTCCTTTTGCTCATCGCTGCGACCTTCAATAATGTAAAGCTGTGCTATTGGCATAAACGCCCTCCTTATTCAAAACGTGTCGAGACTGACCCCAGGCCCTGATAACGCACACAGATATTATCGCCTGCCTCAACCGCAATCGCCGCGGTGATGCCGCCGGTCATAATGAAGGTGCCCGCGGGAATATGCTCGCCGCGCTCAGCCAATAAGTTTGCCAGCATGGCAACGCTGGATGCAGGGTGCCCCAGCACAGCAGCACCGGCACCAACTTCAACAATTTCACCGTTTTTCTCAACGACCACACCGAGGGTTTTCAGATCGACATCTGCCACATCGGCCATCTGCCCGCCGGTAATGAAGCGCGTTGAGGAGGCGTTATCGGCCACCACGCTGACCAGATCGAACTTGAAGTTCTCGTAGCGCGAGTCGATCACTTCCACAGCGGGAATCACGAAGTCGGTGGCCGCCAGCACGTCGCCGATGTGACAACCCGGCCCTTTCAGCGGCGCCTTGGTGACAAAGGCAATCTCCGCCTCAATTTTCGGGTGAATCAGTTCTTTGGTGTTCACCACACCGCCGTCGGGCACGCTGAAGTAGTCGGCCAGAAAACCGTAAATTGGCGTTTCCACACCCATCTGCGCCATTTTGGCCCAGGAGGTCAGGCCCATTTTCAGGCCGATAACCTTGTTGCCACGCGCTTCTTTGCGACGGCGGATTTCCCACTGTACGTCGTAGGCATCCTCGAAATTCATCTCTGGATACTGATTGGTCACTTTGCTGATGTCATGGGCCTGCAACTCGGCATTCTCAATGTGCTCTGCAAGCGCCAGCATTTGCTCGTTAGTCAGTGTTCTTGTCATTTGAATTAACCCTCTTGCGCGGCGAGGAGATCCAGCGCCACATCCACAATCATGTCTTCCTGACCACCCACCATCCGGCGGCGGCCAAGCTCAACCAAAATATCCACAGTCTTCAGACCATATTTCTTCGCCGCCACTTCCGAGTGACGCAGGAAACTGGAGTAAACCCCCGCATAGCCCAGGGCCAGCGTTTCGCGGTCTACCCGTACCGGGCGGTCCTGCAGGGGACGCACAATGTCGTCGGCCGCATCCATCAGGGCGTAGATGTCGGTGCCGTGTTCCCAGCCCATTTTGTCGAAGGCGGCAATGCACACTTCCAGCGGCGCGTTACCGGCACCCGCACCCATGCCCGCCAGACTGGCATCCACCCGGTCGCAGCCTTCTTCTACCGCAACAATGGAGTTGGCTACGCCCAGCGCGAGGTTGTGGTGGGCGTGAATGCCGGTCAGGGTGTCGGGCTTGAGGACGTCTTTGAGGGCCCGGAAGCGGTCGCGGATGTCGTTCATGTTCATGGCGCCGCCAGAGTCCACCACGTACAGGCAGGTCGCGCCGTAGTCTTCCATCAGCTTGGCCTGCTGCGCCAGGCCCTGCGGGGTTTGCATGTGGCTCATCATCAGGAAGCCAACGGTGTCCATGCCCAGTTTGCGGGCGTGTTCAATGTGCTGGCGGGAGACATCGGCTTCGGTGCAGTGGGTGGCGACCCGCACGATGCGGGCACCGGCGTTGTAGGCGGCGTCGAGGTCGTGAACGGTGCCGATGCCGGGCAGCAGCAGGGTGGCGATCTGGGCGTGCTCAACCACTTCGGCCACGGCTTCAATCCACTCCAGGTCGGTGTGGGCGCCAAAGCCGTAGTTGAAGCTGGAGCCTTGCAGGCCGTCGCCGTGGGCCACTTCGATGCTATCGACCTTGGCCTGGTCGAGGGCGCGGGCGATGTCCTGCACATTTTTCAGGGAGTATTGATGGCGAATGGCGTGGCTGCCGTCGCGCAGGGTCACGTCGGAGATATACAGCTTTTTGCCGCGAGTAAATGTCATGGTGTGCTCCTCAGTTGACCAGCGATTCGGCAATGCGCTCAGCGGTACCCATTGCCGCCGAGGTCATAATGTCGAGGTTACCTGCGTAGGCAGGCAGGTAGTGGGCAGCGCCTTCCACTTCAAGGAAGATGGAGGTTTTCAGGCCGCTGAAGCGGCCAAGGCCGGGCACGTTCATGGGCTGGTCGGCGGGAATGTCGTCAAACTGGACTTTTTGTTTGAGGCGATAGCCGGGCACATAGCTGTTCACTGCCGCGACCATGGCCTCCACGGAGGCTTCCACTTCGGCTTTGTCGGCGGCCTCGGAGAGCACGTACACGGTGTCGCGCATCAGCAGCGGTGGCTCGGCGGGATTGAGAATGATGATGGCCTTGCCTTTTTGGGCGCCGCCCACCACTTCAATGGCCTTGGAGGTGGTTTCGGTAAATTCGTCGATGTTGGCGCGGGTGCCCGGCCCGGCCGACTTGCTGGAGATGGAGGCCACAATCTCGGCGTAGTGGACCTTGGCAATGCGCGATACCGCGGCCACCATCGGAATGGTGGCCTGGCCGCCACACGTCACCATGTTGACGTTACCCTCACCCAGATGTTGTTCCAGGTTAACCACCGGCACGCAGTAGGGGCCGATAGCTGCCGGGGTCAGGTCGATGATTTTAAGATTCGGTTTGCGGCTGCGCAGAAACACTTCATTGTGCATGTGCGCCTTGGCCGAGGTGGCATCAAACACGATGTCGATGTCGGCAAACGCCGGCATGTTCACCAGTCCCTCCACCCCTTCGTGGGTGGTGGCCACGCCCATGCGGGCGGCGCGGGCCAGGCCGTCGGAGTCGGGGTCGATACCGACCATCGCGCCCATTTCCAGGAACTGGCCCTTGCGTAGAATCTTGATCATCAGGTCGGTGCCGATGTTGCCCGAGCCGATGATTGCAGCTTTGAGTTTCTTGCTCATAATACGTCCTCGATAGATTGCCAGCGGCCTTACACAAACCGCACGGAGGCGCTGCCGATACCACCAATGTCCACCCGCAGGCTGTCGCCCGCCTGCACCGGCTCCAGAGGCACCAGCGAACCCGACAGAATCACTTCGCCAGCCTTGAGGGAAATACCGAATTCGCCCAGCGTGTTTGCCAGCCAGGCCACACAGTTCACCGGCGAGCCCAGCGCGGCACCGCCAGCGCCGGTGCTGATGAGCGCACCGTTCTTTTCCACCACCATGCCGCAGGTAACAAGATCAACCTTGCGTGGCGATACCGCTTCGTCGCCCAGCACAAACAAGCCGCATGAGGCGTTGTCGGCCACGGTGTCCTGAATGGCAATATTCCAGTCCTTGATGCGGGAATCGACAATCTCGAAGCAAGGCATCACGCACTCGGTAGCCGCCAGTACATCGGCGTTAGTCACGCCCGGCCCGCTCAGGTCTTTCTTCAGGATGAAGGCAATTTCGCCCTCAGCACGCGGCGCAATAAGACGCTCGCTGATCGGCATCACTTCACCGCTGTTAAACACCATGTCGTCGGTCAGATAACCAAAATCCGGCTGATGTACGTTCAGCATGGTTTGCACCGCCTTGCTGGTGACACCGATTTTTTTGCCGATGACCCGTGCGCCTGCCGCTTGACGGCGCTCCAGCATACGCAGGGAAATGTGGTAAGCATCTTCAATGCTGATGTCTTCACCACGGCTGGTCAGAGGTGAGACCGCTTCACGGGCGAGCATCGCCTCGTAGAGTTCATCACCGAGTAACTGAATTTTTGACGGCTCCATCAAGCCCCTCCTGTCGCCGTGTTATCGGCTTCGTTAAGAAAATCATTCACCAGCCGCGCAAAGCGGTCGGCGTGTTCGATCTGAGTCCAGTGTCCGCAGCGCCCGAACACATGGAGCTGAGCGCGGTCGATCAGTTCGGCAAGCCGCAGCGAGGCGCTGAGCGGAATCACTTCGTCCTCTCGCCCGTGCAGAATCAGCGTGTCGTGGGGCAGTGCGCGAATGGCCTCTTCCGGGCTGCCTAGCGCATCCACCCAGCGCTGGCGCGGCGCTGGAAACATCGCCGCAAAAGACTCCTGAAAGCCGGGGCGAATACTGGCCTGATAACGCAGCTCGGCCAGCTCGTCATTTACCAGACTGCGATCGTAGGCAAACACGTCGAGCAGCTTGCGCATGGCCTCCAGCGACGGTTCATAACCCCATACGGCATCCAGTCCGGCGGTAAGCGGAAAGCTCACCCCCACCGACCCCATCAGTACCAGACGGCGCACCCGCTGCGGGTGCGCAATAGCCAGTGCCAATGCCAGTCCACCACCAAAGGAATTGCCGATCAGATCCACCTGTTCCAGTCCCAGCGCATCCATTACGCCGATGGCATGGTCCACCCAGCGCTGGCGGTTGTAGACGCCATCTGCCGGGCGCTCGCTGTAACCAAAGCCGAGCATGTCGGGGGCAATAACGCGGCGCGATGTTGCCAGCGACGGCATGACCAGTCGCCAGTTAGCCCAGGCGGTAACGCCGGGGCCGGAGCCGTGAATCAGCATCACCGGAAAGCCTTCGCCCACATCATGCAGATTGGTGCGATAACCCGCCGCGCTGATTTCCCGGCCCAGTTCAGGGCTTTCTATGGCAGCACTCATCAGCACCTCACAACTTGATGCACACGTTTTTCATTTCGGTGTAGAACTCCAGCGAGTGAACCCCACCCTCGCGGCCGATTCCCGACTGCTTGCTGCCACCGAACGGTGTGCGCAGGTCGCGCAGGAACCAGCTGTTCACCCAGACGATGCCCGCTTCAACCTGTCCGGCAACGCGGTGGGCGCGGCTGACGTTCTCTGTCCAGATTGCCGATGCCAGACCATAGGGGAGGCTGTTCGCCAGGGCGATGGCCTCTTCTTCGGTGTCGAAGGGACGAACGTGGCAACAGGGGCCGAATATTTCTTCGGTGACAACGGCGGAGTCATCCGGCAGGCCTGTCCAGATCGTCGGCTGCACCCAGGCGCCTCCCGCCAACGCGGCGGGCATATCCGGCACGCCACCACCCGTAACGACCGTAGCGCCGTCTTCTACCGCTTTCCGGTAGTAAGACATCACCTTGTCGCGGTGTTTGTGGCTGACCAGCGGGCCGAGGTTGGCAGCCGCGTCCTCCGGCGGGCCAATTTTCAGCCCCTCCGCCGCCGCTTTCAGCCGGGTGACAAACTCGTCAAAAATGGCGCGCTCAACATAGACGCGCTCGGTGCCCAGACACACCTGCCCGCAGTTGGCAAAGGCGGAGCGCATCGTACCTTCGATGGCCTTGTCCATATCGCAGTCGGCAAATACCAGCCCGGCGTTTTTACCACCCAGCTCCAGCGAAATATCGCGAATGCCTCTGGCAGCCGATTTCATAATGACTTCGCCGGTGGTGGTTTCGCCGGTAAAGGTAAACCCATCCACATCCGGGTGCTCGGTTAGAAACGCGCCCGCCGAATCGCCGCCAAAGCCGTGAACCACGTTGTACACGCCTGCGGGCACACCAGCTTCGTTCATCACCTCACCCAATAGCGCGGTGGTGGTGGGGGTTTCCTCCGAGGGCTTCACAACCACGGTATTACCGCAGGCCAGTGCCGGACCGACCTTCCAGGTCATCAGCAGCAGCGGCAGGTTCCAGGGACTGATCACACCGATCACGCCCTTGGGACGACGCACGGCATAGTTGAGCGCGCCGGTGCCGTCGGGGGTCGCCATCTCGAAGGACTCTGTCGGCACGTTCTTCACCATGTCGGCAAACACCTTGAAGTTGGCTGCGCCACGGGGAATATCAATATGGCTGGCCATCGACCGGGGTTTGCCGGTATCGCGGCACTCGGCCTCCAGAAACTCCTCGAAACGGGCGTTAATGCCGTCGGCCACCTTGTGCAGAATCCGGGTGCGTTCATCCAGAGTCATTCGCCCCCAGGGGCCGTGCAGGGCCGCGCGGGCCGCTTTCACAGCGGCATCCACTTCCTCGCGCCCGGCCTCGTGAACCCGGCTGATCAGCTCGCCGTTGGCCGGGTTCACATTGTCGAACAGCTGCCCGCTGGCGGAGCCGACATACTGTCCGTTGATGAAATGCTTAACGTCATTCATTACTGAATAATCCTGTGCTGGTTCTTGATCAGGTGAGTACGGTCAGGAATCGCTCGTTCAACTGGCGGTCGTGATAGAAGATCGCCTTGCCCAGTTGCTCCGCCTGCCAGGTGGTGGGCTTGTGATCGGGGTAGATGTAGTCACCGCCGCAGAACACTTCGTTGCGGTTGCCCGAAGAGTCGAAGAAGTAAATGGTTTTGCCGTGGGTCAGGCCGTGGCGGGTGGGGCCGATATCAATTGAGGTATCGGTCATGGTAATCAGGTCGGCCGCGCGCAGAATGTCTTCCCAGGTTTCGAGGAAGAACGACGCATGGTGGAACATGCCTTTTTCCTCGTGGTGGATAAACGCCACATCGTGCGCCTTGGTAGACAGGGTCAGGAACTGGGCAATGCGGTTGCCATCCGGTTCCAGTACCTGCTCGGCCAGATAAAAGCCCAGTACGTCCACAAACAGATCGTAGGTGGCCTGCAACTCGGGGCCATACAGCAGGCAGTGGTCAAAACGCAACGCTTTCATGCCTTTCAAGCCACGCGGCCAGGCCTCGGGGTTGATCTCGCTCACGCCCCACTTGCCCAGATATTTCTTCTCACAGAACAGCTCAAAGCTGTGGCCTGAGGGCGATACAAAACGCACCCGGCGCCCGCAGTCTTTCAAGTCGCCTGCCGGCACCTGTTCCAGTTCGACACCATAGGCTTCAAGGTCGCGCTCCAGTTGCTGCAGGCTGGCTTCGTCTACCACCTTGAAGCCCATAAAATCCATGCCCGGTTCGTCAGCCGGACGCAGGACTACCGAAAACTTGTCTACTTCAGTCCAGGCTTTCAGATACACCCTGCCCTGTTCGTCGCGGTCGGTCTCGATCAGCCCCAACAGCTCCGTATAGTGTTTGACTGCCGCATCGATATCGAGAACGCGAATTTGAACGTGCCCTGGGCGCATTACACCTTTTTTCATATCAGTTACCTCAACGCTTTTATTGTTGTGTGTTTCTCAAAGGACGCCGCCGCTTGGGGACGGCACTCAATAATCAGATCAGTCAGCGGGTAGACGCGGCAGGCCAGCACTTCGCCCTGCTCCACAGCCTCGGGAGGAGCGTGAACCCGACTCATTTTTCCGCACTCGAACTGGCCCTCCAGCACCTTGACCTTGCAGAAGCCACAGCCACCGCCCCGACAACCTACCGGCACGCAGCGCATACCGTTTTGCTCCATTGCCTTGAGCACGCTCTGCGCCGCCTCGCAGTCAAAGCTCTGGCCGCTGCACTGTTCTAAAACGCGAAATACTCTGCCCATGACGGCTCCCGCTATATCTTCTTGAACAGGGCTGAACGCTGGGCTTCACCCGCGCCATCAGCGGCGGTCAGGAAGCGCTCCATGAAAATGTCGCGCTCGAACAACCGCCCCTGCATCAGCGCGGTAATCGCGGCATCAATCATGGGCGGCGGGCCACAGAGGTAAGCTTTATGACCGGCAAAGCGGCCATCGAAATGCGCCTTGGCGGCCTCGTGAACAAAGCCTCGCTGCCCATCCCAATCGTCGCCGTCAGCCACATCGCTAAGAGCGGGCACATAGGTGAAGTTGTCGTGGTCGCGCGCCAGGGTTTCAAACAGCTCGCGGTTGTAGAGTTCGGCGAGATTACGCGCGCCCTGGAACAGGGTGATATGACGGCTGTCGCCCTGCTCCAGCAGATCGAGAATCATCGACTGGGGGCTCGACAGCCCCGAGCCACCGGCAATGAAAATCAGGTCGCCGTCCTGCGAGTTGCGGACAAAGAACTGGCCGTAGGGGCCGGACAGTTTCAGCTCCTCGCCCACCTGCAGCTGCCGGTGGATGTAGCCGGTGGCCGCACCGCCCTCAACCAGCCGCACATGCAGTTCAACCTCGTCGGCGCGCCCCGGAGGATTCGCCAGCGAGAAGGCACGAGGCCCCTCGACGCCCGGCAGTTCGATATTGATGTACTGACCGGCCTGAAACGTCATTGGCCGGTCCAGCTTGAGATGAATACCCTTGATGGTGGGCGACAGCTCGACAATGTTCGTCACGGTCGCCACGTAATCTTCGACCGGGTGGCCTTCAAAATCGGGGTCAACGTCAATGTCGGCCTCGATTACCACGTCGCTTTCCACCGTGGCACAGCAGACCAGCACCTTGCCTTCGTCGCGTTCAACATCCATCAGCGCGAAAGGCGAGGCCTCGCCTGCGTCAACATCGCCTTCCAACACTTGTACCTTGCAGGTAGCGCAGGTGCCGTGGCCACAGGCAAAGGGCAGCCACACACCCTGGCGAAGGGCCGCCTGCAGTATGGTCTGGCCCTCTTCCACTTCAATCTGTTCGCCAATCGGCTCTATGGTTACGGTATGAGTCATAGCAGTGTCCTCAGGAAGCCGAACCGTCGATGCCGTTCAGTCCCTGGGTGCGCACCGTCAGCATACTTTTATGATCAATACCGCTGTCTTTCAGACTCGCGGTCGCATCCGGCACAAAGGCTTCGTCATTCAGCAGCCAGTCAGCGGCCAGAAAATCCGCCTTTGCCGAATCGGGGTGCGCCGCAACGGCGGGCTTGAGTACGGTTTCGACAAACTCGCCAAAGCTCATGTCCGGCGCCACCAGAAAAGCAAAGGGCGCGCAGAACAGCAGATGGTTGGGCCAGTACACATACAGCAGCTGCATACCGTGGAAATTTTCGACCTTATCCTTGGGTTCAAACTTGTAGTCGTATAAGGCTTTAACAGTCATCGGTTTCACCTTGTTATTGTGGATCGTGGAGCCGCCCGGTCAGCTCGCCGGGCGGCGTGCGGATCAGGCCGCGTCCTGTTTGTCTCCGCTGCGTTTGGCGGCGGGCGATTTGCCCTGAATCTCCAGCCAGCGGCGGTGATCAGGCGAATCGACATACTCCAAATTGTCGGTACCCGGTTTGATGTGGTAGTACTCCGAGACCACCGTGCCAACGTCGGCACCACCGCAATTGCCCTGATAAATCTGGTGTACCGGCAGCCAGGCCTGCACGTATTTCTCCGGCTCGTTTTTGAAAATGTCGCAGCAACCTTCCGAGCAGAAGTGGTAGCGCTCGCCCTCGTATTGCCACTGGCGATAGCTGAAGGTGGTGGGGTCGTCTTTCTCGGTAAAGATGACGGGGATCTGGCAGACCTGACACAGTTGCGGCAAGGTGTTGTTGTAGAAACGGCGCCCCTCGGCGTGCTCGTTTCTCAGATACTCGAAACGCGGACGGTAGTGCTTGTCGAAGGTGTCGGGATACTTCTCTGACAGCCAAGCCATTTCTTCTTCGTCGGGCATCCAGGTATGAAAGTTGGTGGCATGACTGTACTGGTAGAAAGTCGACCAAGTCTGGTGGCTGACGTGGTGCTTGGCGTCGTTGGCAACATCCTGATACTTGGGCGGACGAATGCCGTAGCGCTCAAGGTCTTTGAACAGGGCGCCACCATTTTGCTCGTAGTACACCTCCCAGGCCTCCGCCCAGGACATCACTTTGTTCGGCAGCATGTAGTCCATCATCATGCCGACCAGACTCAGCAGGCGGAATCCGCGCCAGAACCACTTGTCGATCCACTGCTGAATAATCGGCACGTTGTCTTCGTGTTGCTCAAGAATGAACTTGATAACTTCCAGTCCCAGCGTCATGTGACGCGCCTCATCCGACTGGGCAGAGAAGCCGAAGGTAACGGTTGCCATGTCGCCGTTGTAGGCCGCACCCGACATAAAGGGCACAAACAGCAGGTTGGTCAGCACATATTCGAAGGAGAAAGAAATCGCCGTCAGGAACTCGAAGGGACCTGCGGAACGGGCATCGTCAAAGAAAGACTTGGGCACCGACAAGAACCACACGCGGTCGTGCATGTGCGCGCCGTCGTGCAGGCCGTTAAAGTGCTTGTTGTAGTGACTCATGGCGTGCTGCTGAGTCTGTGAGTGGCGCAGCTCGTCGATGGCCTGCATCTGACAGGCAACACGGGCACCGGCGCCGCTGAACTGACGACCCACTTTTGCATAACCCTGAAAAGCGGCGTGTTCAAGGGGCGATACCCCGCTAAGGAACAGTTTCAGCGCGTTTACATAACGGGCATCGGAAATATTCTGGTGGCCGTTGTTCTGGGCAAAGGCGTCAAAAATGGCGTACAGCTTTTTCTCTTTTTCCGCCTGGTATTTCCAGTAGGCATCCATCGTCAGGCGGAATGGGTCTTCCCACTGCGACCAGTCGGTAATTTTGATCCCTTCAAACTGTTCGTCGGGGAAAATCTCTTCTTTCTTCTGGTAGGACGGCTCCCAGGCCATGTCCCGCGTCAGGTACTGGTATTTGTCTTTAAGATTCAGTTTCTTCTGCTTGATGCTCATTATTCTTCTCCCGATCAATTCCACTGCAAAATAAAGTGGTCGTCGTCTTCGTCCACGTTGCCGCCGATACTGATGACATCCACCAGCATTTCCTGCACATCCCAGTCGCGGCCAAGTTTTTCTTCCATCGTCTCGCGGTTAATCACCAGTCGTTTTTCCGCCTGAATACGGATCATTGCGGGCTGGTACTGCACCTCGGCGTGGGGGTTGTCCTCAACCACGGCATCCACCAGATAACGGGCGTTGTCGTTGTCCTGAAAGGCAATAAATACGAGCTGGCTCATGCGGAAACTCCCTGGCTGTTGAGACCGAATTTACTGAGGCGCGCCGCAAGCTGGGCGCGGGTTTCGTCCAGTGCCTCAAGACCGGAAGTGGCTTCGGCAAGAGGGGTGAGGGCCTGGTAGATTTGCGGTTCCCACTGATTGATCCAGGCTTGCAGCTGCTCGCGGTTGGCATCGCTTTCGCCAGCAACCGCCTTGACCATAGCGTTAGTCCAGCGCAGCGAATCCTTGTACCAGTCGCGCATAAACTCGGTGAGCATCGACACATCTTCCGCGCCCTGCTCGCACAGCCACTGATCCATCTTGTCGTACACCAGCGGGTAGAGCAGGCCGTCGATCAGCACGTTCTGCACCAGCGTCAGCTCAAACCAGTCGTGAACCACCAGCGTGTCTTCCACCAGCTTGCGCAAGGGCTGCCACAGCGCGTCATCCATCCAGAAGGTTTTGGATTCATCCAGACCGGCGCCGGTGCTGCCGTCAATCAGCAGCGCAATGCGCGACAAGTACTGGCCAATCCCCAGCCGGTCCATCGCCTGATACATGTGCAGCTGCGCTACAGTGGTGGCGGTAGCATCACCGGCTACCATGCTGTTATTCATATTCGCGCCCAGCTCAACGTGGCGCAGAGGCACCAGCAAACGCAGCAGTTGCTGTTGGGTCGCATCCGGCAGGCGGCCCAGCAGATTGCGCTTGTCGCAGAAGGCAAAGCTGCTTTCTGCCGCTTCCTGCATTTTGGCGCGATTGCCTACATAAGCGCCGTAGTAGAACTGCCGCGGATCAGACACGGCGTACCAGTCGTCCATGCGAATCGCGGTACGCTCAGGATCGTTGAGAGTGTGCTCAGCATCCCACAGCGGGCGGTAGTGGAAGTTGGTCTTTGCTTCGAGGTCATAACTGGCTTCCTGATAGCGGGTAGCCGGTTTGTCGCCAAAACGCCGGGCGATG
The DNA here is from genome assembly GCF_000420325.1 of Spongiibacter tropicus DSM 19543. Classification (NCBI taxonomy): domain Bacteria; kingdom Pseudomonadati; phylum Pseudomonadota; class Gammaproteobacteria; order Cellvibrionales; family Spongiibacteraceae; genus Spongiibacter; species Spongiibacter tropicus. Next base: position 2,369,080 of record NZ_ATUS01000001.1, on the reverse strand, counting down.
TGCGCGTAGGTTTGACGGATCGGTTCCATCGAGTGGGTTTTAATTTCAATACTCATGCTAAATCCCGTTATTGGTTTTATGGTGTTCAGCCTGCTTAGGGCTTGGTTTGTTGAGGCTTAATAACGCTTGCCTTTTTCACCGAAGCGCCACTTGATCATGTCTTCATCAATCTGGCGGATGGTGTCGGAATCCATGTGCACGACGTTGTTACACCGGCAGAAATCCTCGAAGGCGTCTTTGGGCAATACCAACTCGACAAACAACTCGGGGTGGCCAATCGCGAAATCAAATTCAATGAATTTTTCGCCGGGATCACTGCGCAACCGGATATATCGTGTGAGCTGATCGAACGTGGGTTGATTGCCTGAATTCATTGTCTGCCTCGTTTTATTTATTGGCGGCTGACGGTCTTAGAGCAACGGCTGTGCCACAAGCAAAACATGCGCAACAAATCTCAATAACGCATTGTTTTTTATTAATTTAATTGAAATAAGGAAAAATTCAGGCCGATAAATAGTTCAGCTCTAATCGTCGATTTTTTTATCAAATGATTAATTTTTTTGGAGCGAATGAGCATTTGCTCACTTCCATTGACCACTGCCCGAGGGAATAAAATTTCATCATATGGTTGAATTTTTCATCGCAATCAGTGTTAGATGGCGCGCAAGCTTGCTGTCGCTAAAAATCATTACTGACAGCTCCCCATAAAATTAAAATAACGGGGTTTACGGCATGGCCATTAGTTACAAACCTCAGCTTCGTATTGAAGATTTCCGAGATCTCACGGAACAGATTCGTTTCCAAAGCGCGGAAGGCAAAATATGGTTAAGTGAGCAACGCATGCTGCTGATGGACCTCAGTGCACTCGCCGCCTTTCGCCGAGAACTGGTAAACACCATGGGAGTCGAGCGTGCAAAAGGCTTTTTCCTCCGGCTCGGTTATCAATCCGGACTGAGAGATTCCGAGCTGGCCCGCAAGCTTCGCCCCCACTGCAGCGAACTGGATATTTTCTTGGCCGGCCCACAGCTGCACAGCCTGAAAGGCATGGTTAAAGCCGTACCGTTGGAAATTGAAATCGACCAGGAAAACGGCAATTTCTATGGCGAAGTCGAGTGGATTGATTCTTTCGAGGTAGAAATCTGCCAGACCGAACTGGGGCAGATGAGCGAGCCCGCCTGCTGGGCACTGCTCGGTTATGCCTGCGCCTATACCTCGTCGTTCATGGGCCGCGAGGTGATTTTTCGGGAGGTCAGTTGTCGCGGCTGCGGCGATGAGCGCTGCGTGATTGTCGGTAAACCCGCCGAGCAATGGGACGACGCCGAGGATTTTTCCCGCTACTTCAAAGCCGACCCCATCGTCGAAGAGCTCTACAACCTTCAGGCGCAAGTCAATTCCCTGCGAAGTAGCCTTGAAAAGCAGGAAGGCCAGTACTATGGCATCGGCCAAAGTCCGTCTTACAACAAAGTCTGCAAGATGATCGACAAGGCCGCTCAGGGCCGGGTATCGGTGTTACTGCTGGGTGAAACCGGGGTCGGTAAAGAAGTGATTGCGCGAAGTGTTCACTTGCGCAGCGAACGCGCAGAAAAGCCCTTTATTGCCGTAAACTGCGCCGCCATTCCACCCGACCTCATCGAAGCGGAGCTGTTCGGCGTGGAAAAAGGTGCTTACACGGGCGCCAACCAGTCACGCGCCGGACGCTTTGAACGCGCTAACGGCGGCACGATTTTTCTCGACGAGGTGGTGGAGTTAACTGCCCGAGCCCAGGCAACGCTGCTGCGTGTATTACAGGAAGGTGAGCTGGAGCGCGTGGGCGACTCACAAACCCGGAAAATTGATGTCCGCATTATTGCCGCAACCAATGAATCGCTGGAAGAAGCCGTGAACGAGGGGCGCTTTCGAGCCGACCTATTTTACCGACTGAATGTGTTCCCGGTGAAAATTCCACCGCTTCGCGAACGACTGGAAGACCTGCCACTGTTGGTCGAGCATTTCCTCAACAAATTTCACTCCGAGTATGACAAGCGCACCATGGGCCTGTCGGACAAAGCGCTGGAGCTGTGTATGCGGTACCCCTGGCCCGGCAATATCCGCGAGCTGGAAAACGTGATTGAGCGCGGCGTGATTCTCACCGACAACAACGACACCATCAGCCAGGATTATCTGTTCGCTGCACCGCCCGCCGAAAGCCTGGACAGTCCCGCCCAGCGGCTGGACGACGGCGGCAACATTTCCTCTGCTGCCGACGGCAGCCCCGGGCACTGGTCTACCGATATTCTCGACAGCCAGATCAGCCTCGACGACGTGGAAGCCACGCTGATTCAAAAGGCCATGCAGCAGGCTAACAACAATGTATCCGGGGCCGCCCGGCTGCTGGGGCTGACCCGCCCGGCCCTCGCCTATCGCCTGAAAAAACTCGGCCTGGAGGCCTGACTCCCTTTCTCCGGCAGGACAGTTGAGCATTTCGACAACTGCCCTGCGGAAACTTCACCATATCGTTAAAAATTGCCAAAACCCTCCCGCTTACAACCGCGCGCAACGCTCGGCTTAAATCCAATATTCTCCTTATATTTCAGTGCGTTAAAAAAATAAAACCGTTATGGCATAGGCATTGCTCAAACCGCCCTGCCGAGACTTTCAAATAACAATGACGGTACACATTCATGACGCACTTTTTTACGCAGGCCCTGCGCCCGCGGTATTCCGTATCATCACTGCTGGCACTGACAGGCCTGCTGATCACTGGCTGCGAAGCCCCTCTGGAGCTGGAGGCGGTTCATGAGCAGGCCAGCCAACCTCTGCAACGCACGGACTTCTATCAGGCAATGGCCGACAACGGCGAGCTGACCCTGCTGGCGGGCAACAACGGCACGCTGCTCTCCAGCCGCGACGGCGGCAACAGCTGGCAGCGGCAGGCACTGAACACCAGCGAGAGCTTTATCGACCTCGCCAGTTGCCCCGACAACAGCTTCATTGCACTGAGCTTTGACAACCACCTGTGGCACGGCGACGGCCAGACCTGGCAGTCCCATGAATTGCCCAGCGGCGAGCAGATGATGACGGTTGCCTGCGCCGACAACGGCTGGTGGGTGGCGGGCAGTTTCAGCACGCTCCAGCACTCTGGCGACCAGGGAGCGTCCTGGCAGGAATCGAGTCTGGATGAAGACGCCATTATCACCAACCTGCAGTTTCTCGACGCGCAGAACGCGGTAGCTACCGCCGAGTACGGCATGGTCATCACCAGCCGCAATGGCGGAGAGAGTTGGGCGGTGTCGGGCTATCTTCCCGATGAGTTCTATCCCCACGCCAGCCACTTCACCTCTGCCAGCGAAGGCTGGGTCGGCGGGCTGAACGGCTTTATTTACCACACCGCCGATGGCGGCGAGTCCTGGCAGCGACAGCACACCGACACCCAGGCCCCCATTTTCAATTTTATCGACAGCCCCCGCGGCCTGCTGGCACTGGGCGACAACGCCACCGTGCTGGCACTGAGCAATACCCGCTGGTCTTCCCTGAACACCCCCAGCATTCCGCTTTATCTGCGTGCAGCGACCACTCAGGGCGACACGCTGATTGCCGCTGGCGGGCGTGGTTTGCTGTTGCGCATCGCCCTGAACGACAGCGCAACTCCCGATACCAATAATAAGTAATCAAGGAACACTATCATGGCTGGACTGCACCGTTTTACGCACGCCCTGCACCTTCTGGAACTGTGGATTTTCAACAACCCCCGCAAGGTGCTGACGCTGATTGCCCTGCTCACGTTATTTTTCGCCCTGCGCATTCCGGGACTGAAAATCTACACCGATTTCGCCGACCTGCTTCCCCAGCAGCACCCGTATATTCAGCTGCACAACAGCATCAAGGATGACTTTGGCGGCGCCAACGTATTGGTGGTGGGCATTGAGTTCGACGAGGGGGACATCTTTACCAACGAACGGCTGGCGCTGATCGACCGCGTTACCCAGGCCGTCGATAACCTGCCCGGCGTCAACCACAATCTGGTGTCCAGCGTCACGCATCGCAACTCGCGCAAAATCTGGCTGACGGAAGTCGGCAGCATCAACTCCCAGCCCTACTTCGACGCCACCAAAGGCCCTTACGACGCCGAGGCACTGGCGGGCATGAAGGCCGATGTGAGCGCCAATCCGCGTGTATTTGGCCCTTTGGTGGCTCCCGATTTAAAGATGGCACTGGTCAAGGCCCAGCTGATTGAAGGCCAGCTCGACTACGAAAAAACCTTTATCCAGCTGCGCGACCTGCGCGACGAGGTGACAGCCGACGGCATTACCCTGTACGCCACCGGCCAGCCGGTACTGGTGGGCTGGGCCTACACCTATATGGATCAGATTCTGCAAATTTTCGCCTTCACGGTACTGACCATGCTGGCGCTGCTGATCTTCCACTTCCGCAAGGCCTACGGCGTACTGATTCCACTGGGCGGCGTACTGATTTCCACTGTGTGGGGGCTGGGGATTATCAGCCTGCTGGGCTACAACCTCGACCCGCTGGGGCTGGTTATTCCCTTTCTGATTGCGGCGCGGGCCATGAGCCACGGCGTGCAGCTGGTGGAGCGTTACTACGCCGAGGCAGCCAGCTCCGGCAACGGCCCCGCTGCCGCCAAGGCCACTTTCGACAGTCTGTTCCGCCCCGGCTCGCTGGGCGTGGTGTCTGACGCCATCGGCCTGCTGCTGATTGCGGTCGGCTCTATTCCCCTCAACACCCATCTCGGCATCTACGCCTCTATGTGGGCGATCACCGTGGTGTTCAGCGTGCTGATCGGCGTACCGCTGCTGCTGTCGATTCTGCCCACCCCGCGCGAACCACGCCTGAAGGAAACCATTCTCCGCCATATTGGCGCCAGTAGCTCGCGCATTGTCAGCCGCCCCGGCAGCGCCCGCACCTTGCTATTGATTGCCGCCGCCGCCGTGGTATTGGGCATGGCCGCCGCCTCCAATGTGCAGATCGGCGACTCCGAACCCGGCTCGCCAATTCTGTATCCCGACCACGATTACAACATTTCCTCCCGCGTGGTGAACGAGCGCTTCCCTGGTTCGGAAGAACTGTACGTGGTGGCGGAAACCGACGAAAAAGGCGGCTTGAAACGCCCCGAGGTGTTGAAAGCCCTGGCGGCCTTTCAGGCCCACATGCTCACCGATCCCGGCGTGGGCGGCGCCAAGGGGTTGCCGGATTTGATCCAGCAGGTGAACCGCCTGATGCACAACAACGACCCGCGCTGGTATCAGATTCCCCACGACGAGCGCTATGTGGGCGGCCTGATGTTCACCTACATGGCCTCCAGTCCCATTCCCGGCGCGCTGGATGAGTTTAATAACACCGACGATCAGGTGGCGAATCTGGTGTTCTACTACAAGGATCGCCAAGGCGAGACCATTCGCCGCGCCATTCACATGGCCAAGCAGTGGATAGACGAGCACGGCGATGAGGTGGAGGGCCTGACCATCAAACTGGCGGGCGGCACCTTGGGCGTGGCTGCGGCCATGAACGAGTCTGCCTACCAGACCAATCTGATCGTGCTGCCGCTGGTATTCCTGCTGATTTTCGCCTTTGTCACCCTGTTCTATACCTCCTGGCACGCCGGGCTGATGATGCTGCTGGCGATGCTGTTTGCCACCACCCTCACCTACGCCTACATGGGTCTGTCAGGACTGAATATCGACATCAATACGGTGCCGGTTATCGCGGTGGGGATCGGCGTGGGCATCGATTACTCGATCTACATGATGGACAGAATCCGCGAGGAAATGGCGAAGTGCCGCGACCTAGCCCACTCGGTACAGCAGGCCATCTCCACCACCGGCATGGCGATCAGCTTTACTGCGCTGACGCTGATGGCGGGCATCGTAATGTGGGTCATTTTCTCTGACCTGCGCTTCCAGTCCGACTCGGCCCTGCTGCTCTGCGTGATGATCGTAATCAACGGCATTACCGCCATGCTGCTGGTGCCCTCCTGGGTGCTGCGCTTCCAACCTCGCTTCATCACCGCTGTGTACGCCGATGACGACGGCGTGCTCCACGCCGGCTCACCGTCTAGTTCTGGCAATACCGTAGAAAACGCCCTGGGCGTTTCTCAAACCTGAGTGGCGCCGGATGCGAAGCACCTGGCACCTATTTTTCCAAAACGAGGATCTGCTATGAAAAAAACAATAAAAGGCCTGCGATTCTGGTGTGCTGCATTCAGCGGCGTCGCCGGCATGTCGATGACAGGGGGAGCCGCGCTGGCTGATGACAGCACTCGCGTTGCTGGCTTCTATGAAAACGCCACCTTTGTGCGTGATGGCATCGGGCTGTCGAAGTTTCGCAACACCGTACAGCTCGAAGCCGAGAAGCTGTTTGGCGACGTGGGCAGCTTCAGTAATGTCAGCGTTAATGCCACTTTCCGTGGTAGCTACGACGGCGTGTACGACCTTAACGACGACGAATACGGCAAGAACGCGGGCGGTCCGATTCGGCTCCAAGATGCCGCACAGGGCTATGTCGATCACGGCGATGGTCTGTCCACCTCCAACACACCACTGCCGCCCGGTGCAACGCTGGAATTCAACAACAACCGCAACCCAAACGACGGCATGATGGTGCTGGGTGAGAACCTGCACGGCCAGAACCACGGCGTGGCCTTCGGTGTGCCGGTACGCCCCTGCGATGTCGACAGCCGCGGCTGTATCGACGACTACCTGGATAAGGACCGGGACGAACTGCGCTATCAGGAATTCAACGACCGCTTCGACTTTATCCGCGAACTGTATGTCGATTTCGACCTGAATTTCAGCAACGGTGACATCCTCAGTACCCGGCTGGGTAAACAACAGGTGATCTGGGGCCGCACCGATCTGTTCCGAGTGCTGGATGTAATCAACCCGGTGGACTACTCGCGCAATAATATTTACGACGAACTGGAAGATATCCGCATTCCCATGTGGATACTGAAAACCGATTACCGCATGGGGCCCACTGAGGTCTTAGACGGTCTGGCCTTTGACGATCTGAACATCCAACTGGTGTGGAACTTCGACCAGTTCCGTCCCCACGACATCGGTCAATGCGGCCAACCCAACGTCATCCTCGACGCGGGCTGTTTCTTCCGCGGTATGAATAACTTGTGGGAAAACGGCGGCACTGTGGCCAACTTTGCCGGGGCCAACCCCAGCGGCGGACTCGCCACCGATTTCGGCCCTGGTCAGATCGGTATTCGCAAGGCCCATATGCCGAGCTGGAGCCTGTCCAATACCCAGGTCGGCCTGAAGTTTGAGGGGGTCTACGGCGATCTCGGCTTCTCGCTAAATGCATTGAATTTCCGCTCGCAACTGCCTTCGTTGCGCGGCGGCATTCCTGCTGAGAACGGCTTCACCGGACAGACCGACGTGTGGCCGTCGCTAATCGCCTTTGATATCTACTTCCCCCGTGTGACGCTGCTTGGCGGCTCGCTGGATTATTATCTGCAGGGTGTCGATACGGTTATTCGCGCGGAAGTCGCGCACACCAGCGGCGAGGAGTTTGCCAACACCCTGCGCAGCGAGCTGTATTCAGAGTCCGATGTTCTGCGCTATGTATTGGGCGCCGATAAGAACATTTTTATTCCCTTCCTGAACGCTCGCCGCGCCTTCCTGTTCTCAGGGCAAATTTTCGGCCAGCACATTCTCGACCATGAAAGTGAGCACCGCCTATACGGCGAAGCGGGAATTCCAGACTGGGAAGCCAACTGGACAGCCACCCTGCTGATCAAGGGCTGGTGGATGAACGATCGGCTCAGCCCACAGATTATCGCCGCCCACGACTTCCGAGCAGGCTCTTCAACCATCGCCCCCAGCATCGAGTGGCTGGTCAACGATCAGGTCCGTATCACCGCAGGCTTCAACGTGAAAATCGGCGCAGGCGCGCAGAAATTTGACGACTGCCGCACCTGTAATCCTTGGGCACCATTCACCGAAGCCTATCCCGGTCAGCCCGCGGGCGAAACCGCAGGCTTGGGCGGCTATGAGCCCCTCGGTCGCTTCCGCGCAGGCCCGATTGGCATGGCACAGGAAGAAGACGAATTCCAACTGACCCTTCGCTACAGCTTCTAATAACGAGAGAGGACACATCATGTTTAGCTACCAACGCCTCAAACGCACTCTGCTCGCCAGCTGCGCCGCCTGTCTGCTGACTGGACAAGCACTGGCCGATGACGCCGTCATCGATAATTCCTTTCACCCCTACCAGGCAAAACTACCGAGTTACCCCGGCCTAACGTCTGGCATGGTTATCAATAAAGAGAATGTCGCCCAGTTCAAGGACATTATCGACCCGGCTTTCCTGCGCTTTATTGAAGAGGGCTGGACCACCATTACCGTTGGAGACACTACCTCGTTCGATTTGCACAGCAGCTATATCGACGCTACCCGCAACTCGCTGGGCAAGGTCTCGCTGGGTGAAAAAGTCGGTGAAATCAGTGGCTGGCATGCGGGTCGTCCCTTCCCGCAGGAACCCAGCGCCGACGACCCGCGCGCGGGCGAAAAACTGGCCTGGAACTACAAATATGGCTACAACTGGGGAGACAGCGCCGCCATTTATCCGTTCTATTGGAAGTACCGCGACATGAATACCGCGGCGGTTGAACGCACCATCAAGTTCAACTTCCACTTCCTCAACTTTAAGGGCCGCGTCAACCAGGAACCGACACCAGAGATTACACCCAACCCGTCCGACCTGTTCCGGGCCATCTACGTGCAGGTGCTTGACCCCTACGACGTGCGCAACACCCAGTTGCTGATCCACCGCGCAGCCGATGACCTCAAGCGGGATAACTCCTGGCTATACCTGGGCTTCCAGCGTCGAGTTCGCCGTCTGGCGACCGGTCAGGTGACAGACGCCTTCCTCGGTTCCGATTTGATGATTGAGGATTTCGAGGGCTATAACGGCCGTATCTCAGACATGAACTGGCAGTACAAAGGCACCCGCTACATGCTGATGCCCTTCTACAACCACAACGCGCTGCAACTCGACAGCAAAACCCATCAGGACGAAGACGGCTATCAGGTTGTCGCCTTCAGCGGCAAGGGCGGCTGCTTCCCGGACATTACCTGGCAACTTCGCAAAGTTTATGAAGTAGAAGCCACACCGGTCGATGAAGGCCACCCGTTGTCCAAGCGCGTGCACTTCATGGATGCCCAGACCTTTACGATTCCGCGAACCGTGTCCTACGACCGCAAGGGCAGCCTGTGGAAGACCTTCACCATCGGTCAGGCTCACCCTGATCACCATCTGCCCCAAAACAAAGGCAGCGGTGTGTCTATTGACGACAGCTTCAGCATGATTGATGTCCAGGCCAGCCATTGCACCACTGGGCAGTTCAAAGGTCAGGTCGACCCTGAGCTGTCTCCCGCCAGTATGTTCAGCGTTCAGCACCTGCGCGCAACGGGCAACTAAGTGGAAACCAGCCACTGCCTTCCGGGACGTTGCTCAGTGGCTGAAGCGGGATGATTGTCGGTTCACCCCAGTGACCGACCCCGCAGAGAGTAGCAGTGCTCTCGCTCTTTGGGGCTACTCCCCGTAGCCCCCTTTTTGTTTTCTGAGAGAGGTAAGCGTCATGGTGACACAGGGACAGGCTTCCCCAGATCATCCCCTTACAGTGGTGATTTCGCGCCGGGTAAAAAGCGGTAAAGAAACGGAATTCGAAGCCCTGAGTGCAGAGATGACCACGCGCGCCAGTCACTTTCCCGGCTACCTCGGCGCAACCATGTTTCGACCTGCCTCTGCCGACGACCCGGAGTACCGCATCGTCTTCAAATTCGCCGGCCAGGCCGCCCTCTCCGACTGGGAGCAATCACCCGAACGCCTGGAAGTGCTGCAACAAATAGAACAGCTGCTCATTACACCCAGCGAGCGGGAAACCGTCTCTGGGATCGTGAGCTGGTTTACCCTGCCCGGCCAAAACCCAGTACAACCACCGCCGCGCTACAAAATGACGCTCGTTAGCTGGCTAGCGCTCTACCCCGCCGTAACCGTCATCTTCTTTTTATTCGGCGACTGGCTGGCGGCAATGCCACTGGCAATACGAACATTGCTAGTGACGGCCTCGGTGATGCTACTGATGAGCTATGTACTGATGCCAAGAATGACACGCTGGTTTTCACGCTGGCTGTATCCTACCTCGCGCAGCCGCAGTCGCTGACTACGGCCGCCGCTGTATTCAGCGTTGAGAATTCACTAGTATTAGCCGGGCGATCTCTCCTCGAACTCCACAGACGGCCGGTCATGCCCCAAAAGCTCGCAAAGCACTGGACTTCAATCGGCTATTTCAGGCCGATCTTTGACTATTTACGCGCCGCCGGGCAGCCGCGAGCGCCCTACCTGAAATTGCTGGGGCTGAGCGAAGCGGATTTGTCCAACCCCGACGTCCGCATCGACAACAGTCTGTTACACCCGCTGTTCCAAATGGCCGAGCGAGAGTGCGGAGATCCGAATATTGGTCTGCATGCCGGCCTGACGATGCAGGTTCAGCATATTGGTATTGTCGGGCTGCTGGCGATGAGCTGTCAGTATGCGCGGGAAATTTTCGAGCTGCATGCGCGCTACCAGAGCCTGATCGGCGATGGTTTCGTGTTCAACTATTATCTGATCGACGATGCCTTCTGCGTGGACGCGGCCGTTGCCACGGGTCACCCGCCGCTGGGCCGACAGGAATATGAATACAGCCTGGCGGGACTCTATCGTCTTCAGTCTCAGTTGATTGGCGGCGACAGCGCATTTCAACGCATTGAACTGCCCTTCGAGCGACCACCGGCAGGCAGTGCCATTGAGTCACTGTTGGACGCACCGGTGAGTTACGGCCACGACCGTATTCGGATTTTTCTGGCAAAGTCGGTTTACGACGCGGAGCTGGTTGGCGCCGATCCACATATTAAGCAACTGCTGGAAACCCAGGCCCATCAGCGTCTGCTGCAACTGCGCGGCGAGCAGGCCAGCAGCGATCCCATGCTGGCCAGAATTCGGGAGTTAATCGCGGAACGGCTGGCCTATGGCACCGCCTCGCTGGAGAGTATTGCCGACGCCATGCAGGTGTCGGTGCGCACGCTGCAACGGCAGCTAGACCAACACGACACCCGCTTCACCCAGCTATTGGACGACACCCGCCAGGACCTCGCCCGGCGGTATATCAGCAATGCGGAACTGAGCCTGCTGGAAATTGCCATGATGCTCGGTTTTGCCGAGCAGAGCAGTTTTAACCGGGCCTTCAAGCGCTGGTTTGGCGAATCCCCCGGTGCCTATCGACGGAACAGCTAGGCTTATTCAGGCAAGGTATCGAGAAAGGTCTGGTAGATTGCCGCCGTTTCTTCAGGTGCCTCGACCATCGGCATATGGCCAATCTCCGGCATCAAGCGAACATACAAATTCGGCACCTGCTCGCGCCACACACTGACCGCGCTGACATCAATCAGTCGATCCTGCTCGCCCCAAATCAACAAGCTCGGCACCTGCATCTCAGACAAGCGCTCTGTGAGACGCGGCTCACTATGAATGTCCTTAAAAATCTGTGCGTAACGCTCGCGGCGATCCATATACATCTGCGCAGTGGCATCCAATACCATCTTGGGCAAATACGGCGGCTTGGCCATGGTCATCGGGTAGAAGCGCGCAAAGTCCTCCGCAGACGCAATCTCGAATGGATTTTCGCCCTGCTCCAACAGGCGTTCCATATCGCTGCGCTCCGGAGAGATGACGCCCGCAGGATCAACCATCGTCGCCGACAACGTGCGCTCCGGGAACGCCAGAGCAAAATAGGCGGCGATGTAGCCTCCCATGGAATTCCCGATAATGTGGATACGCTCAATATCCAGCTTATCCATCAGTGCCACGATGCGTTCCGCCTGAGCCTGCTGACTGTAGTCCCAAGTTGGGTCGAAAGCGGCGTCGCCGTGACCGGCGAGATCGGGAATGATGACATCGTAACTGTCGACGAAGAACCGGGCGAACCGCGGCCAAACGGTTTTATCCGCGGTATAACCATGCACCATCACAATGGCCTGCCCACCTTCCTTTCCGCCACGATAATAGGGAATGGACAGTTCGCCGATATCCTGTTGATGCGCTTCCAGGCCGTAAAGCTTGTTCTCAAGTGAGATGCCCGCAGCAAACACAAGTCCGCCCACCTTGGGATAACTTACGGCGGCGGCAATAAGGCCCGCAGCCAACACCGCGACCAGCAGCCAGAGAGTTTTTTTCATCGAATGACTCCGTATTGTCATTATTTTACGAGGGGTAATGAGCGCCATCGAGTACATCGCGCATTTTCCGCCACAGTATCCAATTCCTTAACTTGAGCGGCAACAGGCCACTGGCAAGGCGAATACTGAAGGCTTGATTCCCGAACACAATGCGCGGACGTTTGCCCAGGACCGCACGAATCACCACCTCGACAATGTCCTCTGGTGCTGTCGTGAGGAACTTCCGATTGAATGCCTGCCCCTCGCGTTTTTTGACAATATTGGTGGCGATGCCCCCCGGGTGCACCAGATAGGCATCGACGGGACTATCCTGCAGCTCCACCATCAGCGCTTCGGTGTAGCCGCGCACCGCAAACTTGCTGGCGCAGTAATCACTATTGCTTGGTGTGCCGATCAGGCCGAAAACACTCGATACATTGATCACCGCACCCTCGCCATTGGCAAAAAGCTGCGGCAGAAACAGGCGCGTTCCATTGACTACACCGTAAAAGTTCACCGCCATTACACGTTCGATTTCGCTCTTGCTTATCGCCCAGGTAGGTTTGACGGCGCCCTCAATACCGGCGTTATTAATGATCACATGGGCATATCCCAAGGACTGTTTAACCGCCGCCGCGAACGCGGCAAACGCGGTCTCGTCAGCAACATCAAATGCCTGGTGGAAGCAATCTGATCTTGCAGGCTCGGGCAGCAAGGCAACGCTCTGCTCAAGTGCTTCGCGGTCATAATCGTTAAGCGCCAACTTCGCACCCAGTCGAGCAAAGGCCATGGCATACGCTCGCCCCATCCCCGACCCTGCGCCAGTGATCACCACAACTTTGTTCTTGAATGTTTTCATGATTCAGCGCCTCCCGCTGCAGGCGTTGCCAGAGCTGCCTTGGGCGCGGGCGCGTCTGAAAAACGGTGATGCCGACGCTTGAACGCGTTCGCCATGCGCCGGTACGTAAAGGAAAAGCCGGGGAACATTGCGATCACGTGACCACTCTTGCTTTGATACCAGCTATTGCAGCCACCGGACTTCCACACCGTTTTCTCCATCTCGCGGTGAATCATCTCCGTGTACTCCACTTCGGCTTCCTCGGTCACTTCAACCGTCTGGTGCCTGCCCTTCAATACCTGCTTGATGGCTTTCGCGACATAGTTCAGCTGTGCCTCGATGATAAAAATCGCCGAGGTATGACCAATACCCGTATTGGGTCCGGTCATAATAAAAAGGTTGGGGAAGCCCGGCAGGCTGGTGCCCAAATATGCACGCGGATACGCCTCCCACTGATCGGCCAAAGAACGGCCATCGCGCCCCTCTACTGGATAGGAGATTACGCCGTCGGTGGCGCAGTAGCCTGTGGCGTAGACAATCAGGTCCACATCCAGCTGCTTCCCCTGCGTTGTGCGAATCCCCGTCTCGTTGATTTCGGCAATACCGTCGTCCTTGGTATGCACGCTGACATGCGGCTGGTCCAGTGCCGGGTAGAGTGTGCTCGACAAAATAATTCGCTTGCAGCCGATGGTGTAATCCGGCGTCAGCGCTTTTTGCAGTGCCGGATCGCCAATCGTCTTTTTGATGAAGTTCTCGGCCTTGCGTTGGGCAACGAGCTTCAACATGGTTTTGGAGTATTTGAAGCCGATAACCCGGTACTCCAGCGACCAATAGATCAAGCTGCGCAGCAGTTTGTACAGCGGTTTAAAGCCCAAGAGATAGCGCTGGAAGCGAGAAAAGCGACGGTCCGGTCTGGGCAGAACCCAGTGCGGGGTTCGCTGGAACACATGCATTTCTGCCACATCATTCGCCATCGCCGGGATGACCTGTGCCGCACTGGCGCCACTGCCGATAATCGCCACACGCTTGCCTTTGTAATCGTAGTCCCAGTCCCAGTTATTGGTGTGAAAGGCCGCGCCCTGAAAGCGCTCGCGCCCGTTAAAATCCGGGGTAAACGGTGTACTCAGGGGGCCTGAGGCGTTGATCAGAAACTGCGCGCGAAACTCACCGTTATTGGTCGATACGACCCACTGCTGCCGACTCTCGTCCCAGTTCACCCGTTCAACATTGGTCGCAGTGCGGGTTTTCTCACGCAGACCGTTCTTGTCGATAACGTGGTTGGTGTAGGTCTGCAGCTCGGCCTGTTCGGCAAACATCTGCGACCATTGATAGGGCTCGGCCTCAATCGAGTACAGCGGCGATTGCACATCGACCGCAGCACCAGGGTAGGTATTCTGGCACCAGGTGCCGCCCATGAAGTCGCGACGTTCCAGAATAAGGTAGTCGTCAATGCCCAGTGTCTTGAGCTTCATGGCAGCACACTGGCCACCAAAGCCACTGCCGATGATTAATACCGTGTGTGTACTCATGGAGATTCCTCAAACGCGAACGGACGCATAGTGAGGCTATTCTTTCAGCGCAGCATCGCCGCGTATTGACATGGTGTGTCAATTTTAAACTTGATGTGACAAGGCCGCCACGCACCAGCGGAGGCCATGACTCAGTGAATTAGGACTTCAATGACGCGACGATCCCCGTCCACATGGCATCACTCGCCGCATAGGGCGCGTAGATTGCCAGTCGGTCCGCATACTCGCCATAGCGCGCCTTGAGTTTTGCGGCGATGTCACCGGGCTCTCCCCGCACACAGAAGGCGTCGAGAAACTCGTCGTCAATGTAGTCGCCGAGCTGGTCCCATTTTCCCTCTTTGGAAAGCGCATTGAGTCTGGGTTGCAGCTCGCCCAGCCCCACCGCTTCCATCGGCGGTCGATAGGCCGGGGTGGAGGCGTAAAAGCCCAGCAATCCTTTCACGCTGTTTTCAGCGGCCCGGTATTCCTCTTCACTTTCGCCAGTAATGACAATGGCATTGACCTGCAGAAGGAAGTCATCGATGGATCGCCCCGCTTTGTCGAGGCCACGGCGCACGGCAGGCAATGCGCGCTCTTCCAGGAACGGCAGGCTGTTGAACGGGTGTACGATCAGGCCGTCGGCGACCTCGCCCGCCACTTCGGTCATTTTCGGCCCCAGTGCGCCGAGCATAATGGGCGGCGGCCCGTAGGGGTTGGGACCGGGGTTAAACATCGGGGTCATCAGTGTATGGCGGTAAAACTTACCCTGAAAGTCGAGTTTGCTGCCGTTCTGCCAGCAGTCAAAAAAGGCTTTGACGGCCTGAATGTATTCGCGCATCCGCGACGCGGGTGGATCAAATTCCAGCCCAAAGCGCTTCTCGATATGGGCTTTGATCTGCGAACCGATACCCAGCATAAACTTGCCCTTCGAGAAGGTCTGCAGGTCCCAGGCCTGATAGGCGATATGAGAAGGGTTTCTGGGAAAGGCGACGGCGATACCGGTGGCAATATCCAGCGAGGGTGCATGCTCGCTGGCCAACGCCAGGGGCAGAAACGGGTCCCAGCTACCCTCAAGGGTGTAGACCCCATCGTAGCCGATAGCGGCCAGCCGTTTGGCTTCGGCGGCGGCGCCGCCCAGCGTCGCATAAAATGGACCATCGATTTTCATAGCAAGTTCTCTTCGTGTATGACGGGGTATCAGCTCAGCACCGTGACGACACCGGTTTCCGCATCGAGCCGCACACGGTCGCCGGTGCGAATGTGTTTTGTCCCCATACGGGTATTAACGATGGCAGGCAGACCGTATTCCCGCGCGATCACTGCGCCGTGGGAAACCGCACTTCCGACGTCAGTAATGAGGCCGGAGATCAGGCTGAAATACGGGGTCCAACCCACATCAGTGATTGGCGCGACCAGGATTTCACCGGGCTGGAGCGCCGCAGCTTCCGATACGCTGAAGGCGACCCGGGCGCGACCTTCCACCACCCCTCGGGATACCGGCCTCCCCACAAGCTCGCCCTCGCTATTCGCCAACTGGCCGCGAAGATCAATCGGCTGCGGAGTGCCCACGCAGATCTCATCAAACTCCAGTCGGTCCTGAAATGACAGCGCCAGCCGCCGCTGCTTTGCTCGCTCGCACCAAGCCGCCTGACTCGGCGCCGACGCATCGCTGCGCACAAAATCCACCAGTTCTTCGTGCAGAAAAAAGAACACCAGATCCGCGTCATCGAGCCGCCCTTCCGCGACCAACTGTTCCCCCAGTGCGCGATAGCTGCGTTTGAAGCGATTGGCAATATCCACCAGCAGAGATTTTGTGGCCTCGCGTCGACGAACAGCATTGTGCGCCTTGGGCACAATCCAGCGCAGCGCCCGACTGAGCTCGTGGAGGTTGACCGCGTCCGGACGGGGCGCTGCCTCGCGCCCCTGAAGACGCGCATTGACCGACGCCTGCATGGTGGCGATCAAGGTTTCGGGGGCATCCGCCCAGCACCGCTCGCGCATGCACAGCTCCCGGTAGGCGCGATGACCGTGGCGCTCAAGAAAGGCGTTATACGCCGTGGTAATGGCATCCGGCGCCTCGTCCTGAAGCCAGAGCAAGGCGTCTTCGCAACGACAGTCGACAAACTTCGCCAGGGCATCGGGATGAGCCGCAATCTCATCGACCAGAGCATCGAGCTGATCGACCAGTACGGCCGACTCCACACCTTTGGCCCCGGCCATCAGCCGCGCGCCTTCAGCCTCTTCTTCCGGACTGCTCTCCTGACCGCCGGAGATGATGGCCTGCAAGACATTGCTGGCGAAGCCCGATGTGGCAGAGGATTGCAGATGTACCGCCATCGCCTCGACGTAAAATGCTTGCGCCTGATCGAGGGCCTCCGCCAGCTCAATACTGCTGCCGCGAACGGGAAGACTGAAGCCCCCCGCGCGTTGCTTGAAGGCGTCAATGACGGCATCGGCGCGCCGTAAATAACGCAGCAGGCGGAACATGCCACCAAGCCGAATCAGACCATTGCGTTTCGGCGGCTCTTTAAGCTCTTCAACAATGCGACCGCAAATACTCAACCCCATGGATTTCACATCAGTCCCCAGCACGGTGGAAACCGTGGCTGCCGAGCCACTGAGGTTCAAAAACATTTTGCCACTGCACATTGCGACCTGCGTCCACTCGTCGGTAATTGCGGGACGACCGGCATAGCTGACATGCATATGCTGCATGCCTTTTTCGATGCTGCGACCGGTAGTGGAGAATGTCAGCGGGCAACTGGCCCCCGGCATCATCTCGCCGATATTGCAGCGGGTCACCACATCCTCATCAGCCAGTGGCGTATTCAATTCGTTAAGGTCAGAGCCCAGCGTCGTGATGGGGCGAGCCTGCAGCCACTTGAGTTGCCCCTCATCGTCGAACGCCCACTCCATATCGAGAGGCTGACCGGCGGCAGCAACCGCCGCGCGCGCCTGTTCGACCAATTGCTGACGCTGCGGCGGCGAAAGTATTGGCGCCTCGCCCACCAAGTCCTCAAAGCACAGCGTATTGTCGAGGTCGTACTCATAGTGATCGGGCGTTTGATCCCCACTCACCAACGCCTCGCCCAATCCCTCGACCGCGTCGATAACCAGTCGGTCGTGTCGACCGGAGACTGGGTCTGCGCTGAACAACACACCCGCCGAGCGGGCCTCCACCATCTGCTGTACCACGACACACATTTGGGTTTCCGGCAGGGCTTTCTGCTGCTGATAGGCCTGCGCCCGAGCACTGTGCAACGAGGCGACACAGCGCTCGATTGCGTCCTTAAGCGCATCTTCACCCTGCACATTCAGTACGGTTTCGTAGAGCCCGGCGAAGGAGCTTTCGCTGCCGTCCTCGCCCAACGCCGAGGAGCGAACCGCAACCTTAGCCGCTCCCAGCTCGCGATATCGCGCGATGGCGGATTCTTCGTAGCCGCCCTCCTGTGCATTGATAATGACAAAGGCGCGAGGCACCGACAGTCCCCAGGTAATCAGCCTGGACAGTCCCTCAGCCTTACCGCCGACCGGATCACGGGCAGGCTCTATGTCTTCGATCCAACGCACACTGGCAGACGTTTTTATTGTTGTCATACGCCACAGTTTCCTGCTGAACGGAAAAACTATACGATCGTATAGCCAGAGTATAAAGTCAACCGGCGCCGCCACGAGCGATGATCGCGGTATACTTCAACGACAATCCGACACAGGGCCCCGAGCATTTCATCGATGAGCCACTCAGACGCAGCCATACCCAGTACGACCGACGACAGCCGGGCATCAAAGCGCCGCCAAATCCTGGCCGCTGCCGCCGAGCTGTTTGCTCAACAGGGTTACGATGGCACCTCGATTGGCGCTGTTGCCGAGGCTGCCAAGGTACAAAAGTCGCTGGTTCAATATCACTTTGAAAACAAGAAGTCGCTCTGGCAGGAGAGCATTCGCTACATCTGGCAAGAGCGCGACGACGCCCTACCCCGCTATCTGGATGAAAACGACAGCAGCGTCGAGCCCGACGAACTCATCTGGCAGCTTTGTCGGCGTGTACTGCGCTTCACCTTTGACCACCCGCAATGGGTCAAGCTGATGTTTCAGGAAGCCTCCACCCCCGGCCCCCGGCTCGACTGGATGGTGGCGCATTTTTTCAGAAGCGACTTTCAGCGTGGCACGGCGATCATTGAGCTTGGGCAACAACAGGGCCTACTCCCCAAAGGCAATGTGATTGATCTTCTCCACATTCTGTCCGGCGCGTTGATCTACCTCGTGAATGTCGCGCCCATTACCGAGCGCGTATTGGGGGTCAGCCCCGAGAGTGACGAATACATTGACCACCACGTGCGCTCATTGATGGCGCTGTTGCAGACCGCCACGGCGTCCGCCACAAAACCGTAACCGGGCTGTCACCGGGATTTCCCACAAACTTCTTACGCTGCAGGTTTTGAATCTCACACTGCGTTAGGAGTTTGATCATGCGCCTGAAAAAGCTGGCATTTGCCACTCTACTTGGTACCGCTCTTATCAGCGGCTGTTCTCTCGACGGCGACGATGGCGAACGCGGCCCAGCCGGGCCTCAGGGTGAACAAGGCCCGGCCGGTGAGCTTGGCGGTCGCGCCATTGATCTGACCATTCTGCACATGAACGACCACCACTCCCATATCGAGTCCGACAGTTTCGACTTTGATGTCTCGTCGCTGGGGCTGTCGGCACAAAATGACGCAGGAGAAACCCCGGCAGAGATTTCGGTTAACTATGGCGGTTTCCCGATGCTGGTCTCGCTCTTCAATACCCTGTCGAATCAAAGCAGCAATGTGATCAAACTCCATGCCGGCGATGCGGTAACGGGCACGCTGTTCTACACCCTGTTCAAAGGCGTGGCTGACGCCGCCGTAATGAACCAGATCTGCTTCGACGCCTTTGCACTGGGCAACCACGAGTTTGACGACGGCGACAGTGGTCTGGCGTATTTTCTCGATGCACTGAATTCCACTGCCTGTCAGACACCGGCGCTGGCCGCCAACGTCAGCCCGGCACCGACGTCTGCCATCAACAGTGGCTATATCCAGCCGTACACGCTGGTGAAACGCGAAGGCGAGACCATCGGCATTATCGGCATCGACATCGCCGGCAAAACCAAAAACTCTTCCCAGCCCGATGACGGCACCGAGTTCCTCGACGAAGCCACCACCGCGCAGCAGTACATCGACGAGCTGACGGCAATGGGCGTGAACAAGATTATTCTGCTGACCCACTACCAGTATCAAAGCGACCTGGCCCTGGCAGCGCAGTTAACCGGCGTCGATGTGATTGTCGGCGGCGACTCGCATTCACTGCTGGGCGGGGACAGCTTCGACGCACTGGGCTTTAACCCGGTTGGCGACTACCCAACACAGGTCAGCAATAAAGATGGCGACCCGGTGTGTGTGGTACAGGCTTGGGAATACGCTCATCTGATGGGCAAGCTGGACGTAAGCTTCGACGAAGACGGCGTGGTCACCAGTTGTGCCGGTCAGCCGTATATGCCCATCAGCAATCAGTTTGCGTACAGCTACAGCGATAGCGAAACCCGCCCACTCGACAGCGGCGACAACTATCTTCTTACTCAAGCGCTAACCGCCTATCCGGAACTGGTGATGACCTTACCTGACGCCACCACTCAGGCGCTGGTTGATGACTTTGCCGCGGAAACGGAAGTGCTGAAGCAAACCGTGATTGGCAGTATCAGCGATGACCTGTGTCTGGAGCGTTTCCCCGGCCAAGGCCGCTCCAGCCTTTGCGACGTTTCTGCGACATCGGCCATGGGTTCCGATATTTCCAATATCGTCGCCAAGGCATTTATGACCGTCACACCCACCGCTGACATTGGCATTCAAAACGGTGGCGGCGTTCGCGTTGATGTGGCGGCAGGCGACTTCACCATCGCCGATGCCTATACGCTGCTCCCCTTCTCGAACACGCTGGTCACGCTGGAGATGAGCGGCCAACAGATCGTCGATGTATTGGAAGATGCGCTGTCCAACGCACTCGACAACGGCGGCTCTACCGGGTCTTACCCCTACGCCTCCGGTCTTCGCTACGCCGTTGATGCCTCGGCGGCAAAAGGCAGTCGTATCAGCAACATCGAAGTGAACCCCCGTGTTGCAGGCAGTTGGAGTACGCTGGATCTGGCGGCGACTTACACCGTGGTTACCAACGACTTTATCGCCTCAGGACAGGACGGTTACGACGCCTTTGGCCCGATCTATGATGCGGGAAACTTTGTCGATACCTTCACTGAATACGCGCAGGGCTTCGTCAGCTTTATGGAATGGCTGAGTGACGATGGCGCCGCCCTCGGTAAATTGCCTGCCAGTGAGTACTCCACTCAGTCGTATATCGGCCGCGACGGTTGCAATCACAGCAGCGGCAGTTGCAGCGGTTACTGAGTTCGTTATAACCAAAAGAAAAAGGCGGCCTCTGGCCGCCTTTTTTGCTACTGCGTTGCGCGGAGTTATTCCTCCGTTTTCTCCACCTTGTTGAGCTTGTGCAGACTTTCAATCGGGCATTTCATCGGTCCGATGGAGGTTTTAACCACGAGCTGATCAAAGGGCGTGACATCATCGGTCGTTGTGGTAAACCCAATGTGTTCGGCGCCACGAAGATCCGTGCAGTCCATGGTCAACGTCACCAGATAATTGTCGCGAGGTCCCGCGCCAAAAATCACGTGTCGATCGTCTACATAATTCCAGCCGTTGATGCGGTAGTTCTTGATACGCTCAACTCGCTCGGCCACCGCGTAGCCGCGTTTACTCAGAATATCCTCAGTCGTCTGTTCTGGCGACGAGGCGCAGGCTGCCAGCAGCAAGCCTGCGCTCAACGCCGCTATCATTACCATTCGCTGTTTCATTACCATGCTCTCCTGCTTGCTCTACTCGTTTCGAGTCAGCATTCGCGCAGCGGTTCCCCACGTCACCCCTCCGGGTCAAAGCGAATAGGCATCGCCTTTATGGTGTTGATGAAGAAGGAGCGCATATAGCGTACCTCTCCAGCAAATTCGGGATTGCGCAAACGGGGAATCAGCTCTTCGAAGATGACCTTCAATTCCATCCTCGCCAGGTTCATACCGAGGCAGAAGTGTTCGCCGATGCCAAAGGCGCGAATATCACGTCGAAGGGTGGGCATCCGCTTGGCACGGTGAATATCAAAGGTCAGCGCATCGTCGCCAAACACGTCTTCATCGTGGTTGACCGCGTGATAGTGCAGGATCACTTTATCGCCTTTCTTGATATGGTGGCCATTCCACTCAACATCCTGCGTGGCCGTGCGACGCATGGCGATAAATGCAGTGTTGTAGCGCAACATTTCTTCGATGGCGTCGGGAATATCTTCCGGGTGGTCGACCAGATGCTGCAGCTGGTCAGGATGCTCAATCAGCAGTCGCATACCGTGAGAGGTCGCCGTGCGCGTGCTTTCATTGCCGCCCACCATAATCAGGATGAACATCCAGGCAAACATTTCTTCGGTAACTGGCTCACCATCCACCTCGCCATTGAGCAGCGCCTGCACCACCGGACTGGTGGGGTTCTCGCGCTGCTTGGCAGCCAGTTCCGCCGCGTAGGCAATCACCTCGAAGCTGGCGGCATTGGCCTCATCGCGCGTCGTTGCCACATCGGGATCATCGGCAAAGGTCATGGTATTGGTCCAGTCGAAGAACTGCTTTCTGTCTTCCTGCGGCACACCCAGCAATTCGAGAATCGCCATCAGCGGCAGCTCGGCGGCGACCTCTTCCACAAACTCGCAGCGTCCTTTTTTCGCCACACGATCAACAATCTGACGCGCCCCCTTTCTCAACCAGCTCTCCATATCCGCCACCGCCTTGGGCGTGAAGGCGTCGCGAAGAATCTTGCGATACTTCATATGCTTGGGGGGATCCATGGCAATGATGATGTTCTCCTGCATCACCGCCTGAATCTCAACTTCCTCTGGCGGCACTTCCATCGGAAAGGCCCCCTTGAGATTGGAGGAAAACAATTCAGGATGCTGAGATACAAAATCCAGCGCATCGCGTTTAACCACCGCCCAATAGGGCACACCGTTCTCCGGGTCGTCCATGTAAACCATCGAACCCTGCTGACGGACTTTTGCCAGCTCCTCATAGGGCATACCGCCAACATAGGCATCCAAACTCAACAGATTAATGTGGGGACACTGACTCATAACGCTCTCCTCGACATGGGCCTAATCGGGCCATTATTGTTTTTTTAGTGGTCGTAAATCGTGGATATATCACCCTCACAAGCTAGCAGAGACACTCTGCCCCAGCGAGTTCATTTCGGGTCAGGCCACTGGTCGAAGCGGCAACATTCATCGATAATGCGCCCCTTCACGTCCCCTCCTGCGAGCACCGACCATGACCCTGGCTACCCTGCGATTGAACAAGAACGAAGAACGCCGCCTGCGGGGAGGACACCTGTGGATTTACAGCAACGAGGTGGATAAACAGGCCAGCCCGCTGAAGAGTTTCGAACCCGGACAGCAAGTGCTGGTGGAGTCGTCTCAGGGAAAGCCGCTGGGCGTCGCGTATGTGAATCCCCAGTCCCTGATCTGCGCGCGACTGTTGAGTCAGGGGCAAACACCGTTCGCACAGCGCGATATCGAACAACGACTTCAGCAGGCGCTTGCCTTGCGAGAACAGCTTTTCGAGCACCCTTGCTATCGGCTCGTCTACGGGGAAAGCGATCTGCTTCCCGGCCTGGTCGTCGACCGCTTCGGCGATCATCTGTCGGTTCAATTCAATACGGCGGGAATGGAAGCGCTGCGTGAGCCCGTGCTGGCAGCGCTGGAGAAACTGCTTGCTCCCGCCTCCATCCTGCTGCGCAACGACGCCTCGGTTCGCCAGCTGGAAGGCCTGCCCAGCGAGGTGGAGTGCGTGCTCGGTCAGTCGCCGGAGGATGTTGAACTGGTAGAAAACGGCGTTCGCTTTGTGGCGCCGCTGGCCAGTGGCCAGAAGACCGGCTGGTTCTACGACCAGCGCCCCAACCGCGCCTGGCTGCGGGATATCGTCAAAGGCAAACGTGTACTGGACGTGTTCAGCTATGTGGGCAGCTTCGGCGTACAGGCGGGCGCCTTTGGCGCCAGCGAAGTCTGGTGTAATGATGCCTCTGAACTGGCGCTGGAAAAGGCCCACGAAAATGCCGCGCTGAACGGTATCAGCGACCGTTTTAACACGCTGCACGGCGATGCCTTCGCGGCACTGCGCCAGCTCAAGGAAGACGGTCAGCGCTTCGATGTGATTGTGGTTGATCCTCCCGCCTTTATAAAACGCAAGAAAGATCAGAAAGAAGGCATTCAGGCCTATCGCCGTATCAACGAGCTGGCGATGCGGCTGCTTGAGCCCGGCGGCTACCTGCTGTCGGGCTCCTGTTCGATGCATATGCCAAGAGAGGAACTGCTGGATATCGTTCGTGCGGCGTCACGACATATCGACCGCCACGCCCAGATTTTAGCGGAGGGCATGCAAGGCGCTGATCACCCCGTGCATCCCGCCATTCCCGAAACGCGGTATCTGAAAGCGGTGCTCAGTCGAATCTGTCGCGCCTAGTCACACGCAGCGGAAGATGGTTTTCCGCTGCAATCTACCCAATTCCTCTCATTAAAAACGCGAGTATCGGCGTTTAAGCGACGGCCGCTATTTAAACCGTTACTGAGATTGCTTATTATTTGCGCCTTCACTACAAAAACCGACTCTCAGGACACCCCATGCCGCATCGCCCCTACCGCCTCAGTGCCGCCGTACTCGCTGCCAGCCTAAGCCAGCTCGGCCTTGCCGCAACGCCAACCAAGCTGGAAGAAATCCGCGTAACCGGCGAACCGATGCAACGCAGCAGCCTGGAAACCATTTCCAGCATCAGCATTGTGAGCGAGCAGGAGATTGAGGCGCGCAATATTCGCGATCTGTACGACCTGCTGCTGCGCACACCCAATGTGAACGCCGCCAAGGAAGACAAATTCTCGGTGCGCGGCATTTCCAACGAGGGTATCGGCCCCGGCGGTGCCGGACGACCGACCGTCAGCGTATTTATCGATGGTGCCCGTGCGCCAGGCCGGGGTGTAGGTAACACCTGGGATGTGGAGCAAGTGGAATTCTACCGTGGCCCGCAGTCAACAGCCTTCGGCCCCGGCTCACTGGCGGGGGCAATCTTCATCAATACCCGCGATCCCGGCGACGAGCTGAACGGACAAGTCAAAGCCGGTGTCTCCAACTACGGCGGACAAGAAGCGGGCATTGCGGTTGGCGGTGCACTGGGTGGCGGCTTTTCCGCACGCTACGCCGGCGAGACAAACCACAGCGATGGCGAAGTCACCAATACTACGCTCTACGATGACGAGTGGCAGGCCCGCACGCGGTATCTGCAACGCGCCAAACTGGGCTGGGCGGGCGACCGCTATCAGGCCATGCTGAATGTGCAATCCACCAAGCTCCGCGAAGGCAATGAGTACATTCCGCCCGCCACCGCAGAGCAGCGTATCTCTACCGATAATGTTGATGGGTATTACCTCGACGACACCTTGCTGGTCAGCCTGAACCAACAGCTGCAAATCGGCGAAACCAGCCGCCTGGAGTGGATTCTAAGCCACTCCGACAGCTACAACCGCCGCAAGGGTGACTACGACGTTTCCGCCGACGATAACGGCTTTTTCGTTAACACCACCGACGCGACAAACAATGCTGCAGAGCTGCGCTTCCATATCGACCGCCCCGGATTGCGGGCCGTGGTTGGCGCTTACTATGCCGAAGACACGCTGGATGGCAGTTCGCGTACTGAAGGGCTGATTTACTCGATAAGTGGCCTTCAGGTGCGCGCCTTCGCCGATCTGCTGGCCAAGCGGGAAGCGGAAACGCAGGCGCTTTACGCTGAAGCAGACATCGACCTCAGCCAGTCGCTGACCTTGACGCTTGGCGCGCGCTATGAGGAAAACGACGCCGATAATCGCAGCGCCTTTATCGTTGACGAGGCCTACCCGGTCGACCCGATCACCGGCACCACGCTACCCACCAATGTTGGCCCCGTACTGGCAGCGGTGCTGGACAGCGACGCCACCGCCCCCAACGGCGACGAGGTATGGTTGCCCAAACTCGCGCTCAGCTATCAGATTACCGATGTTCTCAGCGCCTTTATTACCCACAGCTACGGTTACCGTGCGGGCTCAGTGGATTTCGTCAGTGATGGGCAGTCGCCCACCTACGGCCCCGAGTACACCAAGAACTGGGATCTCGGTCTGAAATATCAGGGCGAGCGCTGGTATGTTCAGGGCAGCTTGTTCCGTGTGGATTACGACGATATGCAGATTGGTGTACGCGTGGATGCCTCCACCTTCCGCACCGACAACGCCGGTGAAGCGCGTGCTCAGGGGATAGAACTGGAGTTCCGTGGCGAGCTGCTGGCCGGGCTGAGCCTGTTTGGCGGCGTCGGCTATACCGACACGGAATTTGTCGACTATATCGATGAAGAAGAAAGTTTTAACGGCAAGCACTTCCCCAATGCACCCCGCCTGACCGCCACGCTGGGATTGAATTACCAACACAGCAGCGGCCTGTTTGCCGACCTGAGCTGGTCGCGCAGTGAAAACAGCTTCACCGACCGAGAGAATACGCCGACCCTGATGGCCGATGCCCGCGACCTGTTTTCCGCCCGACTGGGCTGGCAAAACGACAGTTGGCGCGCCGAGCTCTACGGCAAAAACCTGACGGATACCTTTTACGTCACCGACCGGTTCAACAACCCGTCATTGGGTATCGACGCCGTCTTTGTCGGCGACCCGAAAGAATACGGCGCGCGACTCAGCTACCGCTTCTGATCGCACACACTGATCATGGCGCGGGATTAGGATGCGCCGTATGCACAGCCTCGATATCGCTTAGCACCGCCTCGCTCAGCGCCAGACCGGCGCTGTCGATATTGCTCTTGAGCTGAGTCAGGCTGGTCGCGCCGATAATATTGCTGGTCACAAATGGCTGGCGATTGATAAAAGCCAGCGACATCTGCGCAACGTCCAAACCGTGCTTTTCGGCCACTTGCGCATAGGCCTCGGCTGCCGCGACAGCCTGGGGGTTGTTATAGCGCTGAAAACGATCAAATAGCGTCAGGCGTGCCCCCGCCGGTCGCGCCCCGTCACGGTACTTGCCCGCCAACACACCGAAGGCCAGCGGGGAATAGGCCAGCAAGCCCACCCGCTCTCGCATCGCCATTTCCGCCAAACCCACTTCAAAACTGCGATTAAGCAGATTGTAGGGGTTCTGAATACTCACCACCCTCGGCAGCGCATAGCGGTCAGCCAGCCTCAGGAAGTTCATCACGCCCCAGGGGGTCTCATTGCTCAGGCCGACCGTTTTAATCTGTCCCGCCGCCACCAGATCTGCCAACGTCGCCAGCAGTTCATGCTGGTTGGCGAGCACATCGTGACTGTCTTCGCTGTATTGATAGCCAAGCTTGCCGAAAAAATTCGTTTCGCGATTGGGCCAATGAATCTGATAGAGGTCGAGATAATCGGTTTGCAGACGCGCCAGACTGCCTTCAAATGCGGCGAGCAGGCTGTCACGCGTCAGCCCGGCTGCCTGTCGAATATGTTCGTGCCCCGGCCCCGTCGCTTTGCTGGCCAGCACAATATCATCACGCTTGCCACGCTGGCGCAGCCAGTGGCCGATGTACTGCTCGGTACGGCCCTGCGTCTCGGCGACGGGTGGCACCGGATACATCTCAGCAGTGTCGAAAAAATTGACGCCACGAGACCGCGCATAATCCATTTGCGCAAACGCTTCGTCCCGGCTGTTCTGCTCACCCCAGGTCATGGTCCCCAGGCAAATTTCGCTGACCTCGATCGTCGAGTCGCCCAGCAATCGATAACGCATAGTTCTTCCCTGTTTTGATCGTAAAGGTTTGGGCTCACGCTGTCGGGACACCCCCTACAACGCACCTCCGCAACTGCTGCCCTGCCCGGCCGTGCAGCCGAAACAGTGCCCCGCAACTCGAATTGGCTGCTCATCCAAACTGTCCGTGAGCAAATCGCGCAGATGCCGACGTGAACCGGGAACCGCCAAGCCCAACTGCTGATTGAAATCACAGTCGTAAAGGTAGCCCTGCCAATCCACACTGACCAGGCTGCGACACATCACTGAGAGCAGGTTGTCCTCACTGTAGCTGTCCCTGAGCAACTGCAGATAATCACCGAACTGCCCACGGGAAATCAGCGTAGACCCAAAACGCTGAATCGGCATATTCGCCAGCGCAAACAACTGATTGAAGACAATCCCAAAGTGCGCCTGTAACTCCCGGCGGTAATCGGCCTCGAGCGCTTGCTGCTGGGGCGGCAGTGACGGCCCCTGCGGGTTGTAGACCAGATTGAGCACCCGCCCCGATCCCGGCTCGCCGTAACCCAGCGAATTCAGGGTTTGCAGTGCCGCGATACTTTTGTCGAAGACGCCCTCGCCACGCTGGGCATCGACATTATCCAGAGAATAGCAGGGCAGTGACGCAACCACGTCAACCTCCTGGTCAGCCAGAAACTCTGCCAGTCCCTCCTGCCCCGGCTCAAACAGAATCGTGAGGTTACAGCGGTCGATAACCTTCACCCCCATCGCGGTCGCCTCACTCACCAGATCGCGAAACCCGGGATGCAGCTCCGGAGCACCGCCCGTCAAATCCAGCTGGGCAATATTACGTGCGGCCAAAACCTTGGGGATCAGCGCAAGATGCTCCTCCGTCATCATCTCAGTTCGGGTCGGCCCGGCATTCACATGACAGTGAAGACAGCGCTGATTGCAGCGATAACCGAGGTTCACCTGCAGCGTTTCCAGTGCCCCCCGATTCAGCGACGGAAAGTCGATAAGCTCCAGTAATGGCAGAGTTTCGTGCATGATTCTCCCAGGCGATATGGCGGCGTTGAGTGCAGTGTTCCACATGCGTTTCGCGGATGACAGTACTGCGGTATACGCGCCACAATCCGATGCAGAGCCCGCCGGACCGACTCGCAACACGCAAAGAAAGCCAAATCCGCTCAATAAACCACCAATTCAGGCGCGCAGCGGCGAAAAATTCCTTTATAATGCGCGGTTTTCACGCGACAGGACCAAAGCGAATGTCAGCAAAAGTCGCCCTGATCATGGGCTCTAAAAGCGATTGGGACACCATGCGCCCCGCCACCGAGATCATGACCGAACTGGGCGTGGAGCATCACGTAGAAGTGGTCTCTGCACACCGCACCCCGGATAAACTGATGGCCTTTGCCGAGAGCGCTGTCGATAACGGCTATTCTGTCATTATCGCTGGCGCTGGTGGCGCCGCTCACCTGCCCGGCATGGTGGCCTCCAAAACCCGCCTGCCGGTGCTGGGCGTGCCAGTGCAAAGTCGCGCATTGAATGGCATGGACAGCCTGCTATCGATCGTGCAGATGCCCAAGGGGATCGCCGTGGGCACCCTGGCGATTGGCACGGCTGGCGCATTTAACGCCGGACTGCTGGCCTGCCAGATTCTGGCGACGCACGACACTGAACTCGCCGGACGCCTCGAGCACTTCCGCAAAACCCAGACCGACGCCGTGCTGGACAACCCGGATCCGCGGGAGGCCTGATGCAGACAGTTTGGGTACTGGGCGCCGGTCAGCTGGGCGCCATGCTTCAACAGGCGGCCTACCCGCTGGCCCTGCGCGTGATTCCGCTCGACCCTGACGACCGCAATCTGCCGGAAATCGGTGATGGCGATCTGGTCACAGCGGAGCGCGAACAGTGGCCGGAAACCCCGATGACCACGCTGCTCAGCCAGCACCCCAACTTCGTCAACGCCGACGTATTCTGGCGCATCGCCGATCGCTTCCACCAGAAGTCGCTGCTCGACAGCCTTGGCGTTGCCACAGCTCCGTGGCGTGACGTGGAAGCCGAAACCGCATCCCGGGAGCTTCACGATGCGCTGGGCGAAAAGGTTCTGCTGAAACGCCGCACCGGCGGCTACGACGGCAAAGGGCAATACTGGCTCGACCGTGCCCAGCCGGAACCCGTACCCGAAGACTGGCGCGGCACGGCGATTGCCGAGCAGAAAATTCCGTTTATGGAAGAACTGTCGCTGGTCGGCGGGCGCGACCGTGATGGAAAGAAAGTCTTCTATCCGCTCACCCTGAATCTGCACAGTGACGGCATTCTGATGGCGTCTGTCGCACCGCTGCGCCGCGTGAACCACCTGCAGGGCCAGGCGGAAGCCATGCTCGGCAAGATCATGGATGCCATGAGCTATGTTGGCGTGATGGCGATGGAGTGTTTCCGCGTTGACGATACCCTGATCGTCAATGAGCTGGCACCGCGAGTGCACAACAGTGGCCACTGGACCCAGGCGGGCGCCTGCGTCAGCCAGTTTGAAATGCACCTGCGCGCCGTCGCCGGCCTGCCGCTGAAGGCCCCGGAAGTGCGTGGCCAGAGCGCGATGATTAATCTGATTGGTATGGAGCGGGAAACCCGCTGGCTGGAAGTGCCCGCCTGCCAGGTGTACTGGTACGGCAAAGAGGTGCGCCCCGGCCGCAAGCTCGGCCATATCAATATCAACCACCCGGAAACCGCCCCCCTTCACGACGCGCTGACCGCGCTGCGCCCCCTGCTGCCCGAGCATTACGGCAAGGCCCTGGATTGGGTGGCCGAGGCGCTTTAAGCGCCTCGCGTCACAACTGCCACTGGGCGTCTTCGGCGGCCAGTTGGCGCAAACCTGCCAGCGCTTCATTGAGCAGTGGTCGATCATCCTCCCGGCGGTATTGCAGATATATCGGATAGCTGAACTGCGGCGCCCCCGCCACGGTATGTAATTCCCCGCTATGGAGATACGGCGCCACCACCCGTTGCCGAAAATAGCCCCGACCGCCCCCGTCGAGCATGGCACGCAACGCCAGCGGCCCCAGCGTGCAGTGACTGGCCCCCTCTCGCTCATGCGGCAGGCTGGCCTCAAACTGCTCGGCGAATCCCGGCCCCCAATCCACCAGGTACAGCGGCCCGTCGCGGTGCGGCGTTTCCACCAGCAGCAGCGTTTCCTCCAGCAGCAGCTCCACCTGCAAGGCGCTGTGGTAACGGGGAAGATGGACCAATGCGGCATCGAGCTGCCGCTGTTGCACCGCCTCCCCCAAACGCTCCGCCTCGTCGACCCGCGCATCGAGACGGCAGGCAGATGGCTGCCGGTTCATCCAGGCCAGCCAGCGGCTGAGCAGCGGATTCCACAGACTGGTTTCCGCGCCTACCGCCAGTCGCGGTCGCTCAACATCCACTTCACGCAGTGCTTGCTGCGCCTGCTCCCAATGGATCAGGAGCTGACGAGCATGCGGTGCAAAGCGCTCACCTTCCGGCGTCAGTCGGGCACCGCTGCGATTGCGCACAAACAGGCGACAGCCGAGCTGCTCTTCAAGGCTGTGGAGTCTGGCAGTCACAGCTGTTTGGCTGATATGCAGACGTTCGGCGGCGGCCAGCAGACTGCCAGCGCTCATGATTTCCAGAAAGGTTGAGAGCAGTGAACGATCCATTTTTAATACAAAAATAGTGAATTTAAATAACAAAAACATTCATTAAACAGAACTTAATAGCCAGCGTACACTGCGCCGCTCATCACCGCCATGCTGTATCTGGAGTTTCGACGCGTGTCCCGCCTTACCCTGCTTCATCCCGTTGCCCGCTATCTGGGCGTTGAAACTAATAGCACCTCACATCTGGAAAAGTGGCTGTCGATTGTGGGCAGTGCCTTGGGGATCGGTCTGGCGAGCCTGATGAATCAATGGTTGCTGGGAGACCACTATTTAGCCTGGACGCTGGCGTCGATGGGCGCCTCCGCCGGATTGATCTTTGCCATCCCCGGCGGCGCGCTGTCACAGCCCTGGCCGGTACTGGCCGGACATCTGGTGGCGGGCGCTATCGGCGTGGCGAGTTACCGCTATCTGCCACTGGAATGGGCAGTGATTTCAGCCACCAGCCTGTCCGTTGGCGCGATGTACTATCTGCGCTGCCTGCATCCGCCCGGCATTGCCACGGCCGTGTTTGCCGTGATGGGCGGAGACGCGATACACGCGCAGGGTTTTGCCCTGTTGCTCAATCCAGTCTTGATCAATGCCACCTTGCTGGTACTGCTGGGCATGCTGTTCAACAGTGTCTTTCCCTGGCGGCGCTATCCGCGACATCACCAGACGGAGAGCGCCCCACAGGCCGGTGTCGGCGAGCAGGATATTGCCGCGGCCATGAGCCGTCTCGATACCTTCGTCGACATGAGCCCGGAGGAGTTATTGCGCGTCTATCAACAGGCCGAGCAACTGGCGGCTCAGCGCCGAACGAGCGCCACGGTCGTGCGCTTCCCCAGACGACGGCAGCCGACGGCGATCAACTCAGATAGTCAATCTGACGGAAACGCTCGCAGAGAAAGTCGATAAACAGACTGACTTTGGCAGACAGATGGCGGTTGTGAGGGTACACCGCCCACACCGCGGTATCGGTCGGTTGGTAGTCGTTCATCACCGCCTGCAGCCGCCCGGCTTGCAGGTCGTCGTAGACGTAAAACTCCGGCAACTGCACCAGGCCCAGACCTCGCCGAGCCGCCGCCAGCAGTGCGTGACCATTGTTGCTGCGCCAGCGGCCCTCCACTTTTAGCTCGCTGTGCTGGCCGTCGCGTTCGCGAAATCGCCAGGTCGCCAATGATCCCACCAGGCAGCTGTGATTGCGCAGGTCGCGCAGATTCTGCGGTATGCCGTAACGATCGAAATAGTCCCTGCTGCCACAGATCAATAAGCGTCGCTCGGCGATTCGCCGGGCAATCAACGAGGAATCCCTCAGCGTACCCGCGCGAATCGCCAGGTCGTAGCCCTCCTCGACCAAATCCACATTGCGGCTGCTGAAATCGATGTGCATGTTTAGCGCCGGATGCAGGTGCAAGAACTCCGCCGCCGCAGGTGCGACATAGCGCTCGCCAAAGGCCCCGGCAACACTGATCCGCAGATTGCCGCGCGGGGTATCCTGCTGCTCCATTACCGCCAGCTCGGTTTCCCGCATCTGGGCAAGAATGCTTTTGCAACGCAGGTAGTAGGCCTCGCCGGTTTCCGTCAGCGCCAGCGACCGGGTGCTGCGAGTGAGCAACTGCACACCGAGCTGATTTTCCAGTGCACTCAAACGGCGACTGGCGTGGGATTTGGAAATACCCAGTTGACGTGCCGCCGCCGAAAAGCTGCCGCTATCGACCACCTGCACGAGAATTTCCACCGCATCCCAATGCTTCATCTATTCCTCTCTCAGCACGCCACTGTTGCACCACAGGAACAATGAGTTTACCAAATAACGGATTTTTCTTTGAGGGATACCAATTTAGACTGTGGCAAATTGATTCATTCGAGAGGATGCCCCATGAAAACACGTGCCGCAGTCGCCTTTGGTGCTGGTAAACCCCTGGAAGTGCTGGAAGTCGATCTGGAAGGCCCCCGCGCGGGCGAGGTCATGATTGAGCTTAAGGCCACCGGTATCTGTCACACCGACGCATTTACCCTGTCGGGCGACGACCCCGAAGGCGAATTTCCCACCATTCTCGGCCACGAAGGAGCGGGCATTGTGGTGGAAGTGGGCGCGGGCGTGACCTCAGTAAAGCCGGGTGACCACGTCATTCCCCTCTACACCCCCGAGTGTCGTCAGTGCGAATACTGCCTCAACCCCAAAACCAATCTCTGTCAGTCCATCCGCACGACACAGGGCCAAGGCCTGATGCCCGACGGCACCAGCCGTTTCTCGCTGGATGGCAAACCACTGAAACACTACATGGGCTGCTCAACCTTCTCTAACTACACCGTATTGCCGGAAATCGCCGTGGCCAAAATCCGCGAAGACGCGCCTTTCGACAAGGTCTGCTACATCGGCTGTGGCGTGACCACGGGTATTGGCGCTGTAGCTTTCGACGCCAAAGTAGAACCCGGCAGCAACGTGGTGGTCTTCGGTCTGGGCGGCATCGGCCTGAACGTGATTCAGGGCGCCCGCATGGTCGGCGCCAACAAAATCATCGGTGTGGACCTGAACCCGGCCAAGGTTGAGCTGGCACGCAAATTCGGCATGACCGACTTCATTAACCCCCGCGATGTCGACAATGTCGTCGAAGCCATCGTGGACATGACCAACGGCGGTGCCGACTACAGCTTTGAGTGTATCGGCAATGTCACCACCATGCGTCAGGCACTCGAGTGCTGCCACAAAGGCTGGGGCGAGTCAGTGATTATCGGCGTAGCCGGTGCCGGGCAGGAAATTTCCACTCGTCCCTTCCAACTGGTCACCGGCCGCGTATGGCGCGGCAGTGCCTTCGGCGGTGCCCGTGGTCGTACCGATGTCCCCAAAATCGTAGACTGGTACATGGACGGCAAGATCAATATTGATGACCTGATCACCCACACCATGCCACTGGAAGACATCAACAAAGGCTTCGACCTGATGCACGCCGGTGAAAGTATTCGTTCGGTCGTGTTGTACTGAGCCTAAACGAAGGGAGTGACCTATGGAGCAGATTGCCGAAAACAAATGCTTTGGCGGCCTGCAACGCCGCTACACTCATCAGAGCCGCAGTCTGAACTGCCTGATGCATTTCTCCGTGTTTCTGCCACCCCAGGCCGAACACGGCAAGGTGCCCGTGCTGTACTGGCTGTCGGGCCTGACCTGCAGCGACGAAAACTTTGTGCAGAAAGCGGGTGCCCAGCAGTTTGCGGCGCGCTACGGGGTGGCGATTGTCGCCCCGGATACCAGTCCTCGTGGAGAGGGTGTGCCCGACGACCCCGATGCGGCCTATGACTTCGGTCTGGGCGCTGGCTTCTACGTCAATGCCACACAGCAGCCCTGGGCCGGGCACTACCAGATGGAGAGCTACATCAGCGAAGAACTGCCGGAGCTGATCAACGCCCACTTCCCGGTAGATGCCGAGAAGAGCGGCCTGTTCGGACACTCCATGGGTGGCCACGGCGCGCTGACACTGGGGTTGAAATACCCCCAGCGCTTCCGCAGTCTGTCGGCCTTCGCGCCCATCAGTTCACCGATGCATTGCCCCTGGGGCGAGAAAGCACTGGGCAACTATCTGGGCGATGATCGCGAGACATGGAAGCAGGCGGATAGCTGTGAACTGCTGCAACAGCACGGACAGCGAGCGCCGAAGATATTGGTGGATCAGGGCAGTGCCGACGCCTTTCTGTCGGAACAGCTCAAGCCGGAGTTATTACAGGCGGCTGCCACCGCCGGTGGCGCAGACCTGACCCTGCGCATGCAGCCCGGCTACGACCACAGCTATTTTTTCATTGCGAGCTTCATGGAAGACCACATTCGCTTCCACTGCGAGCAACTTGCCTGAACCTGGCCAAAACCCAGCAGAGTGACAACGGCGGACTCAGTCCGCCGTTTTTTCAAACAACAAATCCCACACACCGTGACCCAGGCGCTCACCGCGCTTTTCAAACTTGGTCACCGGCCGGTAATCAGGCCGAGGCGCGAACGCCCCCTCGCCCTGTGTATTGCGAAACCCTTCTGCCCCGCTCATCACCAGCATCATATGCTCGGCGTAATTTTCCCAATCGGTAGCCAAGTGAATGACCCCACCGGGTTTGAGTTTGCGACGCAGCAGCTGCACAAATTCCGGTTGCACCAGGCGTCGCTTGTGGTGGCGTTTTTTGTGCCAGGGATCAGGAAAGTAAATCTGCACCCGGCTCAGGCTGTTATCGGCAATACATTGCTCCAGCACCTCCACAGCATCGTCGCAGTAGGCGCGCAGGTTTTCGATCCCCGATTCGTCAATCAGATGCATCAGCCGACCTACACCCGGGCTGTGCACCTCAACCCCGATAAAGTCTTTGTCGGGCTCGGCCGCCGCCATCTGCGCCAGCGAATCGCCCATACCAAAACCGATTTCCAGCACTACGGGCGCGTCGCGACCAAACACCTCGGGCAGCACGATGGCGCCGTTTTTCAGCTCCAGGCCTTTGCTCGGCCAGTGCAGATCGTAGGCGCGCTTTTGGCCTTCCGTCATCCGCCCGGTGCGCAGCACAAAGCTGCGGATGCGGCGCATTTTCTGCGCAGTCTCACTCATGACAGACTCCGGAAGCCGGTGTAGGCGAGACAGGCCCAGCCAATCAGGAACAGCACACCACCGATGGGCGTAATCGCGCCCAGAATTTTAACGCCGCTAATCGCCAGTGCGTAGAGGCTGCCACTGAACACCACGATGCCCAGCCCAAACAACCAAACCGACGCTCGCAGCGCTGCGCTCTGCACCCCCTGCTGCAACATCACCGCAACCAGCAACAGTGCCAGCGTGTGATAAAAGTGGTACTGCACGGCCGTTTCATACACCGCCATCATGTCGGCAGACAGACGCTGTTTCAGCCCATGGGCACCAAATGCGCCAAGCGCCACTGCAAGAAAACCGGAAATACCCGCCAAGAGAAAAGCCATAGAGATTGATACCCCTGTGAAAACTGGGCGTATTGTAAAGTGCCGGGCGTGCCGCGCAAAGCCAGCGGCGGTCAGAAGGGCTGGCGGTACTCCACCCCTAATGCCAGATTATTCACATCCGAGCGCCGGTATTGGTTAAGGCGATACTCGGCTACCGCATACCAGCCACCGCGTATCCGCCAGCCAAGCTGCGCCTCGGCAACGATCGGGTTTGCCGGAAACCCCTTGGGCAGGGATTCATTAAAGCTGTGATCGATAAATCCAGCCAGATACAGGCGGTCGCTCAGCCAGGGAAAGTCCAGCCGAAAGCTGTGCTCCAACTGCCAGACCGATTCCGGGCGTCGATCCCACTGTTTGGCGTGCAAGGTGACGGAGTAACGCAGATGCCAAGCACGGAGCCTCTCGCCCAGCAGTGCGCTGTCATTGATCCGCCAGCGGATACCCAAACGACTGCGATCGTTGTCACTGCCGCTGCGAAAATTATGCTGAAAGCTCAGGTCAAAGGCTGACTCGGGGTGGAAACGCCAGCGCAAATTCTGCTCGCTGTAATAGCCTGGATTCTCCAATAGCGACCCCCGCCCTTCCTGCTTGTAAAGATTGATAAAACCGAAGTACGACCAGCCTGCCGGCAAATCACTGGCCAGATTCACCGTCAATGCAGAATCGGTTTCCACATCGCTGAGATAGGGGTAGAGGTTAATATCGAGAACGCCCGCCCTGGCGGGCGACAGCAACATCACCATCGGCAACAGCAGCAGCGCAACATGGCGTATCACCAAGGCAAGCCAGATCGTCATTCACCAAACCATCTCCCGCGGGGCAATGGGAGCCTTGTTATTGTGTTATGAGATCTTTTCTACCCCGCCGCGCGGCGGATCAGTATGCGTAATTGTGCGTGCCGGAGAGAGAAACAAAAACGCCCCGCATTGCGGGGCGTCAGATCAAGCTCCGAAGAGGGCGTTTAGTCCGCGTCTTCCATCGCCATTTTCAATTTTTTCATGGCCGCTTTTTCAAGCTGGCGAATACGCTCGGCAGAGACACCGTAACGATCAGCCAAGTCATGCAGTGTCGCCTTGTTGTCTGTCAGCCAGCGGCTTTGCAGAATATCGCGACTGCGTTCATCGAGCCCTTCCAGCGCCTGAACCAGACTCTGGTGATTGCGCTCTTCCCAGTTGTCAGCCTCCAGCAGCATTGCCGGATCCTGACTGCGATCTTCGAGGTAGTGAACCGGGGCGACATAGCTGCTGTCGTCATCGGAGTCGCTGGCATCAAAAGCCACATCTACCGAACTCAGCCGACCTTCCATACGACGTACTTCAGTCACGTCGACGCCGAGATCGGCCGCCACAGCGTGCGCTTCGTCGTTGCTCAACCAGGCCAGCTGCTTCTTGGCACTGCGCAGGTTGAAGAACAGTTTGCGCTGCGCCTTGGTGGTCGCCACTTTGACGATGCGCCAGTTGCGCAGCACATATTCGTGGATTTCGGCTTTAATCCAGTGCACGGCGAACGACACCAGTCGCACACCCTTACTGGGATCAAAGCGTTTGACCGCTTTCATCAAGCCGACATTGCCTTCCTGAATCAGGTCGGCCTGTGGCAAGCCGTAGCCACTGTAGCTCTTGGCAATGTGCACAACAAAGCGCAGGTGCGACATAACCAGTTCGCGTGCCGCTTCCAGATTGCCGTGGTCGTGAAGGTCTTCCGCCAGCTCCCGCTCCCGCTCAACGCTGAGTACGGGGATGCTGCCTACCGCCTGAATATATGCAGAGAGATCACCACCCGGCACAAGTTGCTGTACTGGCTGCAGATGGGTGCTCATGCACATCCTCCTTGCTGATTTCGCGCCCTCGGGAGTGAGGGAGCCCAAAAATACCGATCGCTTATTAGATGCCTAAAAAACCAAAAGTTCAAGGCCTGTCAGCCGGGCAGAAACTCCCGAAACACGGGCTCTCCGTCGAAACGCGCATCCAGCTGGGCGATCAGCGCATACACCCCCATCAGCTTGCGCATCACATACAAAAAATCCTTGGGCGGCAAGGCAAAATAGGTACTGATTGACGCCGCCACTGCACGCTTGGCAATCCGCTTGGGCAGATTGCTCCGCCGCCAGTTATAGAGGCCATCGTCGAGCGCTTCGGCGGGCGCCTCCGCCGCCGGACGCAGCGGTTCGGCAATATCGATGCCGATATCCACGAAGTTGTCGAGCACCGCCTCGGGGAAATCGGCTTTCATAAAACCGAGGTCAATGCTGCATTGCCGGAATGCCTCACGATCCCGGTGAAATGCCGCGACCATCATCTCACAGAAGCGCTCGGCAAACGTCACCGGCAGCAGGCGCATGGCGCCGAAGTCCAGCAGCACCAGCTTATCCCGTTCACCGTCGGGGTCGATACGCACCCGGTAGTTACCAAAGTTGGGGTCCGTCTGCATGCGTCGCCACTGGAACAGCTCAATCAGAAACAGTCGCAGCAGCGCTTTGCCCAGCTCATTGCGACGGCCTTGCGACAGCCCCGCCACTTCCGGCGCGGCCATCGGCAGCGATGCCTCATAACTCATGGTCAGCACTCGCCGAGTGCTGTAGCGAGCATAATTGCGCGGCACCACGTAGCGAGGTTCGTTGCAGAGCTGCTCAAAGGCGAAGTCGAGGTCGCGGCGCTCCTGTTCGTAGTCCACCTCTTTATGCAGCAACAGGCGGATATCGCCAAACCAGTCGTCGATATTTCGAGTGGCATCCATCAGGCGCGACAGCTTTAGCAAGGCCATTACCGCCTGAAAATCGGCGTCGATGGTCTGCGCCACCCCCGGGTACTGTACTTTGATGCACAGGGTGTCGCCGGTGTTGCGCTGTTCAGCAAGGTGAACCTGCCCCAGCGATGCTGCCGCCAGCGGCGCCTCGTCAATCTCCAGCTCGCTCAGTCGCACCGCGTCCAACTCGGCCTCAAGCACCTTGCGCATGGCGCGCCAGCTCATCGGCGGGGTATTGTCTTCCAGACTGTGCAGCGCCTCGGCCACTTCCGGCGGCAACAGGTAATCGGCATAAGTGGCCATCACCTGGCCTATTTTGACGACACTGCCCTTGAGTTTGCCCAGCTCGTCGATAAAGAACGCAGCATTCTGGCGCCGCTGCGCCAGCGCCGCCTCTTCATCGTGACCAAACCGCTCGCGCAGCGACTGCCGCAGAGCGCGGCTACCGTAGCGCAAACCAACCTTGGACAATTCGAGGCGTCGGGCCAGCCCCCCGGTTTTCAGCCTGTGCAGGGATTTCTCGTCGTTACTACTCATGATGGCACCGTGTCATGGCGGGAAGCGGGCTGTAAAGCGCAAATTCAGGGCCACTCGTCACCGTAGTCGTGCAGCAGTTCTTCGCCCGCCTGAATATCGCGTAGCGCCACCACGCTGAGGTCATCATAGTAAATCACATTGGCCGGGCGGCCATGATTGATGTACTTGAGATCGCAGCACACATCGACCTGAGCACCATCGGCCAAGGTCAACGTATGCAAGCCCGGCTCTCCGGTGGCCTCGGTGTCGCACCAACCGAGTACGGTATCGACCGCTATCGCGTCAGCGGCAAACAGCCCCTTGCCATGCAAGAGACTCTTGGCCACTTTGTAGAGCCGGGTTTTCGCCACAGGATTAGTGCTCCAGCATACGCATCAGCGCCGCCCAGCTTCGCTGATCTGCCTCAACATCGTAAGCGAGAGGCATACCGTGCTTTTTGCCCAGCGCGGTCGCGCCCGGATTAGTAAAACCATGAACCACTCCGGGGAAGCTCAGTAACTCGAAGTCGACTTCCGCTTCGGACATTTCCTGAACAAACCCCGCTACCTGCTCGGGTGGAACCATGGGGTCGGCACCGCCGGTAGCCACCAGCACATCCGCTGTGATATCCCCCGCCTTGGCTGGTGTCTCGGTGCCGAGGCTGCCGTGGAAGCTCGCCACACCGGCCAGCTCCAATCCACGGCGCGCCTGATTCAGCACTACAGCACCACCGAAGCAGTACCCAATGGCGTAGAGCTTGCCGTCTGTCTGCTTGCGCAACACACTCAACGCCGCATCAAATCGCGCGTTCATTTTCTCTGGTTCCGCCAACGCCGCATTCATAAAAGCAGTCGCGTCTTTGGGGTGCGTCGTGGTTTTTCCGTGGCCGTACATATCAACAGCAATCGCGGTATACCCGGCTTCAGCCAGCATTTTGGCGCGTTTGCGAGCGTAATCATTCAGCCCCCACCACTCGTGCACAACCACAACAGCCGGGGCATCCGCGCGCTTCGCTTTATACAGCACCGCACTTCCCAGCTCGTTGGGTAGCGTAATTTTCTGTTCAGTGACGGCTGCCTGCGCAACCCCCGCCACCAGCAGACAGGCCATCATAAAGAGCTGTTTGAGTCGCATAGATTCACCCCATTGCATTGAAAAAGTGGATTCCTGTGGAGCGTGATTAAAACGCACCACTCCACGTCTGACAAATTTTGTAAGCGGTTAGAACTACATCATTTCCCGCTCAAGATCCCGCAGTCGCCGGGAATGGTAGCGGCAGTTTTTACGCAGCCAGATATCTTTATCGCGGCGGGCCTTTTTCATCGCCGAACCGCTGCTGTAGCCGCTCAGCTTCCTCCCATCCCGCAACGCTTTTTGCAGGCGCACTGATTCGCGCTTCGCATTACGGCACTCAGGCCAGTCCGCCGCCCACGACGTTGGCACCGTGACGACTACTAAGGCCATGCTAAAAAAAATCACCCTAATCATCGCAACCTCCCTGTTGCAAAACTGTGACATAGCCCCTCAAAGCTAGATCAGCATGACCGGCCTGACAAGCCGGGCCGCTGTAACTCACTGCAGGCCGCTGGCATAATAACGCCTTTAAACGACCGCCATGGAAGCCCGCCGATGTCACGCGCCACCCTGTCCGACTACCTTAGCCGCAGCAACACGCCCGCCAGTCTGGCCCAGCTTATCGAGACTCTGGCCGGCGTCAGCGTTGCCATTCGCGAAGACCTGGCCGGAGGCGCGCTCAATGACATCCTCGGGGCCGCTGGCGCCGAGAACGTCCAAGGCGAAGAGCAGAAAAAACTGGATGTGATTGCCAACGATCGTATCAAGCAGGCGCTTGGCGTGCTGCCGAGTGTGCGCGGCATCGCCTCTGAGGAAGAAGATGAGGTCGTGGCCGCCCATCACGATGGCGAGTTTCTGGTGACGTTCGACCCACTGGACGGCTCGTCCAATATCGACATCAACAGCATGGTCGGCACGATCTTTTCGGTGCTGGGCAGCCGGGGCGAAGGCGCCGTCAGCGAAGCAGAGTTTCTGCAACCCGGCCGTGACCAGATTGCCGCGGGCTATATTCTCTACGGCCCCTCGGTGATGCTGGTGCTCACCGTTGGTCAGGGCGTGGTGATGTTTACCTACGACCCACAGTCAGGCCTTTACCTGCTCACCGAAGATCAGGTGCGCATTGCCGAAGAGGCCAAGGAATTCGCCATTAATATGTCCAATCAGCGTCATTGGCACCCTGCCATGCAACGCTACATCGGCGAGTTGCTGCAGGGCGCGGAAGGCCCGCGTGGCAAGAACTACAATATGCGCTGGGTCGCCGCGATGGTGGCCGATGTCCACCGCATTCTCTGTCGTGGCGGCCTGTTCTGCTACCCCTGGGATGCCCGCAAGCCTGATCAGGCAGGCAAGCTGCGACTGATGTACGAAGCCAATCCCATGGGACTGCTGGTCGAGCAGGCCGGCGGGAAAATATGGACGCCGGAAGGCGCCATCCTCGACATTCAGCCGACACATATTCACCAGCGGGTGCCGGTGATTCTCGGCGCCGCCAGTGAGGTCGAGCTCTGCATCGACTACCACCGCGACTAAGCGAAGGCTGTGCTCAGTTACCGCCACGGCTTTCATGCCGGTAATCACGCCGATGTGCTTAAACATCTGGTGGAAATTCTGCTGCTGGACTATTTGCAGAAAAAAGAGACGGGACTGCTCTACATCGACACCCATGCCGGCGCAGGCTGCTATTCGCTCGACAGTGGCTTCGCCACCCAGAACCGCGAGTACGACAGCGGCATTGCCCGACTGAAAGCCGCTCGGGACCAGCGTCTTCTACCCCAAGCTCTGCAACGATACCTAGCAGTTGTCGAAGACTGCTGCCGGAAGGAAACGACTGCCGCGTATCCAGGCTCGCCGATGATCGCCCTTCAGCTTCTGCGTACACAGGACCGGGCCGCTTTGTTCGAGCTGCACCCCAGC
Organism: Spongiibacter tropicus DSM 19543; assembly: GCF_000420325.1. Lineage (NCBI taxonomy): Bacteria > Pseudomonadati > Pseudomonadota > Gammaproteobacteria > Cellvibrionales > Spongiibacteraceae > Spongiibacter > Spongiibacter tropicus. The sequence continues at coordinate 2,326,837 of NZ_ATUS01000001.1, read as the reverse complement.
GATTTCAGCCTGCTACAGCAGCGATTTTACCGCCAGGCAAAATTGGCGCAGAGCGACGGCTTTACCGGCCTGCGTGCCCTGCTGCCGCCCCCCAGTCGCCGCGCACTGGTGCTGATTGATCCCCCTTACGAAGACAAAACCGACTACGCGACGCTACTGCGCTGTGTGCAGGATGCGGTCAAACGTTTTGCCGGGGGCGTTTACGCACTCTGGTATCCCTTGCTGCCCAGCAGCGAAAGCCGTCAACTGGAAGGCCAACTGAAGTCGATCGTGCCCGGCAACTATCTGTCGGCGACGCTCAGCATTCGCCCGCTGACAGGTGAGCGCGGTATGGCCGGCAGCGGCATGTTTGTGATCAACCCACCGTGGACACTGCGGGCCGAGCTGGAGAGCTGCCTGCCCCTGCTGGCCGAGCTGCTCGGCGAGCAGGGACAGGGGCAATTTACCCTGAGCGGCGTGCAGCGCTGATCAAAAACGCTTGAACACCTCGACACCGTAAAATCGCGGATCGCCCAGCGCCTGTGCGTACGTTCCCAGTGATTCCGCCGTGGCGACCGCCCCGATGTCATAACGCTCGTCGGTGGCATTCTTTACATACGCCGCGACCATCAGGTCATTGTCGAGATTGCTCCACCCCAACCGCAGGTCGACCAGCACATAGTCGTCGGCATACACCAGCCCCGGGTTACGCTTGGCAACTTCCCAGGATGCGTCGTCCAGCCCCATATAGATTTCGCCCTTGTAGCTGAAGTCCACCCGCGGGGTGAACAGTCCCACCGGGGTCGCAAACATATGCTGAATACCCAATGCGGCGGTCTGCCTTGGCGACACGGCAAATTCCTCATCGCTGCGATCTATCGGCACTGCGGTGCCCGATAGCGCCAGTGGCTTCAGCGCGGTGTCTTCAAACTCCACAAAGCTGTAATTATTGTTGCTGTAACTGAGGCTGATCATCGTGTTGGGTGTCGGTAGCCACGTCAGCTCCAGCTCGCCCCCTTCAATAGTGGCCTCGCCTGCGTTTTGCGACGTCACTATCAGCGAGTTAGCCGAATCGACACTGACCGTAATCAACTGCATGTTCTCGAAGATCATCGAATACAGCGCGATGTTGAGGCGCAAGGAGCGCTCGAAGGCGTCAATTTTAAAACCGACCTCGCGGTTCTCCAGCAACTCAGGCTCCACCACGGCCAAGCCATCCACCCCACTGGGCTCATGAAAACCCGATTTAAAACCATTGCTCCAGGTCGCGTAGACCATCGCAGAATCGAGGAAACTGTCGCTCAGCCATTGTTCCGGCAGAATCCACGACGTAGACGCCATCGGCGTAAATTCCCGAAAGGTACTGCTCTCTTCGTAGTGCGTCGGGGCACCCAACGGCGCACCGATAATATCGGGATAGGCTTCGCGCAGAATATTCTGGGCGATGCTCAGCGGGTCTTGCGCCCAAGTACCGAGAAAAGTGTGCAAGCCCATAGACGGCTCAAGCTGAACAAAGCGCGGATCGGCGCTGGTAAGTGTCTGACTGACCGCCTCCAGATCCGCCTCGCGGGTATCAAGCTCTGAGTCACGACGCTCTTCGGTGTACCGTCCACCCAAGGTCAGCTCCCAGTCTTCGGTAATGTGCCAGGTTGCCTGGGCGAAGGCGGCCGCCGTCTCACCGTAAATCTCGAAATCCTGCACGGTGGCCAGCGGTACCAGCGCGCCGATGACCGGCACCTGAGTGCCCACAGGTAAATTGAGCGAGGGCTCCTGTCCGAGCAGCAATTGCGCCAGTGTCGCCGCATCGGCGCCCACCAGAGGGCTACCCACGAGGAAGCGCTCGTTCTTGTATTCGTCCTGCCAGAACAGTCCCGCCGTATAGTCCACCGCACCATCAAACAGGCGACCGTTGAACTGCAGTTCCAAGGTCAGCGACTCCTGATCGCTGTCGCCGAGCACAATCCCGCGCAGAAACGGTGCTGGACCACCCTCGTCGGCATTGCTCTGCGGGCCACCTTTTACCGCATCGCGGTAGCCGAAGATCGCTTTAATACTGTGGTCAGCACTCAGCTCCCAGTCGAGCGTGGCCCCCAGCAGCAACACATCCTGATCTTTCACCTGATACTGGTCGTCGCCCTGATTCGTCACCAGATCGGGCAGCGCATCGCGGTTATTGGCCTCACAGTTGTCGCGGTAGGCGCTGGGGTTGGCGGAATCAGTATCGCCCGGCCACAGCAGTCCCAGCCCATCGACAAATAGAGCGTCATCGTTAATCAACTTACAGTGATACGTGGGGTAACGTTCCCGAATCTTGCCGAAGAAGGCCAAGGTATCCAGCGTCAGCGATTCACTGGCCAACCAGCGGGTTTGAAAAATCGTAGATAGCCGATCAATGGATTGAGTATCACCAATATCCCGGTCTTCCAGAAAGCCATCCCGGCGCTGGCTGTTGAACGACAAGCGGGTGAGAAAGGTATCGCTGACCGGCATGTCGACCGCCGCCCGCAGCCGCTGCTCATTATAATTTCCCAGCCCTGCCTCAACATAGCCACCCCGCTCTTCACCGGGCTTGCTGAGGGTAAAGACCAGCGCCCCACCGGTGTTATTCTTGCCGAACAAGGTGCCCTGCGGCCCGCGCAATACCTGCACGCTCTCCACGTCGATGGTATCGAGGAGCTGGCCATCGGGGCGCGGAATGAAAATACCGTCAAGATAGACACTCACCGAGGGATCAAAGCGCGCCATCGGCGCACGCTGCCCGATACCGCGGATAAAAATCTGCGCCGACGTACTGTCGTTTATCTGCAGACTTGGCACCGATTTGCTCAACTCCGTGGTACTGAGAATCCCCTGAGCACGCAGATCGTCACCGCTGAGTGCGGTGACGGCAACCGGGGTTTCCTGAAGATTCTCCGCCCGCTTCCGAGCCGTTACCAACACTTCTTCGATAGTGCCGCCACTATACTTTCGTGCAGCCGCCTCGGCCTCGGGGGGCTGGGTTTCAGGAGGCTGGGCTTCAGGGGACTGGGCCTCTGCAATGACACTGGGGAACAAAAATATGGCGCCGAGCAAACCGTCCCGACAGATACGGGATACTTTGATATCCATCCAACCACCTATTCGCTGCGTTATTGTTGTTATCGCTTGCACTCAGTGGCGAGCACATATGTAGACTAGCTACATTCTCTCTAAAACACAAAATATCAAAATGAGACACAGTGTTTGCTGCCATAGCCGCAAACAAAAACGGCGCCCACAGGCGCCGTTCGAGGAGGGTTTTCAGACTAGCCTCAGAGCAGGGCCTCTGCCAGAAACTCCATTGTTTCCACGGAGGTGTCGAAATGGTCGCGGTGACCGATCATCAGTGTGGTAACCGGCGACTTCTTCCAATCCTGCAAGCGCTCCTTGATACGGTCTTTCGGTCCGACCAGTGAAATTTCATCCACCAGTGCATCCGGCACCGCCTTGATGGCTTCTTCATGCTTGCCGTCGTACCACAAATCCTGCACTTTCTCGGCCTCGTCGCCAAAGCCCATACGGCCCATCAGATTTTTGTGGAAGTTGTCTTTGCGGGCACCCATGCCGCCGAGGTACAGCGCCATCGTCATTTTGCCGGGGAACATGGCCTCTTCGAGATTATCGTTAACGATGCAGTTCACCATGGCATTGATTTCAAAATCATCGGGCTTATTGGCCAGACTTTCATCGAAAATACCCATGCGGTAAGGCGAAACAAATATCGGCATCCAGCCATCAAACCGTTCGGCAGCCAGGGCGATATTCTTCGGGCCTTCAGCGCCCAGGAATACGGGAATTTTCTTGCGCAGCGGGTGCGTAATGCTCTTCAGGGGTTTGCCCAGTCCCAGACTCTCCGGCCCTTGATACGGCAGTTGATACTGACGCCCCTGATATTCCACCGGCGCTTCACGAGCAATCACCGCCTGAAAGATATCCAGCCATTCACGGGTGCGCTCCAGCGGGCGCTTGAACTGCTGACCGTACCAACCTTCAACAACCTGCGGCCCCGATACCCCAACGCCCAAGCTGAGACGGCCATTGGAGATATGGTCCAGCGTCAACGCAGACATCGCGGCACAGACCGGCGTGCGCGCCGAAATCTGCATGACGCCGGTACACAGACGAATTTTAGACGTCGTCGCCGCAATCGCGGCCAGTGGAGTAAAACAGTCTGAGCCGTAGGCCTCGGCGGTATAAACCGAATCAAACCCCAGCTTCTCAGCCGTTTGCGCCAATTCGATAAAGCGGTCGGTGGGGTGTTTTTGGAAGTACCCCAGATGCAGGCCCAGTTTCATGGTGGTTCCTCACTACCTGTGCAAATGTCGCACAAGTATATGAATCGACCGGGAAGTGACCTATGGCAAAACTGCTCATTTGCCAAATAGGAGGTGGCGAAAAAGATCAGCGCCGGGGCAGTGTGCACCGGCGCGAAGAGGACCGCTTAGAACAAAAGACGGCAGCGAATGGTATCGGGGATCTCAGACAGTTTCTCCTGTGCCAGCGCACCGGAGGCCTTGTCGATATCGATCACCACGTAGCCGATCTTGTCATTGGTTTGCAGATACTGCCCCGAAATATTGATCTGGTTGTCGGAGAAGATCTGGTTGATGGCGCTGAGAATACCCGGCACGTTGCGGTGCACATGCAGAATGCGGTGCTTGCCCGGATGCGCCGGCAGCGCCACTTCGGGGAAGTTCACCGAGGATGTCGTGGTACCGTTGTCGGAATATTTGACCAGCTTGTCCGCCACTTCAGAACCAATATTTTGCTGCGCTTCCATGGTGGACCCACCGATATGGGGCGTCAGGAACACATTGTCGAACTCGCGCAGCGGCGAAATAAATTCGTCGTTGTTGCCACGCGGCTCTTCCGGGAACACATCGATAGCCGCCCCCGACAGGTGAGCATCGCTCAGCGCGTTGGCCAGTGCGTCAATATCCACCACCGTGCCACGCGAGGCATTGATCAGAATTGAGCCGGGCTTCATCTGCGCCAGTTCTCCCGCGCCAATCATGTCCTGCGTGGACGCGGTTTCCGGCACATGCAGGCTGACAATATCCGAGGTCGCAAGCAACTCACCCAGACTGACCTGAACGGCATTACCCAGTGGCAGCTTGTTCACCACATCGGTGAAACAGACTTCCATCCCAAGGCTTTCTGCAATGACAGACAGCTGCATACCGATCGAGCCGTAACCGATAATCCCCAGACGCTTGCCACGAATTTCATAGGAACCGACCGCGCTCTTCATCCACTCGCCGCGGTGAGCCGCGGCATTCTTCTCGGCAATGCCGCGCAGCAATAAGATCGCTTCGGCAATCACCAGCTCGGCAACAGAGCGGGTATTGGAGAACGGCGCGTTGAATACGGCAATGCCGCGTTCGGTCGCCGCCTGCAAATTGACCTGGTTGGTACCGATGCAGAAACAGCCCACGGCAATCAGCTTTTTCGCCGCATCAAAAACGTCGTCAGTAAGCTGCGTGCGCGAGCGAATTCCCACAAAGTGGGCATCGGCAATCTTTTGCTTAAGCTCGTCGTCGGGAAGGGCCTTCTGATAGTAGTCGATGTTGCTGTAACCGGCGGCCTGCAGTGCGTCTACGGCGGACTGGTGAACACCTTCAAGCAGAAGGAATTTGATTTTTGCCTTATCGAGGGAGGTTTTTGCCATCGGATTGCGCTCTCGAAGGGGGGATAACGTGAAAGCGCAATATGGTATCATAAAACGCTTTTCCCGTAGTCAATTTCTGAGGCAATCCGCCATGTCATCTGCCCCCGCTCACCCCCACGCAGAGCGCATTATTACTGAGCTGAAAGCCATTGTCGGCGACGACAAGGTCCGCCTCGATGCCGACACCCTGCACAGCCATGGCCGAGACTGGACCAAGGCCTGGGAACCCGCCCCAATGGCCGTGGTGTTTCCGCGCAGCACCGAGCAAGTTCAAGCCATTGTCCAACTCGCCAACACCGAACAGTTGGCAGTGGTACCCAGCGGTGGCCGCACCGGTCTCAGTGGCGGCGCCGTCGCGGCCAACGGTGAGCTGGTGGTGTCGTTTGACTATATGAATCAGATCAGCGATTTCGATCCCATTGACCGCACCGTGCGCTGCCAGGCAGGCGTGATTACCGAGCAACTGCAACACTATGCTGAGGAACAGGGACTGTACTACCCCGTCGACTTTGCCTCTGCAGGCTCCTCACAGATTGGCGGCAACATCGCCACCAATGCCGGAGGCATCAAAGTCTTGCGCTGGGGAATGACCCGCGACTGGGTCGCCGGACTGACCGTAGTCACCGGCAGTGGCGAGATTCTGCACCTCAATAACGGCCTGCTGAAAAACAATGCCGGCTATGATCTCCGCCAGTTGTTTATTGGTGCCGAGGGCACGCTGGGCTTGATTTGCGAAGCGACCATGCAGCTGACCCGACAGCCAAAAAACCTCACCGCGTTTGTACTGGGCGTGGAAAACTTCGACGGTATCATGAGTCTGTTCAACCGCCTTCAGTCGGAAATGGACCTGACGGCCTTTGAATTTTTCTCAGAGCAGGCCCTGCAAAAAGTTATCGAGCACAGCAAGCTGCCTCGCCCCTTCGAATCAACATGCCCTTACTATGCCCTGCTGGAGTTTGAAAAACTTAACGATGAAACCGAAGAACAGGCCATGGCCCTGTTTGAAGCCTGCGTGGAAGAGGGTTGGGTACTCGACGGCGTCATGAGCCAAAGTCTTGAACAGCTGAAAAACCTGTGGCGCCTGCGCGAGGATATTTCCGAAACCATTTCTCGCTGGACGCCTTATAAGAATGATATTTCGACGGTTATCTCCAAGGTCCCGAACTTCCTCAATGCCGTGGAGGACGTCGTTAATGCGGAATACCCGGATTTTGAAATTATTTGGTTTGGCCATATCGGCGACGGCAACCTGCACCTGAACATTCTAAAGCCGGACAATCTTGATAAAGCCGTATTCTTCGAACAGTGCGGCAAAGTCAGCCTCGCGGTATTCGATATTGTCAAACGCTATGGCGGCAGCGTATCGGCAGAACACGGCGTTGGCCTGCTTAAAAAAGATTACTTGCAGTACTCCCGAAGCCCCGAAGAAATTGCTTTGATGCGACAACTGAAACAGATCTTCGACCCCAAGGGCTTGATGAACCCCGGCAAAATATTCGACTGAGGAACATGCAGGATGCTCTACCAGCACCGCTTTAGCGATGACCGCCCCTGCGAATTACCCAACGGCAAAATCGTCTGTGTCGGGCGCAACTATGCCGAGCACGCAAGGGAGCTGAATAACCCAATCCCGAAGCAACCGCTGCTATTTATCAAACCCAGTACGGCTCTCGCAGCGCTTGATCAACCGCTGGCGATTCCCCGCGACCGCGGCGAATGTCATCACGAACTGGAACTGGCCTTACTGATCGGCCAACCGCTCAGTGAAGCCCGCGCGGAGGAAACGCTGGCAGCGATTGCCGGTTATGGTCTGGCTCTGGACTTAACACTGCGTGAGCTGCAATCCCAATTAAAAGAAAAAGGACAGCCCTGGGAGCGCGCCAAAGCCTTCGACGGTGCCTGCCCGGTATCCGCGTTTGTGCCAGCGGCAGCCATTGGCGATTGGAAAGCCTTGCGCCTGCAATTACAGCGCAACGGCGCATTGCAACAGGACGGGCAATGCCGAGACATGCTGTTCCCCATTGAGGCACTGCTGGCAGATATCAGCCAGAGTTTTACCTTGCTGCCCGGCGATATCGTGCTCACCGGCACTCCGGCTGGCGTCGGGCCATTAAACCCGGGCGACCGGCTACGCTGCGAACTCGATGGCCTGCTGACCGTGGAAACCACTGTCGGATAAGCCCCCTGAAACGCCACCCATAAAAAAACCGCCCCTGGAGGCGGTTTTTTTATCACTTGCGACAAGCTTAAACTTCCAGCTTGCGCCAATCGAGCTTGGATTCAGCCGCCCACGCCTTAATGGTTTTATTAACCTGCGGCGCGCGAGTTTCTGTGATCTCGCCAGTCTTGGGGTTCTTGAACTTACGCAGCGGACGCGCTGCCTGCTTTTTACGCGGCTTTTTGGCTGCGGCTTTCGGCGCCGCTTTAGCAGCGACTTTTGAACCCGGCTTGCGACCGCGCTTCTTGGGAGCTGCTTCAACTGACTCGCCCAGAATTTCTTTCAGGCTTTCCGTGGTCTGGCCATGCTTTTTCATCAAGGCCTGCAGATCAGAAATAAATTTGAATTTCTGGTCCAGCGCTTTGTGCTCTTCTTCGAGTTGTTTTTGCAGCTTAGAAATATCCATAACAGTCCTTAAATTATCGGGATAACACATTGAATGAAATTTACTGCACCATCCTGATTTAACAACATCACGATGGCTAAAAACATTTAGCATCCATTGCCAGTCATTTAAGACTTATCAATCCGTATTATCGTTCACTAATTCAGATAAATAAACTCAGCACATTGAAAAAGGCCGCATTTACCAGTAATTAGCCGACAATTTCCGCCAAATTCACAATTCTCTATACGCACTTTTCGTCGTTTTGCAGAAAACTACAACCAGCGTTTATATCTAAAGTAAACCAGCATCAATGCCGCCAGCCCCACCAGCATCGCAATAAAGATCATAAACGCCTGATCATTATCCGCGCCGGGAATACCCCCCACGTTGATGCCCAACAACCCCGTGGCAAAACCCAACGGCAGGAATACAGCAGACACTATCGAAAGAATATACATACGCGCATTGGATTCTTCCGAAATCTGGTTAATCAGCTCCTCCTGCGTCACCGCCGCACGCTCCCTCACGCTGTCGAGCGTTTCAATATATTGCGCAAGCCGATCCCCGGCCTCTCTGACCCGCGCCCGATCTTCGGCTTCAAACCAGGCGACCCGCTCACTCAGTATCCAGTTCAGCGCCTCACGTTGCGGCGCCAGATAACGGCGCAACGCAATCGCCTGACGCCGCAAGTCACTCAACTGACTTCGCAGCTTTACTCGCGCCGTACTCAACAGGGATTCTTCCAGCAAATCCACCTGATCTTCGGCTTCATCAATAGGGCCCGACATTCTCGACACCAGACGATCACAGAGCAAGGCGACGAACTCAGCGCTGTTACAGGGGCCCTCGCGCTTGCCAAAGCGACTGATAATGTCATCCACTGACAACAGCTTGCGCTTGCGAGAACTGATAATGTGATGTTGGTCGGCAAACAAGCGGATGGACACCATATCCTCGGGATCCGCATTGGGGTTCATATTGACGCCCCTCAAGGCCATCAGCAGCCCGCCATTGTGCGCCGCCGCACGAGGCCGGGTATCTTCCGCCAACAGCGCCGACACCGAGATATCATCCAGCGCACTGTCACTGCGCTGACTGAATTGCTGCAACCAGGGGCGAGTCTCGGGATGACTGTAGTCAAGGTGGACCCACAGCACGCCCTGCTCCGGGCTCCATGCCGACAGGGCTTTTTCATCCAACACGCTGGCACCACCCTCACCATCGAACAGATAGGCGTAAATAATGAACTGACTCATGGCATTCCCTTTTTGTGCGACCGCCGCGATCATCGCACGGTGTGCGCAACTGGCCTAGTTTTATTGGTATACGAAAATATCGCCTTTCTGGGTGAGTGTAGAACGCAGGGAAATCTCTACAATCTCTAATTAAAAATAATGTGAGTGCTGTTATGAAAATTGGTGTTTGCCTGCCGTATATGAAACGCGGCCTGAATCGTCAGACCTTTCAGGACTGGTGTCGTATTATCGATCAAGGACCGTTCTCCAGCCTGTCCTGTGGTGAGCGCGTTACCGGCTACAGCATGGAAATGCGTAATATCCTCGCCTTTGCCGCCGCCAGCACCGAGCGGGTTCGGATTATTCCCTCTCTCTATGTGCTGCCCATGCACAGTGCGGTGCAGGCGGCCAAGGAAATTGCCACCCTGGACATTCTCTCCAATGGCCGCGTAACCGTGACAGTAGGCGTTGGCGGGCGCGAGAAAGACTATCAGGCGCTGGGGGCAGAAATGAAAGGCCGCTTCCAGCGTATGGACGAACAGATCGCCTTGATGAAACGCATCTGGCGCGGCGAACAAATCGACGACTTTGACGAAATCGGCCCCGACCCTGTGCAAGCCGGTGGCCCGCCCATTCTTGTCGGCGCCATGGGGCCGAAAAGCATTCAGCGTGTATCCAAGTGGGCAGACGGCCTCTACGGTTTTGCGATGGACGGCGATGCTGGACTCATCAATCACTTTTTCAGCAGCGCCGATCGCGCCTGGGCGGAAAGCGGCCGCAAGGAAAAACCCTACCGCATGGGCGGCTTCTGGTACTCCCTCGCCGACAACAGTCAGCAGGCACTGCGCGACTATGTGTTTGATTACCTGAAAGTGTTCGGTGATGATGAAGCAGAGAAAGTCGCACGCACCATGCGCATGCATGACCCCCAAGCTATTCTCGACGGTATTGCAGCCATTGAAGAACTGGGCTGCGACGAACTGCAGCTTGTGCCCGCCAGTGGCGACATCGCCGAAGTCGATCGGCTGGCCAATTTGCTGGCGGGACGATAAACCATCTAAAAAGCTGATTAATAGAGGCGAATAAATGCGCTTTTCTATCGATCAGCTTCTCCTATACTCAGCTCATCGATCTTGCGCAGCGGGGCAATAATGCCTCGGGTATAGGAGTTACCGGCATGCCGATGAAAAACACCCACGACCGCTACGGTTGGCTTAGTGTTGCCCTCCACTGGTCAATGGCACTGGCGGTATTCGGCATGTTTGCCTTGGGCGTGTGGATGCGCGACCTCAGCTATTACGACCCCTGGTATCGTCAGGGGCCATTTATCCATAAGAGCATCGGCATACTCCTGCTTGGCTTGCTGCTCTTCCGTCTGTTCTGGCGCGCGATCAACCCTCGGCCACAGGATGCGCCCGGTATGAAAGCCTGGGAGCGCATCACTGCTCACCTGACACACTACGCCCTTTACGCACTGCTGCTGGCCTTGATGCTGGCCGGCTATCTGATTTCGACCGCGGATGGCCGAGCCATCGACGTCTTCGGATGGTTCAGTGTCCCGGCGACCTTGCACGGGCTGGAAAATCAGGAAGATATTGCCGGCGAAATCCACGAATTCCTTGCTTGGATACTGATTATTCTCGCTGGCGTGCACGCTGCCGCTGCACTCAAACACCATTTTTATAACCGCGATAACACCCTGCTGAAAATGCTCGGTTTATCGCGCCAGCCGCGCCGCGACTAGCGGCGCAGCCACACTACCAACAAACCACGCTATCAATGCACCATTCATCACGACAAAGGAAACGATCATGATCAGAGCATTTGCCCTTACCCTGAGCCTGTTACTGGGCTTGAGTGGTCAGCTCCACGCCACCGAGTACAAAATCGACACTGCCGGCGCTCACGCCTTCATCCAGTTCAAAATCAAACACCTTGGCTATAGCTGGCTATACGGTCGCTTCGACGAATTTAGCGGTCGTTTCAATTACGATGCTGACAAACCGGAAGCGTCCAGCGTCAACGTGGAAATTAACACCGCCAGCCTGAACAGCAATCACGCTGAACGTGACAAGCACCTGCGTGGCAAGGACTTCCTGAACGTAGACAAGTACCCCAAAGCCACGTTTGTCAGCACCAGCTTTACTCCCAAAGGTGACGGCAAAGCGGAGCTAAAAGGCAAGCTGACCCTGCATGGTGTGACGAAAGAAATCAGCATTGATGTCACCGAAATTGGCGGCGGCAAAGATCCCTGGGGTGGCTACCGTCAAGGCTTCCACGGCACCACTGAGTTTGCACTGAAGGACTTTGGTATCGACTACGACCTGGGACCGGCTTCGCGCACCGTGCAGCTGATCCTCGACGTGGAAGGTATCGCCCAAAGCATGATGTAACACCGGGAACTTTTGCTTCCCACCCCAGTCTCAATTATCGACCTATCTCGATACCCTCTTTAGGAGCCCAACAGTGGCTCCTTTTTTTATGCGGGCGTTTTCAGGCTTGATGCGGCCTCACCCAGTTGCAGAAAATCATCCATCGCCTGCCAGAGCTGTGCCCGATACTGCTCCCCCTCTTTGACCAGATGATGGCGCGCCCCGGCAATCATCACCTCGTGAAGCTGGCGGTACTTGCCACGCAGCACTGGCAGGTTATAACGCCAGTCGACCGTTGCATCGGCATCCCCCTGAAGAATCAATACCGGGGTATCACAAGCCGGCTGATCGACAAACCAGCGCAGCCAGTCTTTCAGCGCGCCCACCCAGCTCAACGGCAAAATACGCGGCTGCAGCGGGTCTCGCTCACGCAGAAACTCGAGAAAAGCCTGATCATCAGAGTTGTCAGCAAAGCGCCGTGGAATGCTGTGCATAAAGTATTTCAGCACCGCATGCAGCGGTCGCCCCCAGGAGAAATCACAGGGCCGAACCAGTGGCGCCAGCAGCACGACGTTCTCGAAGTCCTCACTCCCACCATCCAGCAAATGGGAGCCGACAATGGCGCAGCCGGTACTTTGAGCGATAGCCACTTTACGCGCTGGCAGGCCGAACTCGCCAACCGCCTCGAAGGCATTGCGCAATACACTGCGGTAGCGAAAAAAGCTGTCGATGGCTGCGCGCTCTCCTGAGGACAGGCCGTGGCCCGGCAGGTCAAACGCCACAACCGATAGACCATGCTTTAAGCAGTAATTGATGACGTTATTGAACAGGCCCACGTGATCGTAGTAACCGTGATACACCCAGGCAGTGCGCGTCGCATTCGGCAAGCGAAACACCTGCGTGGCAATGCGCTCGCCTTCGGCGGTGAAATAACCGATAAAATGTTCGAGACCGGGGTAGTGTTGCTCGAAATCAATGTCGTAGTAGGCGCAGTACTCACGGAGCCAAGGCTGACTGTCCAGCGTCGCGTCCAGTCCCAGCGGCGACAGCTCCGGCAAGTGCTGTTGATCGACATTATCCGGCCAGAACATGGCTCTCTCCTTTGCGGCGACATTTCGGTGAATCAGCGATCGACAAGTTTGCCGCCTCGACGTGGAAAAAGCCAAACCCTCTGCAAGCAGCGATCATCGGGCAATAAAAAACCCGGCACAGGGCCGGGCTTTGTCGTGTCACCAAGGCTATGCTCAGCGGACTTTGGGGTCCAGCTTGCCGGCCTCGTAATCCGCGAACATCGCATCCAGGCTCACTGGCTTGATCTTGGAGGCATTGCCTGCGGTGCCAAAGGCCTCGTAGCGCGCCACACAAATTGCCTTCATTTCCTTGATGGTTTCTTTCAGATATTTGCGCGGGTCGAACTCGCTGGGGTTCTGCGCAAGGAAACGACGAATTGCACCGGTAGACGCCAGACGCAGGTCGGTATCGATATTCACCTTGCGCACGCCGTATTTGATACCTTCCACAATCTGCTCAACCGGCACACCGTAGGTTTCCGGGATTTCACCACCAAACTCGTTGATGATTGCCAACCAGTCCTGAGGCACGCTGGAGCTGCCGTGCATTACCAGATGGGTGTCGGGAATGCGGGCGTGAATCGCCTTGATGCGGTCAATCGCGAGAATATCGCCCGTGGGCGGGCGGGTAAATTTGTAAGCGCCGTGGCTGGTACCACAGGCAATGGCCAGGGCATCAACACCGGTCTTCGCCACAAAGTCCGCAGCTTCTTCCGGGTCAGTCAGCATCTGGTCGTGAGACAGCGTACCCTCGGCACCCACACCGTCTTCCTCACCTGCCTGCCCGGTTTCCAGCGAGCCCAGGCAACCCAGCTCACCTTCCACCGACACGCCGCAAGCGTGGGCCATGTCGACAACCGTGCGCGTTACGTCGACGTTGTAGTCGTAATCCGATGGCGTTTTGCCGTCTTCGCGCAGTGAGCCGTCCATCATGACCGAGCTGAAACCCAGTTGAATAGAACGCTGACACACTGCCGGGCTGGTACCGTGATCCTGATGCATCACCACCGGGATTTCCGGGAATTCTTCGATGGCCGCCAGAATCATGTGACGCAGGAACGGCGCGCCAGCATATTTGCGGGCGCCTGCAGAGGCCTGCATGATAACCGGGCTGTTGGTTTCACGAGCCGCTTCCATAATGGCGCGGGTCTGCTCAAGATTGTTAACGTTAAACGCCGGGACGCCGTAACCAAATTCTGCGGCGTGATCCAGCATTTGACGCATGCTGATAAGAGCCATAGTGAACTTCCTTTTTAGTCTTTAAAAACTGTGTAATCCGCCCTGCGACATCCAGCGTAGGCCCCGCGCATTAGCCGTTGGCGCGGGCTTCCAGAACAGCCACCGCTGGCAACTCTTTACCTTCCACATACTCGAGGAAGGCGCCGCCGCCGGTAGAGATATAAGACACCTTATCGGTAATACCGAATTTATCAACGGCCGCCAGGGTATCGCCGCCGCCTGCAATAGAGAAGGCATCGGACTCGGCAATCGCACGGGCAATATCTTCCGTACCGTCAGCAAACTGGTCGAATTCAAACACGCCGACCGGACCGTTCCAGATAATGGTGCCAGCATCGCGCAGAATCTCTGCCAATACCGCGGCTGACACCGGGCCGATGTCGAAGATCATATCGTCGTCGCCGATGTTTTCCACCGGACGCAGTGTCGCCGGCTCATTTTCATCGAATTTCTTGCTGGTCATCACATCTGTGGGCAATGGGATATCGCATTTTTCCATCAGCGCCTTGGCCTGAGGGATCAAGTCCTCCTCACACAGAGACTTGCCAACGTTATAGCCGGCCGCCGCAAGGAAGGTGTTGGCAATACCACCACCGACAATCAGCTGATCGACTTTGTCGGACAGCGTTTCGAGCACGGTCAGTTTGGTCGACACCTTGGAGCCACCGACAATCGCCACCATTGGTCGCGCCGGGTTTGCCAGGGCTTTTTCGAGATTTTCCAGCTCGGCCGCCAACAATGGGCCCGCGCAGGCAGTGGGTGCAAACTTGGCCACACCATGGGTCGATGCCTGGGCCCGATGAGCCGTACCGAAGGCATCCATCACAAAAATATCACAGAGCGCGGCATAGGCTTGTGCCAGCGCCTCGTCGTCTTTTTTCTCACCGGGATTAAAACGCACGTTTTCCAGCAGCACCAACTGGCCGTTTTCCAGCTCGATACCCTCGCGCCATTCAGCCACCACCGGCACTGACTGACCCAGCGCTTCGCTGAGGTAATCCGCCACTGGCTGCATCGAAAACTGCTGCTCGAACTCACCTTCCGTGGGGCGTCCAAGGTGAGACATCACGATCACTTTGGCGCCCTGTTCCAGGGCCAGTTTCAGCGTGGGCAGTGCCGCACGCAGGCGGGCATCGGAGCTGACTTTGCCATCCTTGATTGGCACGTTGAGATCTTCGCGGATCAGCAGGCGCTTGCCAGCCAGGTCCAGATCGCGCATTTTCAGTACGTTCATAGTGCTTCCCGTGTTTTCGCTTGTTTATCCTGTCCGTGCGAGAGCCGCACGCCATCGTGTTATGTCAGTGGACGCCGTTCTCAAGGCCGACCACCGCCGCCAAAATCAATGCAACCAGTGGACCACCATGTCGAGCATGCGGTTGGAATAGCCCCACTCGTTATCGAACCACGTCAGGACGCTGGCCAGTTCATCGGCAACACGCGTCTGTCCGGCATCGACAATCCCCGAGCGCGGATCGTGGTTAAAATCACAGGACGCCAGCGGCTCCTCGGTAATGCCCAGCACCTTGCGCAGCCGCCCCCGCGCCGCCATTTGCAGCGCCGCATTGATATCGGCGGCACTCACCCGCGACTGCAGCGTCACGCTCATCTCCATCGCCGACACATTATGGGTGGGAATGCGCACCGCCCGCGCGGCAAAGCGGCCATCCAGCTCGGGCAGAATACGGCCGATGCCCGCCGCCAGACCGGTATCGATGGGGATCATGGACATACCCGCCGCCCGCGTCTTGCGCAGATCCGTGTTGTGATAGGCATCGAGTACGGGCTGGTCATTCATCGCGGAATGAATCGTGGTGATACACCCCGAACGCACACCAAAAGCGCGGTGCAAAACATCAATGACCGGCGCGATGCCGTTGGTCGTACAGGAGGCGTTGGAAACGATGCGCTGCTCGCTGTCCAGTGACTCGTGATTCAGACCGTAAACATAAGTGGGAATACTGGCCTCGCCGGGGTTGGACAGCAGCACATGACGGGCGCCGTTTTCCAGATGCATCTCCAGCTCGCGATGACTCAGGAACTGCCCGCTGCACTCAAGCACCACATCGATATTGTGACGACTCCAGTCCAGTTCGCGCAGCGAACTGTGGTGGGTAACCACAATTTCATCGCCATTGATATGCAGGCTATCAACGCCCTTTTCCACCGTACCGACAAAGCGCCCGTGAGTGCTGTCATAACGGGTCAGGTGGGCGATGGTGTCCAGGTCAGCAGGCTCGTTAATGGCAACAATGCGCAACTGCTCTCGCAGGGGCGACTCATAGAGCGCCCGCAGTACACAGCGGCCAATACGGCCATAACCATTGATCGCCAGTCGGATCATCAGTCGGTGCAGTCTTCAACTGCGGCGACCACCGCCTCGGCGGTAATGCCGAAGAACTTGAACAGCTCACCGGCGGGTGCCGACTCACCAAAGCTGTCCATACCCACAATGCGACCATCGAGGCCAACATACTTGTACCAGTAGTCTTTATGAGCCGCTTCCACAGCGACGCGTGCCAGCACATTGCTGGGCAGCACCGATTCGCGGTAGTAGGCATCCTGCTGTTCAAATACATCCGTGCTGGGCATGGAGACCACACGAACCTTACGACCGGACTGAGCCAGTTGTTCCTGCGCCGCCATCGCCAGTTTCACTTCAGAGCCCGTGGCGATAATAATGGCCTCCGGCTCGCCATCGCAGTCACTCAGCACATAGCCACCGCGGGCAATCGCCGCCACCTGTGCACTGCTGCGATTCTGGTGGGGCAAGCCCTGACGGGTAAAGATCAATGAAGTCGGGCCATCGGCACGCTCAATCGCCGCACGCCAGGCAACGGCAGATTCCACCATATCGCAGGGGCGCCACAGTGACATATTCGGGGTGCCGCGCAGTGAAGCAATTTGCTCGATAGGCTGGTGAGTCGGGCCGTCTTCGCCCAAGCCAATGGAGTCGTGGGTGTACACAAAAATGCTGCGCTGCTTCATCAGCGCCGCCATGCGCACCGCGTTGCGGGCGTATTCCATAAACACCAGGAAGGTGGCGCCGTAGTTGATAAAGCCGCCGTGCAGGGCAATGCCGTTCATCATCGCCGACATACCAAACTCGCGCACCCCGTAGTGCAGGTAGTTGCCGCTGGCATCGTCGGCCGTTATCGCCTTGGAGCCTTTCCACCAAGTCAGGTTGGAACCGGCCAAGTCAGCAGAGCCGCCCAGCAGCTCCGGCAGCATCTCACCAAAGGCATCCAGGCAGAGTTGCGAGGCCTTGCGGGTTGCGACTTCCTTGCCTTCGTCCTGACACTGATAGATAAACGCTTCGGCCTGACGGGAAAAATCGGCAGGCAGTTCGCCACCAACGCGACGTTTGAATTCGGCAGCCAGCTCCGGGTGCGCCGCGGCGTAGGCCTCAAACTTTTCGTTCCAGGCCTGTTCGGCGGCCGCGCCACTGTCGCGGGCGCTCCACTCCGCGTAGATATCGTCGGGGATTTCAAAGCTGCCGTAGTTCCAGCCCAGCGCTTCGCGCGTCAGAGCGATTTCCTCGTCGCCCAGCGGCGCGCCGTGACATTCTTCTTTACCGGCTTTATTGGGCGAACCCATGCCGATCACGGTCTTGCAGCAGATCAGCGTCGGCTTGCCCGTCTCGGCGCGCGCCGCTTCGATGGCCGCGGTAATGGCATCGCTGTCGTGGCCATCAACCGCCGGAATCACCTGCCAGCCGTAAGCCTCGAAACGTTTCGGGGTGTCGTCGCTGAACCAGCCTTCCACTTCGCCGTCGATGGAAATGCCGTTGTCATCGTAGAAAGCAATCAGCTTGCCCAGACCCAAGGTCCCGGCCAGCGAGCAGACTTCGTGGGAGATGCCTTCCATCATGCAACCGTCGCCGAGGAAGGTGTAGGTGTAGTGATCGACCACGTCGTGGCCGTCGCGGTTAAACTGGGCCGCCAGGATTTTTTCGGCCGTTGCCATGCCCACGGCGTTGGCAATGCCCTGCCCCAATGGGCCAGTGGTGGTTTCTACACCGGGTGCATAGCCGTATTCGGGGTGGCCGGGAGTTTTGCTGTGCAGCTGACGGAAGTTTTGCAGATCGTCGATCGTCAGCTCATAGCCGCTGAGGTGCAGCAGCGAGTAAATCAGCATGGAGCCGTGACCATTCGACAGCACAAAGCGGTCGCGATTGGCCCAGTTCGGATTGGCCGGATTGTGCTGGAGATAGTCCCGCCACAGCACTTCTGCAATGTCCGCCATTCCCATTGGCGCACCGGGGTGACCGGAATTGGCTTTCTGGACGGCGTCCATGCTCAGGGCACGGATAGCGTTGGCAAGGTCGCGGCGAGAGGGCATCGGGAGCTCCTGATACTGTGGTGGCGGCAAAGAGGGCGCTATTTTCCCTTACCCCGGGCCATACAGCAAACCTCTGGAATGTAAAAATGGCCGTGCGGGGCAACAAATCTGCGGATTTGCACACCGACGGCCATCTGCGGAACACGTTTGGCGGCAATTCGCCGCCGCCCGCTTATTTGAGCTTCTTGTACTTCATACGCTTGGGCGCCGCATTGTTGCCTTTGCGGGCCACGAAGTCTTCGTGATACTCGGTGTAGTTACCCTCGAAGAACACCACCTCGCTGTCGCCCTCATAGGCGAGAATGTGGGTCGCGATCCGGTCGAGGAACCAGCGGTCGTGCGAGATCACCAGCGCGCAACCGGGGAAGTCCAGCAGCGCATCTTCCAGGGCACGCAGGGTTTCCACATCGAGGTCGTTGGAGGGTTCGTCGAGCAGCAAGACGTTGCCGCCTTCCTTCAAGGTGCAGGCCAGTTGCAGGCGACCACGTTCACCGCCCGACAGTTCGCCAACGCGTTTCTGCTGATCGCTGCCTTTAAAATTGAAGCGACCGATGTAGGCCCGCGACGGGATTTCATAGCTGCCGATACGCAGCATATCCAGCCCATCAGACACCGCTTCCCAGACGGTTTTATTATCGTCCAGGGCATCGCGCATCTGCTCTACTGACACCAGCTTGACGGTTTCACCCAGCTCGACGCTGCCGCTGTCGGGCTGTTCCTTGCCGCTGATCATGCGGAACAGAGTCGATTTACCCGCGCCATTACCCCCCACAATGCCGACAATCGCCCCCTTGGGGATACTGAAGCTCAGGTCGTTGATCAGCATGCGGTCGCCGTAGCCTTTGCTGACATTGTTCAGCTCGATCACCTTGTCGCCCAGACGGGGGCCTGGCGGAATATAAATCTCGTTAGTCTCGCTGCGGCTCTGGAACTCCTGAGACTGCATTTCTTCAAAGCGGGCCAGACGCGCCTTGCTCTTACTCTGGCGCCCCTTCGCATTGCTGCGCACCCACTCCAGCTCGGTGGCAATGGCGCGCTTGCGCGAGGCCTCGGCTTTGGCTTCCTGAGCCAGTCGCTGCTCCTTGGCTTCCAGCCAGTCGGAGTAGTTACCCTCGTAGGGAATGCCGCGGCCGCGGTCGAGCTCCAGAATCCAGTTGGCGGCGTTATCGAGGAAGTAGCGGTCGTGGGTAATCGCCACCACAGTGCCGGGGAAATCGCAGAGGAAGCGCTCCAGCCAGGCCACCGATTCCGCATCCAGGTGGTTGGTGGGCTCGTCGAGCAGCAGCATGTCGGGATTGGACATCAGCAGGCGACACAGCGCCACACGGCGACGCTCACCGCCCGAGAGCTTGGTGACGTCGGCATCCCAGGGCGGCAAACGCAGAGCATCGGCGGCCACTTCCAGCTTGTGGTCGAGGTTGTGGGCGTCGGTGGCCTGAATAATATCTTCCAGCTCAGCCTGGCGCTTGGCCAGCGCGTCAAAGTCGGCATCCGGCTCGGCATAGGCGGCATAGACCTGATCCAACTCTGTCAGCGCGCCTTTGGCTTCGGCAACACCGTCTTCAACATTGCCGCGCACATCCTTGGCGGGGTCCAGCTCGGGCTCCTGTGACAGGTAACCGATTTTGATACCCGGCTGCGGGCGCGCCTCGCCGTTAAATTCGGTATCGACCCCCGCCATAATACGCAGTAGCGTGGATTTACCCGCGCCGTTCAGGCCGAGTACGCCGATCTTGGCACCGGGGAAAAACGAAAGGGAAATATCGCTGAGAATTTCGCGCTTGGGCGGCACGACCTTACTCACGCGGTTCATGGTGTAAACGAATTGCGCCACGATCACTCCTGATACAGAAACGCCGCGTCAAGCGGCATGAAAACTGAGCGAACGGTACCTAAAGGGCGCCTCAGGCGCAATTCTTTTACCGGCAAAGCGCGCCTTTCACCCCCGGACAGAATCCTAGCAGGGTGATTCCATCGCTATCAGACAGTCCTGCTCCTGCTCCTGCAGTCGCTGGCGCACCACCGGCTCCAGACGCGTCATGCCCCAGCGCCGCCCCTCAGCAATCGCGGACTCCTCATCCTGCCCTTGCATGGCCGCCCGCAGCGCCATCAGCGCACCGACACGGTTGCCGCTGGCGCAGTGCAACAGCACCGGCTCGTCGCCGATATCGGCCAGCAGCGCATCCAGCGCCTGAGCGTTGGCAAAGCTGATATCCGCCGCCCCGGCGACCGGCAAATTATGGTATTGCATCCCCTCTGCCGTCACGGCTGCCGACTCATCGTAACCGGCCTGCTCGGCGGCCGGACGCAGATTGATCACATGGCGCACTCCCGACGCCGCAAGGCGCTGCAAGTCTGCCGCCGAAGGCTGGCCGCCCACATAGCGATTCTCCGCGGGCATCTCATTCGCGCCCCAGCTCAGGGGCGCCACAAGCACTACCAGCAGTGCCATCCACATTTTCATTGCAATCTCTCCGCCCGCTCCCGTTGATCAGGTCATTTTAGCAACGAGGCGCAAGGGCAGCAGCTTCATCGCCCAACCCACAGGCACCCACGGCCAAGCGGGCACCTTGGCCTCACCGGGCTCTTTTTCGATAGCTTTCACCAGAGCGCGACAGCCGGTTTCCAAGTCCACCCGCAGCGGCGCTTTTTTCATCTCTTCATTAATCGGCGTGAGAATAAAACCGGGCAGGATGCAGCTCACTTTAATCGGCGTACCCAACACATCGGCCCGCAAGCCCTCGCTCAGGGTGCGCAGTCCGGCCTTGGTGGCCGCATAGATATTCACCGCGCGAGGCAGGCCGCGCAGCGCGCTCATGGAGGAAATCGTCACCAGGTGCCCGGCATTTTGCTCGCGGAAGATTTCCATGGCCGCCTCGCACTGGGCAATGGCACCAATGAAATTGGTCTCGGCGGTGCGGCGATTGGCATGGAAATATCCGGTGCCCATCGACGCGCCCTTACCCATCCCGGCATTCACGATCACCCGGTCGAGACTGCCCAATTCTTCACGGAATTCACGGAACACGGTGAACACCTGATCGTAGTCGCACACGTCCAGCGCCTTGATCAGCACGGTGACATTGGGATGCGCCTTTTCAATATCGGCCTTGATGGCCTCCAGATTCTCCACCCGGCGTGCGCACAGGGCCAGATTACTGCCCTTCGCGGCGAACGCCCGCGCCATTCCCTCACCCAGACCGGAGCTGGCACCGGTGATCAAAATATTTTTTCTAAACATCGCGTCCTCGTTGTGTGGTTATGTCGATGCGGCTGCTATATTTCCCTCACCCTGACACATAGACGATAAAACAGGAAATACGCATGAGTGCATCCCCTCTTTTTCTTCCCGTCATTACGCTGGTGCTTTGGAGCCTGGTGATGCTTGCCTGGATGGCCTTAACGCGATTGCCCGCCATCCACAAAGCCGGGCTGCCGCCCTCGGCGGGAGAACGCACTGCCGAGCTGGCCACACTGATGGATAAACGCATTCAGTGGAAGGCCGACAATTACAATCACCTGATGGAGCAGCCCACCCTGTTCTACGCTACCGCGCTGACACTGGCCATGATGGGCTTGGGCGACGGTATCAACCTGACATTGGCCTGGACCTACGTTGTCGCCCGCGTGCTGCACAGCATTGTGCAGAGCACCAATAACTACGTGCCGCTGCGCTTTAGCATTTTCGCCATCAGTACCCTCGCTCTGCTGGCAATGGCGATTAACGCCCTGCGCGCACTGCTGTAATCTTCTCAGGCGCGCTTTTTAGCCATGCGCGACGTGCCTTTCAGCATCACACGGCGGTACCAGCTGAAAGGCACGAGACGTTTCAGACGGAACAATCGACGGCTTTCCGCGTGTGTGAGGATATAGTGGTCGCCGCGCTGCACAGCCTCGAACACGTAATTGGCAATCTCTTCGGCGCCGATTTTGGCTTTGTTCACCAGGCGATTCGTCATACCGGCAGAATCGGCATCTGACGCCCTCGCTGACTCGGCAAGATTCGTCCGGAAGAACGCCGGACAGACCACCGATACGCCAATATTGTCGTCGGCCAACTCCAGGCTCATGCTCTCGGAGATCGCCACCACCGCCGCCTTGGAAGCGCAGTAAGCAGCCATCTTCGGCGGATGAATCAAGCCGGCGAGTGACGCGATATTCACAATGTGACCGTGTCCTTGCTCCTTCATCAGCGCCGTGAACACCTTGCTGCCACGCACCACACCCAGCACATTGATGTCCATGACCCACTGCCAATCCTCCAGCGGCAGCGCATCGATATTTCCGGCAGCGGCCACCCCCGCATTGTTGACGACAATATCCACGCCTCCCCAATGCTCGCGAAGCCAGTCTGCCGCGGCCTGCAAATCCTCTTCACGCTGGACATTGCAAGTGAGAAAGTGCGCCGCCGTTTTCTGCTGCAGCGCCGCCAGGGTTTCCTCCCCGCGCTCAGCATGAATATCGCCGATGCACACCGCATAGCCCGCTGCGGCAAAACGCTCGGCCAGCGCGCGCCCCAGACCCGACGCACCACCGGTGATAAAAATGCGCGACTGACCCGTCTTATAGTTATTGCTCATCAAGCGTCTCCTAGCGGTATTTGGCAAATTCAAGGCGGGCGATCAAACTGCGGTGCACGGCATCGGGGCCATCGGCCAGGCGCAGCACCCGCGCCATGGCAAACAGGGCCGCCAGCGGCGTGTCATTGCTCACACCGGCACCCCCGAACAGTTGAATAGCCTCGTCGACCACCTGCTGCATCACGTTCGGGGCAACAACCTTGATCGCGGAGATTTCGCTGAGCGCCTGCATGGCACCCACCTCGTCGATTTTCCAGGCGGCGTACTGAGTCAACAGCCGCGCTTGATCGATCGCAATGCGCAGCTCAGCCACTCGCTCGGGATTGCCCCCGAGTTTAATCAAGGGCTTGCCGAAGGCTTCACGGCTCATGCCACGCTGAATCATCAGCTCCAGCGCGCGTTCAGAGGCGCCGATGGCGCGCATGCAATGGTGGATGCGGCCGGGGCCGAGGCGCCCCTGAGCGATTTCAAAGCCACGCCCCAGGCCGTGAATGAGGTTATCCATCGGCACCCGAACATTTTCAAACCACACTTCACCGTGGCCACTGGGCTCATCAAAGCCGCCAAACACCGGCAGCATCCGCTTGATGGTCACGCCCGGGGTATTCATCGGCACCAATACCATCGAGTGACGACTGTGACGAGGCGCCTCAGGATCACTCAGGCCCATAAAGATACCCACTTCGCAGCGCGGGTCGCCCACACCGGTGGACCACCATTTTTTCCCGTTCAATACCAGTTCGTCGCCATCGACGGTAATCGTCGCCTGCATATTGGTGGCATCGGAGGACGCCACGTCGGGCTCGGTCATGAAAAATACCGAGCGAATCTCGGCATTGAGCAAGGGCGTCAGCCACTGGGCCTTTTGTGCCTCGCTGCCGTATTTCCACAACACTTCCATATTGCCGGTATCGGGCGCGTTGCAGTTAAACACTTCCGGCGCAAAATGCGAGCGCCCCATCTGCTCAGCCAGTACCGCGTATTCCGCCACTGACAAACCCGCCCCCAGTTCCGGATCGGGCAAAAACAGATTCCATAAGCCCTGGGCTTTGGCTTTTTCTTTCAGGGCTTCGACTTCCGGAAGCACCTGCCACTGTGTCCAATCTGCACCACGGGGGCTTTCCAGCAGGCCGGGCAACAAGGCCGCTTCCACCGGGGCAATCTCGGTATCGATAAATTGGCGAATCTGATCGCGCAGCGCCTGGCAGCGCGGGCTGAGGCTGAAATCCATAGGGTATCCTCCACACAAACTCCACGTACCATAGTCCGCGGCAAAACATCAGTCTAATTTATTTTATAAATCCTTTATTATTCATAAAGCGAATATATTTTACGCCCCGAGAGAAGCCAATGGACCTGAATCTGTTCCGCGTTTTTGACGCCATCTACCGCGCGGGCTCTTTGACCGAAGCGGCTCGCGACCTGCATCTGAGCCAGCCCGCCGTCAGCAATGCCCTCGCCCGCCTGCGCCAACACTTCGACGACCCACTGTTCGTGCGCCGCGGCCGCCAGATCGCGCCAACCCCCCTCGCAGACAGCATAGCCGACGACGTGCAAGCTGCGCTGAGCACACTGCAAGACAGCGTTTATCGAGGGCAACATTTTGACGCCGGCGACTCCCAGCGGCGGTTTGTTCTCGGCTTGGGCGACACCATGGAGTTTTTGCTTCTGCCACCGCTTGCCGGTCACCTGAACACGGTCGCACCGGGCATTCGCCTTCAAAGCCGACGGCTGCGTCGGGATCAGCTCAGCCGCCACCTGGCCCTCGGCGAGCTGTCACTGGCTGTCGATGTACCGCAGCCCGTCGACGACAGCATTGAGCACGTCCCACTGCGCAGCGAGCCCCTGTGTGTGCTGATGCGGGCCGATCACCCACTGACAGCAGCGTTGACGCTGGAGGCGTATCTCGCGGCGATTCATGTCGGAGTATCCGGGCGCGGAGAGGGCGTGTTATTTGAAGACCGGCAGCTCTTGCAGAGGGGGCTGAAGCGAGATGTACGCATACGCGGGCAGAGTTACCACGCCGCCAGTCACGTGGTTGCCGCTTCACATTTGTTGCTCACGCTACCGCGACAGCTGGGCGAGCGCTACGCCAAGCTATTGGGGCTGAGGCTCCATCCACTGCCGCTGGAACTGCCCGCACTCGACATGCATATCTACTGGCACCGCAGTGCTAATGCCGATGCAGGTCATCGCTGGCTGAGGGAACAAATCATGGAGAGAGTGGCGGCGCTTGATGAACAAGCCTAGCGCCGCCTGAGGGAAGAGGCGTGCTTAGTATTCGAGCTGCAGACCGATCGTCAGCCCCGCAATTTCAAAGTAATCCTTATCGACAAACTGGGTGTATTCCATGTTCACAATCACCGGCGACTCCGGCCAGGAGATATTCAGACCCAAGCCATAGCTGATATCACTTTTCTTTCCCGAGATAGACAGGCCAGCACCCGAGGCTTTCATTTCGACCTTACTTCGCCCCACCACCAGATAGGGATAAAGGCGCTCGGTCACGGGCATGCCTGCCCTCAGGTATCCACTGACCATGTGGTCAAGTTCCAGGGTCGCGATATTCATGACCGTCTCATCATCAAAACCTTGCGCATATCGCAACTCTAGCGCGAAATTCTCGTTAATCAGGGCACCAAACGTGACGCCGACAGACGACAAGTCCGCTTCGATCGATGACTCGGAGTATTCCAGATGTGAGTACGACGCACCCACATAGACCACGGGCTCCGGTTCATAGGCATAAACGGCGCTGGAAAGCAGACACAGGCAAGCGAGGGGGGCGAGTCCTTTCATGGTTCAATTCCTTTTTTACAAGCTGACAGAATAGTGCTGAGACACAGCCTAGCGACTATGGCTCAGAAACCTATTGGCATTAATACTTAGGACTGCGCGAGCACTTTTGTATACCTCGCTGACGGGAGAGACTAGCCTCTCAGAATTTCGATATACAACTGCGAAGGCCCCGACAGCGAATTCGCCACCAGACAGTTACGCTCGGCTTTTTCCAGCAACTGCGTGGCTTGCTCTTCGTCGACGTCTGCCGCCACCGTCAGGCTGACAAACACTTCAAATTCGGTGAAGCAGACCTTGCGCTCCTGCTTGTCCAGTTTGCCCTCGGCCCGGCAGTCCAGCGCCAACCAGTCAAACTTGGCCGCTTTGGCAACCGCTTTAAAGCTCAGTACAAAACAATCGGCCACCGCAGCCATCAACAGGGTTTCCGGCGACCACTTGTCACCGGGACCTCCGAACTCAGCAGGTGCATCCGAGGAGATATTGCTGAGCCCGTCGGATTTGAGGGTAACGTCGCCCTCGCTTTCGGCGCTCGCGCAAACATAGTAACGATGGGGAAGTGCTTGCATGAATGAATCCTCCTTTTCCTTCATTACAGCCCGGATTGAGCTGGCAAACCTTGCGCTGGATCAAAGACCTGCGCGCTGCTCAGTGTGCGGGCACCAAGCCGCCGCAAATCTGCGCCGATAACCAGCGGCGGCGCACTTCTCGATCAGCCAATCGGTCGCTGGGATAGCGTAGCAGGCTGTGGTTGTTGCGATGAACCCACTCGGCCAATTGATAGGCGTCCAAGCCATTGCTGAGCCGCCCCTGAGCATCCGCCAGCGGATTGAAGAGATGCTCAAACTGGCAAATAGCCGCCTGCAGACCAACCTCCGTCTGCGACACCGCGAGGCCGTCATCGAATGCCCCGAGGTCCAGATACAGCTGCACCCGCGGGTCGCTGGCAATGTCAAACTGATAGAGGAGCATGCCCTCAATCAACCACTCGTCCAAGCGCTCAACATGGGTCAGCTGCGCGGCAATCTCGGCCCAGTGCCGACGAATATTGCGCAGTGAAGCACCGTCGAACAACGCCTTGCGGTCCTTGAAATGACGGTACACGGTCATCCTCGACACACCCGCCCGCTCGGCCACATCAGCGAGGGTGGTTTTTTGCAGTCCGTACTGTGCAAAGCACTGTTCTACGGCATCAAGGATGGCTTCCCTGAGATGCTGGTTTGACACATTTCTCTCCCCTAGAAGACCGCGCAAATTAGCAGCCCCCGCAGTATTTCTCAAACATCAGCTGATGCAGAATATCAATAACGTTAGTTACATGTTACACATATTGTATTATGTAACAAGCTCGCTTATGCTGGCTCTGCTTAACGAGGTTTGCCAATGCCCGATACTGGCGCCACGGGCGTGGCAAGCACTGACTGGCGCCATAGAGAGATAAGAAAAATGACGAAGCACCCCTACCGCATGCTGACATTGGGACTGTTACTCAGCCCAGCCACCACCACACTGGCCGCGACGGCACAGATTGAAGAAGTCGTCGTCACCGCACAAAAGCGCAGTGAATCGGCCCAGGAAATTCCGATTGCCATCAACGCCTATGGCAGCGACGCACTGGAAATGAAGGGCGCCAACGATATCAGCGGACTGGCCACCACCGTTCCCGCGCTGACCTTTGCCCCCTACCCCTCCTCCAGTGGCGCGCTGATTCTGTTCATGCGCGGCCAAGGCGCAAACGACGTCGGCCAGATCACCAAGGAAGGCGCTATCGGTATGTACATCGACGGTGTTTACATGGCGCGCCCGCAGTCCTCGAGCATGGATCTCGCAGACATTGAGCGTATCGAAGTGCTGCGCGGCCCCCAGGGTACGCTATACGGACGCAACACCACGGGCGGCGCCATCAATATTCACACCCGCAAACCCAGCGGGGAATTCGCCTTCAAAGAACAGCTCACCATCGGCAACCAGGGGCGTCTGCGCAGCCTGACCACGATCGACCTTCCCGCGGTGGGCGATGTGTCCGCCAAACTGTCCTATGTGCGCAGCAGCAAGGACGGCTACGTCCGCAACCGGGGCGGCAATGACTATGGTGAACAGGATCAACAGGGGGCTCGCCTCGCCCTGCGCTGGGATATCAGCGACACGCTGAGTGCCGACTATGCGTTTGAAATAGGCGATTCGGAAGATACCCCCATTTATTACCAGAACGACCTGCTGGCAGGCCCGAACTACCCCACCAGCCCTCACACCAAAACACCGCGCCGGGCGAACCTGCCCACCAGCACCACCGACTTCAACGGCCACTCACTGACCCTGAGCTGGGACCTGAGCGAGAATGTCTCTGTGAAGTCGATCTCCGGTTACCGGGAGCTGGATACCCGCTATTTCCAGGACTATCTGAACGCCGCCTTCGTTGTCGGCTACTACGAAACCGATGACTCTATCGACAGCCACCAGTGGTCGCAGGAATTCCAGATCGTCGGCTCGGCCCTGGATGCTCGCCTGGAATATGTCGCGGGCGTGTACTACTTCGAAGAAAAAGCCAACCACCGCCAGCGTATCTGGCTGCAGGACTTGCAGGACGATTTCGACCCCGGCAACAACTTTCCCGCACCTCACGACATGCTGTACGACCGCTACGTGAACGCCGACACCAACTCCCAGGCGGTGTACAGCCAGGTCAGCTACACACCCATGATTCTGGAAGACCGGCTCACGCTGACCGCAGGTCTGCGCTACACCGAGGATGAGCGCGACGGTATCCGCGACTATCAGGCCACCATTCTCAATTTCAACACGGTAGTCCCGATTGAAAACGGCACCCGCAACGCCGTTTCTTACAGCAGCACCGACCCGATGCTGTCCGCCAATTACCAGTTAACCGATGATGCCAGCGTCTACGCCAAAGTCGTTACCGCTTACAAATCCGGCGGTTTTGCCGAGTCCAGCGGCGACTTCACCATCGACTATAACCCCGAGGAAATCACCTCCTACGAACTGGGACTGAAGTCCTACTGGCTGGATCGCCGCCTGCGCGTCAACGTGGCGGCATTCAGCTCTGACTACGAAGAAATGCAGCTCGACCTCTCACCGGACCCGGCGCAAATTGCGGTAGTGAATACCTACAATGCAGGCACCGCCGAGGTCAGCGGCCTGGAGCTGGATATTCTCGCCCAGCTTACCGCGCAGCTATCTGTCTCGCTGGACTACGCCTACCTCGACTGGAGCATTGATGAGGTTAACCATCCGGTCAGTGGCCAGGATATTTCCGAGCAGTTTGTGCTGCCCTATGCGCCGGAAAATGCCTACACCGCCAGCCTCGATTACCAGTTTGGCGAAAGCTCGCTGGGGGATTTCTGGCTGAACCTGAGCTATAGCTGGCAGGACAGCCACTATGCCACCGCCGGCACCGGTGCCAGCGCGCAGCAGAAAGCACTTTGGGAAATCGACAGCTACGGCCTGCTTAATGCCCGGCTCACGCTGACCGCCGCAGCCGTAAAAACCGGCGAGCTGCGACTGGCCCTCTGGGGTAAAAACATTCAGGACAAGGACTATGTCAGCCACCGCTTCACGGCGGGCGCCGGCTCCACCATTGCCTACAATGAACCCCGTAGCTTTGGACTGGACATCATCTACGAATTTTAAGGGGCGCCAACAATATGGATAGCAAAGAACTGAAACGACGCAGTCTGCTGAAAGGCAGCCTGCTCGGCGGCCTCGCCGCTGCCAGCGGTGCTCCGGCGCTGGCGGCCAGCAAGGTTCCTTCCGACGAGCACTGGGACGACGAGTACGATGTAATTGTCATCGGCTCGGGCACCGGTCTGCTGGCCGCGCTGATGGCGGCCAAGGCCGGCAAACGCGTACTGATTGTGGAAAAAAACAGCGCCCCCGGCGGAAACAGTATCGTCTCCGGCGGCGTACTGTGGATCCCCAATAACCGCGTGATGCAACGCGAGGGACTTCGCGATAACCGCGACGCCGCGCGGCGCTACATTGAAAAACTCAGCCAGGGGCAGTCCAGCGACGAACTGATCGATGCTTTCATTGATAACGGCCCAGACATGCTGGACTACCTGGAAGCCAACACCGCCATGACCTTTCGGGTCTCGAAGCTGATGGGCGACGTCGCCGACTACCACCCCGAGTGGCCCGGCGCGCTGCGCAAAGGTCGCTCCGTGGAACCGGTCCAGCCGCAAGTCGCGTTGGCAGGAGGCATTTTGGTCGGCGATATGCTGCAGGCCGCGATCGCCGCCGGCGCGACCCTGCTCACCGACTGCCCCGCCGAGGCGCTGCACAGCGTACAGCAGGAAGAGGGTCAACGCCGGGTTACCGGCGTCAGTATTCGCCGCGACGGTCGCCCACAGAAAGTGCGCGCCAGGGAGGCCGTGCTAATGGCCAGCGGTGGCTTCGAACGCAACTGGGAAATGAAAAAACACTTCCTGCGCGGCCCCTCACCCTACACACTCGGCACCGAAACCAATACCGGTGACGGCATCCGTATGGGTATGGCACTGGGCGCAGCACTCAGCAACATGAATGAAGCCTGGGGGTTGAGTGTGTACAAGGGCGACGCCGAGGCCAATGGCCAGAGCCGCGGCGGCATTTCCCTGTCAGCCCAGATCGAGCGGCGTAACGCCGGCTGCATTGTGGTCAACCGTCACGGTCAGCGCTTCTGCAATGAAGCCGCCGACTACGACGCCACATGGCGCAGCTATCACGATTGGGAAAACTGGGGCGACCTGGGCTACCGCAACTTGCCTGCGTTCCAACTGTTTGACCAGGGCTATCGCGAACACTATCCACTCGCCGGACGCACTGCTGACGAGGCCCTGCCGGATTGGGTTCAGCAAGCGGATACGCTTGAGGCACTGGCTGACAAGCTGGGTATAGATGCCGGTGGCCTGACGGCGACGGTCGAACGCTTTAACCGCTTTGCCGCCGAGGGCAAAGACCCGGATTTCCATCGCGGCGAAAGCGCTTACGATACCTACGGCTCCGGTGATCCGCGCAGTACACTGGGCCCTCTCAGCAAAGGCCCGTTCTATGGTGCAGAGGTTTCACCGGCCGATATCGGCACCTGCGGGGGCTTGAAAGTGAACGGCAAGGCGGAGGTTCTGGATGTTTTCGACCAGCCCATTGCCGGGCTGTACGCCTCGGGCAATACGACCGGCGTCGGCTCACCCGGCGCACTCTACGGCGGCGGTGGCGGCACCCTTGGCCCGGCGCTGACCTTTGCCTATATTGCCGGCCGGCAGCTTAGCGGCTAAGACCGGCGAAACCCCGTCCCCTAAAACGAAAAAGCCGCGCAATTGCGCGGCTTTTTAACATCTACTCACTGAAGATTAGCTCAGCGGGTAGTGCTCCGGATACGGCAACAATGCCACACCGCTGTCAACAGCAGCGCGGGCAACCGCAGCGGCCACCTGTCCCAGCAGACGGCGATCTACAGGTTTAGGAATAATGTATTCGGGGCCGAAGCTCAGTTCACCACAGTTACAGGCGTCCACAACGACCTGCGGAACATCTTCTTTCGCCAGTTCGCGAATGGCGTGCACCGCCGCCACTTTCATTGCTTCGTTAATCTCGGTGGCACGCACATCCAATGCACCACGGAAAATAAACGGGAAGCCCAATACATTGTTGACCTGATTGGGGTAGTCGGAACGGCCCGTTGCCATAATCAGATCGTCGCGTACGGCTTTTGCCAGCTCCGGCTTGATCTCCGGATCCGGGTTTGAGCAGGCAAACACGATGGGGTTTGGCGCCATCGCCCGAAGATTTGCTTCGCTCAGCAAGTCTGCGCCAGACAGGCCGACAAAGACATCGGCGTCCAGAATAGCTTCTTCCAGGGTGGTCGGGCCGCTGCCGTTGGCAAACTCTTCCTTGTACTCGTTCAAGCCTTCACGCCCCGGAGTAATCACACCCCGACGGTCGAGCATAAACAGATTGGCCTTGTTCGCCCCCAGGCTCACTAGCAGACGCATACAGGCGATGGCCGCCGAACCGGCACCCAGACAAACAATGCGAGCTGTCTCGATGGATTTACCCTGAATTTCCAGTGCGTTCAGCATACCCGCTGCGGTCACGATAGCCGTGCCGTGCTGGTCGTCGTGGAAGACGGGGATATTGCACTGCTCGATCAGAATCCGCTCAATTTCAAAGCACTCGGGCGCCTTGATATCTTCAAGATTAATACCGCCGAAGGTGTCGGCAATACGGCGCACGGTGTCAATAAACGCCTGCGGATCTTCTGCATCCACTTCGATGTCGATGGAGTCGATATCAGCGAAACGCTTGAACAGCAGCGCCTTGCCTTCCATTACCGGCTTGCTCGCTGCCGGGCCAAGATCACCCAAACCGAGAATGGCACTGCCATTGGAGATGACCGCGACCAGATTGCCCTTGCTGGTGTACTTGTAGGCGTTGAGTGGGTCTTTAGCGATCTCGCGCACCGGCTCCGCAACGCCCGGGCTGTAGGCCAGCGACAGGTCGTATTGGGTTTCGGCGGGCTTCGTCAGGCTGATGCCGATCTTGCCTGGCGTTGGAATCGAGTGATAATCCAGAGCCGCCTGCTTAACATCTTTAGACATCGTCATGCTCTCGGTTTGTGCTTAAAAAGGGGGGGCGGAACGCTTTTCTGTTGTTGTGCTGCGCTCTCGAAGGCGAGAAATCATATAGAAAACTCCCTGTACTCACAAGCCGGACGCCCCGACAAAGCCTGCAAGTTCAGTCTATTCAGCGAGAGTATTTACTTCGCCCGTCCTCGCTCAAACGGGGCATCCAGCGCATCATCGCCGGATGGCGCAGATCCATCTTCAGCGATGCAAACCCCGGCTTGGCCCGACGGCTGCGCAGCCAGCCCCGAAGCTCTACCTCTCGGCCAGGCCACTGCTGCCAATCCTCATTGCCGAAATACGGCCAGTCCGACTCGGCAATTTTGATGACCACATCGCCATCTAAATCTACCCATACTGCGTGACGGCTGTGCGACACGGACTCGACTCTCCCCGTCATCACCACAAAGCCCTGGTCCTTTGCCGTGGCTGCCCGCGATGGCAGCGGCGGTGTACTCCAGAGTCCCCGCGACTGCTCTCTGGCCGTTTCCTCGGCACGCCACAGGCAGTCGTCTGACCGCCAGCGGGGCGGCACCACAACCGCACGCGCCAGACCTTTGCTCAGCAAGGTCTCTCCCACATGGCCGCCATCCTGCCGGGTAAAAACTTCGGCGAGCACACGGCCATAACGGTCGTGACCATAGGCCTGCAAGTAAACGGCCTCCCGGTCCTTCAACTGCGCCTGCAACGCCTGCCTGGCTTCTTCAGCCAATGGCTCGGCGGGGCGACCGTCCCGCCCCAGCTCCGGGGCGTTGATACCCAGCAGCCGCACACGCTGACCATTGCTGAGACGCAGGCTGTCACCGTCCGTCACCGCAGCCAGCCCCACACTCCGCACGTCGCCGAGCGGTTTGCAGTCGGCAGCCAGCCCACCCGTGAACAGCAGGCCCAATACAAAAATGCCCGGACGCAAAGGCCCGGGCATTTTTTTTGTGGCTGGCGTTGTAGCTGGCACTGCCACTGTCGGCTTACCCAATCCGGGCAAGCGACTCAAGCGCTTAGCTTTTAACGCCACCGCGATTGCCAAAACGCTTGCGGAAACGATCAACACGGCCGCCGGTATCCAGCATTTTTTGCTTGCCGGTGTAGAACGGGTGGCAGGCTGAACACACGTCAACGTGCAGGTCTTCGGCCAGGGTGGAACGTGTCTGGAAGCTGTTACCACAGCTGCAAGTCACGTTGATGTCTTCGTACTTCGGATGGATATCGGCTTTCATCAATGAATCCTCTTCAGGCGCCGCCACCCGATCTCTTGCCGGGCACCGCGCTGGGCTGATGCTGGGTGGTTGTCATACGCGCCCCTATTGGCATCGCACAACTGAACAAAAAACCACCGAAAAACAGGCCGCGCATATTAGCAGAACTGGGCGCATAAGCAAGCACCGCCGGGCATTGCGGCGAAATTACCGCCCCCACACCGTCGCAATTCTTATACACTGGCGCTTTTGCCTTCAGAGAACCATGGCCGACACGCTGGTTTCCATCGCCATCCCCTGCCCTCTGCGCCGCCATTTCGATTATCTGTGGCCCGACACATTGGGCTGCGCGCCGCAACCCGGACTGCGAGTACGGCTACCGTTTGGTCGTCGCGAGCTTGTGGGCGTGGTCCTGGGCGAAAGCGAGGGCAGCCAGGTAGATACCGCCAAGCTCCGTGCTGTCAGCGAGGTGCTGGACGACAGTCCCAGCCTGTCGGCAGAGCTGCTGGCACTGGGACGCTGGGCGGCGCGCTACTATCACCACCCCATCGGCGATTGCCTGCATCAGATGCTGCCCGTAGCCCTGCGCCGAAACACGCCGCCCGCCGACGCCAAGCCACAGCACTGGCAATTGGCCGACGGTGCCGAACTCGAACACATCCCCTCCCGCGCTGCAAAGCAGCGCGCCCTCTTCACTGCCTTTATCGAACAGCCGGTCCTGAGCCGGGACGACATTCGCGAGCAGGGTTTCAGCGACGCGGTTTTTCGCGCACTTCGGGAGCAGGGCTTACTGGTCGCCGCCGCAAACCCATCGCCGGCCAACCCGGAACAGCCACCAACACTCAACGAGGAACAGCGCGACGCCCTCGCCAGTATTCGTGACCAGCAAGACCAGTTCAGCCGCTTCTTGCTGGACGGTATAACCGGCAGCGGCAAGACCGAGGTCTACCTTCAAGCCATCGCCGCCACGCTGGCACGGGGTCAGCAGTGCCTGGTACTGGTACCGGAAATTGGGCTTACTCCGCAAACCTTGCGGCGCTTCGAGTGCCGTTTCCCCGGCCGGGTCGTTGCCATGCATTCGGGGATGAGCGACGGCGATCGGCTGCGCCACTGGCAGGCCGCCCGTCGCGGCGATTGCGACATTGTGCTGGGCACCCGCTCGGCGATTTTTGCCGAACTGCCAAGGCTGGGACTGGTAATCGTCGACGAGGAACACGACAGCTCCTATAAACAGCAGGACGGCTGGCGCTACAGTGCCCGCGACATTGCGGTAAAACGTGCCGCCGACCACCAATGCCCGGTCATTCTGGGCAGCGCCACCCCCAGTTTCGACAGCCTGCACAATGCCGACCAGGGGCGATACCAACTCCTGCGCCTGACCCAGCGCGCCGGCAACGCCCAACAGGCACCGATTCGGCTGCTGGATATCCGCCAACAGCCGCTGCATGAAGGGCTTAGCGATGCTCTGCTCCACGCCTGCGAGCAGACCCTTGCGGCGGGCAATCAGGTACTGCTGTTCCTCAATCGCCGCGGCTTCGCTCCCACGCTGCAATGTCACTGCTGCGGCTGGATTGCCGACTGCACCGCCTGCGATGCACGCATGACCGTGCACTATCGTCGGCGCCAGTTGCGCTGCCACCACTGCGAAGCGGTGCGCGCGATGCCCGATAGCTGCCCGGACTGCGGCAATAGTCAATGGATTTACGACGGACCGGGTACTGAGCGGCTGGAATTATTTTTGCAAAAACGCTTCTCTCAGCCGGTATTGCGCATCGATCGCGACACCACGGCCAATCGCGGCGCCATGGCAGACCTGGTGGAAGAAGTGAATGCCGGTGAACCCTGCATTTTGGTGGGCACTCAGATGCTTGCCAAAGGCCATCATTTTCCGGCAGTCACGCTGGTGGGCATTATCGACATGGATGCGGGACTGTTCAGCAGCGACTACCGGGCCATCGAAAACAGTGCGCAACTGCTGTTACAGGTCGCGGGCCGGGCCGGGCGGGCCGACCGCCCCGGCGAAGTCCTGCTGCAAACCCACTGCCCTGCTCATCCGGTATTGCAGAGCCTGAGCCAGCAGGGCTATCGCGCCTTTGCGGCAACACAGCTCGCCGAGAGACGCTTGCTGGAACTGCCGCCCTTCAGTTTCGGTGCGGTGATTCGCTGCGACGCGCCCCATTTGCACGACGCGGAGCAGTTCCTGCAACAACTGCGCGGAGCACTGTCGCCGCCGGAACCCGGCTGGCAGCTGATCGGCCCGCTGCCGGCACCCATGACTCGTCGCGCCGGCCGCTACCGCGCCTCGCTGATCTTACAGGCCGAGCAGCGGGGACAACTGCACCGCCAGTTACAGCACGCCTGCACGGTAGCCGAAGCGCTGGGCCAGCGCTCGCTGCGCTGGTCGGTAGACGTGGATCCCATCGAACTGTTCTGACGGTGGCAGACTGCCGCCGGAACAGCGATAATACGCGACCCTGTTTCCCCCATATTCCAAGAGAGCTCGAACCGACATGAAAGATATCGTCGCCGCGTTGATTGATCAGGCGCTTACTACTTTGCGCAGCACGGCCGACTGGCCGGCAGATTTGCAGCCGGCGATTCAGATCGAGCGATGCAAGGATAAAAGCCACGGCGACCTGGCCTGTAATGTCGCGATGATGCTGGCCAAGCCACTGCGCAGCAATCCCCGCGCTATCGCCCAGCAAATTGTCGACGCTCTGCCCGCCAGCGACGACGTGGTGAAGGTGGAAATCGCCGGTCCTGGCTTTATCAACTTCTTTATGGATGAAGCGGCCAACTTCAAGGTCATTCGCGACATTCTCAGTCAGGGTGAACATTACGGCCGCGGCGCGCCGAAAAAATCGCGGGTGCAAGTGGAATTTGTGTCCGCCAACCCCACCGGACCACTGCACGTGGGCCACGGTCGCGGCGCCGCCTATGGCGCCAGCGTCGCCGACATGCTGGAAGCGGCGGGTTATACCGTGGAGCGGGAATACTATGTGAACGATGCGGGCCGCCAGATGGACATCCTCGGCACCAGCGTCTGGCTGCGCTACCTCGAGTCCTGCGGCGAAACCCTCACTTTCCCCAGCAACGGCTACCAGGGTGACTACATTGCCGACTACGGCCGCGAGCTGCTGGCCGAACATGGCGAACGTCTGCGCCACTCGGCAACCGACGTGTTTGACGGCGTTTGCGACGACGCACCTGCCGGTGGCGACAAAGAAAAGCACATCGACGACTTGATCAACCGCGCCAAAACCCTGCTCGGCGACGATTACCAGATCGCCTTCGACAAAGGCCTGAACGCCATTCTCGGCGATATTCGCGAAGACCTGGCCGAATTCGGCGTGCATTATCAACAGTGGTTCTCTGAGCGCAGCCTGACCACCGATCCGGATCAGGTCAGCCGCGCCATCGCCCGCTTGCAGGACAACGGTTTTATTGAAGAGCGCGACGGTGCGCTGTGGTTCCTGTCCACCCGCTTCGGCGACGACAAGGACCGCGTAGTGCGCCGCGACAATGGGCAGACCACTTACTTTGCGTCAGATATCGCCTATCACCTGAACAAATTCGAGCGCGGCTTTGATCGCGTCATCAACATCTGGGGCGCCGACCACCACGGCTACATCGCTCGTGTGAAAGCCGCCCTGCAAGCGCTGGAAATCGACCCCGAGCGTCTGGTGGTAAGGCTGGTGCAGTTTGTCTCACTCTTTCGCGGCAATGAACAGGTGCAGATGTCCACCCGCTCCGGGTCTTTTGTTACCCTGCGCGAACTGCGTGACGATGTAGGCAACGACGCGGCGCGCTTCTTCTACATCATGCGCAAAGCTGATCAGGCCACGGATTTCGACCTGGAGCTGGCGAAGTCAGAAAGCAAAGACAACCCGGTGTATTACATTCAGTACGCCCACGCCCGCGTCTCCAGCATTTTGCGCAAACTGACCGAGGCCGGAGATCAGTGGCAGGCGGAGAACGGCCTCGCCAATCTTTCGCGACTGGATCAGGACGTGGAACGCGAGCTGCTGGTCAAACTGACCCGCTACCCGGAAGTACTTGCCAGCTCGGCCGAGCAGTTTGAGCCACATACGCTGGCACACTACCTGCGTGAACTGGCAGGCGACTTCCACAGCTACTACAACGCCCATAAAATGCTGGGCGAGGATGCCACCCTGCGCGACGCAAGACTCGCACTGTCGGTTGCCGTGCAGCAGGTACTGCGCAATGGATTGCAACTGCTGGGCGTTTCGGCCCCCGAGGAAATGTAAGCATGGCCACCGCCAAGAAAAAACGTCCCACCCGAGGCGCAACGCGGAGCCCTGAGAAGAAGGGCATGCCCGCCTCAGTGATGCTCGGTACGGGCTTTATCGCCGGGGTATTGAGCACCGTACTGGTGTTCAACATGATGAACGAACGCAGCCCAAACGCGCCGGAACAGAATACGCGCGCGGAAAAAGTCGAGCCGGCGCCGCCCGCTGAAAAGACCACCACGACCAAGTTTGACTTCTTTACCGTGTTGCCGGAGCGCGAGGTCATTGTTCCCGACGAAACCCCGCAACCTGCTCGCAAACCCAAAGTGGTCGCCAATGAAGCGCCACCACCCGAAGACGACAGCAAGCGCTTCCAGAGTGGCGAACGCTATATTCTTCAGGCGGGCTCGTTCCGCAATAACGAAGATGCCGACCGTCGCCGCGCGCAGATTCTACTGCTGGGGCTGGATGCCAAAGTCGAACTCGTGGAAGCCAATGGCGACCGCTGGCACCGGGTCTACGTCGGCCCGTTCCTGACCCACAATACGCTGTCCAGCGCTCGTTCCAAGCTGATCAACGAGAGCATCGATACCCTCGTCATTCGTCAGAAGACGCCCTGACCACACCTTTTGCCACTCCTTGATCGGCAGCGTCGCCTTGAAATTTAAAGGCGGCGCCCTCATTGATAGCCATTCAAGCCGGTCCAGCATCGGCCAAGCCGTTTTCATCTCAAAGAAGGAGTCCCGCGTGGAACAGTTTCGCGGCACCACTATTCTCTCCGTGCGTCGGGGCAACTGCGTAGTTGTCGGTGGCGATGGACAAGTCACCATGGGCAATACCGTTATGAAGGGCAACGCCCGCAAGGTGCGGCGCCTGTACAACGATCAGGTGCTGGCGGGTTTTGCTGGCGGCACCGCCGATGCCTTCACCCTGTTCGAACTGTTTGAAGCGCAACTGGAAAAATACCAAGGCAAGCTGGTTCGCGCCGCCGTAGAACTGGCCAAGGCCTGGCGCAGCGAACGCTCGCTGCGCCAGCTGGAAGCCCTGCTGATTGTCGCCGACAAGGAAACCACGCTGGTGATCAGTGGCAACGGCGATGTCATTGAACCCGAAGACAATATGATCGCCATTGGCAGCGGCGGCTCTTTCGCCACCGCCGCCGCCCGCGCGCTGATGGATAACACCGAGCTGGGCGCCCGGGACATTGTCGAAAAAGGCCTGGATATCGCCGGCGACATTTGCATTTACACCAACCACAATCGCCGCATCGAAACCCTGGAATACTGAGGCCGGATAACCGGCGCATGGAGTCATCATGTCAGTCATGACACCCCGAGAAATCGTTCACGAACTCGATAAACATATCGTCGGCCAGCAAGACGCCAAGCGCGCTGTGGCCATCGCCCTGCGCAACCGCTGGCGCCGTATGCAGCTCAGCGATGATCTGCGCAGCGAAATCACCCCCAAAAATATCCTGATGATTGGCCCCACCGGGGTCGGCAAAACCGAAATCGCCCGCCGCCTGGCCAAGCTCGCTAACGCCCCCTTTATTAAAGTGGAAGCCACCAAGTTCACCGAGGTAGGCTACGTGGGCCGGGATGTGGAATCTATCATTCGCGACCTGGTCGACGTCTCATTGAAGCTGCACCGCGAGCAGGCGATGGAGCAAGTCTCTCACCGGGCACGAGATGCTACCGAAGAACGCATTCTCGATGCCCTGCTGCCGCCCGCACGCGGCGAGGGCGAGACCGACCGCGACAGTTCGACCCGGCAGATATTCCGCAAGAAGCTGCGCGAGGGGGAGCTGGACGACAAGGAAATTGAGGTCGAGATAAGCGCGACACCCATGGGCGTGGAGATCATGGCCCCTCCCGGCATGGAGGAGATGACCAACCAGTTGCAGGGGATGTTCTCGCGTATGGGCGGCGACCGCAAAAAGACCCGCCGTATGACCGTAAAAGCCGCATACAAGCAGATTCAGGACGAAGAAGCCGCCAAACTGGTGAATGAGGACGAGCTCAAAGCCCGCGCGATCGAGGCCGCCGAGCAGAACGGTATCGTCTTCATCGACGAGATCGACAAGGTCGCCAAACGTCAGGAAAGCGGCGGCGCCGACGTCAGCCGCGAAGGTGTACAGCGCGATCTGCTACCATTGATAGAAGGCTGCACGGTCAGCACCAAGCACGGCATGATCCGCAGCGACCATATTCTGTTCGTGGCCTCAGGCGCCTTCCACCTCAGTAAACCGTCCGACCTGATTCCGGAGTTGCAGGGCCGTCTGCCGATACGTGTAGAACTGTCAGCCCTCACCCCGGATGACTTCGAGCGCATTCTCAGCGAGCCTCGCGCCTCCATTACCGAGCAATATCAGGCGCTGCTGGCCACCGAGGGACTGAAAGTAGAGTTCACCGCAGACGGTATTCGCCGCATTGCCGAAACGGCTTGGGAAGTGAACGAGCGCACCGAGAATATCGGCGCCCGCCGCCTGCACACCGTAATGGAGCGACTGCTGGAAGAAGTCTCTTTCAGCGCGGGAGACAGTGGCGACAGCCTGACTATTGACGGCGCCTATGTCGACAAGCAGCTCGGCGAGCTGTCTCAAGATGAAGACCTGAGCCGCTTCATTCTATAAGCCTACGAGGTCGACATGGCGAACGTGCCGCAGCAGATCAAGCTACATCGCAAATCCCGCGAGCTATCCCTGCACTACAAGGATGGCCGCGAACACCGGCTGCCTGCCGAATTCCTGCGGGTATATTCCCCTTCGGCAGAAGTTCGGGGGCACGGTCGCGGCCAGGAAGTGCTGCAAACGGGCAAGCTGAACGTGGAGATTATCGATGTGAAGGCGGTGGGGAACTATGCCCTGCAGCTGATTTTCGACGACGGTCACGACAGCGGCATTTATTCCTGGGATTATCTGGAAGAACTGGCCGACCAGCAGTCAGTACTGTGGGAAACCTATCTGCAGAGACTTAATGCGGCGGGCGCCAGTCGCGATCCGGACGAACAGATTGTTACCCTGTTCGACCCGGCCGCCAAACCCCATTAATCGCGCAAACAGATGGCTGGACGCAGGTTAACGCCGCCATCTTCTTCGAGCACACCAACATTCATACCGGTCGTGTTTTCTACCACCACCAGTGGCGGCTGAAAGCGCGGACGGCGAATAAATTTGATTTGCCAGCCGAAGTTTTCGATACGACGAAGGGCTGCCCGCTGCGAATCGGTCAGCAGCTCTTCGAGATTAGCTGGCACGGGCTCAACACCAATGCGCTTCTCTTCCATCATGGCAACTCCTGTCAAAGAACGGTTCTCTTACTGCGCCCACATTACACCGGCTCAAACCAGTGCAGCAGCAGGGATAAACCCTATTGACAGGTGTTAGACGATGGCTCAGAGGTTCTCCTCGGCGAATGCAGCCAAGCGCGAACGCTCAATACCATTCACATGCATAATGCCCGCGTGGGGGAAGTTTTTACTCTTTTCAACCAGATAGGTCAGGCCCGAGGTCAGCGGGGAGATGTACTTGTTATCGATCTGAGCAAGGTTGCCCAACACAACAATCTTCGAGTTGGCCCCGACCCGGGTAATGATCGACTTCAACTGAAATTGCGTCAGCCCCTGCGCTTCGTCAATCACGATATAGGCATTATTGAATGAGCGACCGCGCATGAAGTTAAGCGATTTGAACTGGATATTGGCCTTATCTTTAACGTAATCGATACTGCTGAACGGCGACTCATCCGTACCGTGCAGCACCTCCAGGTTATCGTCAAACGCCGCCAGCCAAGGCGCCATTTTCTCTTCTTCAGTACCCGGCAGGAAGCCGATATCTTCAGCAATCGGCGGCGTCGATCTCGCCACAATCAGCTTGTCATAACGCTTCTCTTCAAGGATGGCATGCAGTCCATAGGCCAGAGCAATCAGGGTTTTACCCGAACCGGCCGGCCCGGTCAGCACCGTCATATCAATACTGGGTTGAGAAATCAGGAAAAAGGCCATGGCCTGTTCCATATTGCGAGGCTGCAAGCCCCACATACTCTGGTGCATCAGTTGATCGCGACAGAGATCCAGCAAGGTAAGGCGATCGCCGTCCAGACTCTTCACCAACCCGACAAAGCCTTGATCGTCGTAGATAAACTGATTCACATGAGCCGCAGGCAGTAACGAGCGATCCAGAATATGTATCGTCTGGCTGCCTTCACGCTGGGTGTCGACGCTCTCGACCTTACTCCAGAAGTTGCCCGGAATGTGTTCATAGCCCTTGGCCATAAACTGAATATCGTCCAGTACGCGGTCGCGGCGATAATCCTCAACATTCTCCAAGCCCGAGCCTTTGGCCTTGAGCCGCATATTGATGTCTTTGGTCACCAGGCAAACATAGGCTTCGGGATTTTTGAGCTGCAAATGCAGCGCCACATTAATAATGCGATTGTCGTTGGCTTGCTGCTGACTGCCATCCAGATAAGGGGCCGCAGTATCGTGGTTAATTAACTGGTCGGGGAATATCGCCAGGGTGCCCGCCCTGTCGCCCTCACGCATAGTGGGAATTTCCACCCCTTCCTGAATCTGTTTGGGATTGGCATTAAACAGAATTTTGTCGATGGCATTGATTGCAATACGCGCCTCGCGACTGACGTCCTTATCACGGCGATCCTTAATGTGATCCAGCTCTTCCAGCACGGTCATGGGAATGACCACGCGATGTTCATGGAAGGCACTGAGTGCCATCGGGTCGTGCAGCAGGACGTTGGTATCCAGTACGTAGATTTTTTCCATCAGCGACTCTCTACAGGCAGGGGGAGGGAAAAACGGCAAAACGATTGGGTAAAAACCGGGGAAAAGCGGACAGTAAGAAGATGCGAACATTGGCTGTGTCGCGGGCCTGCTGCCAGAGGGGTACGGCAGCATTGAGAAGAAACTGGTGTCGGGCCGGGGGCCACTTCACGACGGGGCAAACGCGCGCTCCATGAACAACATCCACGCTTTCGATAGTTCACGTCGCCGCTCGGAATGTCAACC
Source organism: Spongiibacter tropicus DSM 19543 (assembly GCF_000420325.1). Classification (NCBI taxonomy): domain Bacteria; kingdom Pseudomonadati; phylum Pseudomonadota; class Gammaproteobacteria; order Cellvibrionales; family Spongiibacteraceae; genus Spongiibacter; species Spongiibacter tropicus. The sequence continues at coordinate 2,283,851 of NZ_ATUS01000001.1, read as the reverse complement.
ACTTATCATCGGACTCCGGATTCAGGGCGCAGCCCGGCAACGCTGTCACTGAGCTACGCAAGACGTCGGCGGCGATTTCGGCTACTCTATGGCCCCTTTGCTATCAGCCAATCCAAGGTACGCCCTCACCATGCTCGACCAGAACACCCTGCAACAGCTGCGCCAGCTTAAAAAAGACATTGAAGATAATAAAGATCAGGGCGAGGGCGAAGTGCGTGGCAGCCAGCGCCGCTTCGGCTTTGTCCGACTGGATGATGGCCGCGACGTTTTCCTGCCACCGGAAACCATGCAGCGCGTCTTCCCTGGCGATCGGGTGAAGGTGAATGTACTGACCGATGATAAAGGCAAATTCAAAGGCGAGCTGGAAAAGTTGATCGACAGCCCGCTGAAGGAATTTACCGGGCGCTATGTCGTGCGCGGCCAGGGCCACTTCGTCGAGCCCGATCTGCCCCGCTTTAACAAGCTGCTGTTTATTCCGCCCTCGGAGCGCAAGAAGGCACAGCCCGGTGACTACCTGCACTGCAAAGTGCAACGGCACCCTTGGCGCGACGGCAAGTCTCAGGTCAAGGTGCTGGCCCGTATCGGTGCACCTGACGACGCCGGCGTGGAAGGCAAGTATATCCTCTGTAAATTCGGCATCGACAGCCAGTGGCCCAAAGGGGCAGAAGCTGCTGCCGACAGCCGCAAAGAAAAGCGCGACGATCTTCGCGAGCACGGCTTTGTCACCATCGATTCGCAGGAAACCCGTGACATTGACGATGCCCTCTACGCCGAAGCCAATGCTCAGGGCTGGCGCCTGGATGTCGCAGTTGCCGACCCCGGTGCGTTCATTCCCGAGGATAGTGAACTCGACAAGGCCGCCCGCCAACGCGCCAGCACGGTTTATCTGCCCGGCTGCACCCAGCCTATGCTGCCGGAATCCCTCAGCCAACAGGCCTGCTCGCTGGTGGCCGACGAAGACCGCGCCGCCCTACTGTGCAGTCTTCAGGTCAGCCCCACGGGGGAGGTCAGCGACGTTCAGTTTCGCGAGGTCCTCATTCGCTCAAAAGCCAAGCTGAGTTACGCCGACGTCGCCGAGCACTTGGCGGGCAACAACGCACTGCCGTATCCACAGCTCGATGCACTGAAAGCCGTCAGCGATGCCCTGCGGCAGTGGCGCGACGTGAACAGCCTGATCATGCCCGAACAGGCTGACTTTCATTACACGCTTGACGACAAGGGCCACATCACCGCGATTGCGCGCCAGGATCGCAATGACGCCCACCGACTGGTGGAAGAATGCATGCTGGCCGCCAACCGCAGCGCCGCAGAATGGCTGAAGGAGCAACGCCCGGAGGGTCGCGCACTGTATAACGCTCACGCGGGCTTCCGGGAAGAGCGCCTCGACAGTGTACGCAAGCTGCTGCAACAGGCCCTGCCCGAATTAGCCGAGGCCAATATCGACACCCTCGATGACTACCGCAAGGTATTGCGCGCTGCCGCCAATGGCGACCATGCTTTGCCGCTGCGCAGCATCATGGCGCGCATGCTGCAGCCCGGCGAGCTCAGTGCAACCGCCAAGCCGCATTTTGGGCTGGGCTTCGAGGCCTACAGCACCTTTACCTCGCCGCTGCGCAAATACAGCGATCTGATTGTGCAACGCTGCATCCGCGCCTGCCTTGACGGCAACAATGGCGGCGCCGCGAGCGATGAAGTACTGAGCACCATGCAGGAGAAATTGCGCAGCCTGCGTCAGGCCACCCGAGATATGGAGCAATGGCTGCTCTGCGAGTATTTGAGCAAGCAAGACAAAGATACGGTATATGAAGGACGCATCGCCCACCTGAATGGCGGCGGCTTTACCGTTGAGCTGAACGACACCGGCATCAGTGGCTTTGTTGAGGCGCGTTCCATTCCCGAAAAACTCAGCTTTGATGCCGACACCCTGCGGCTATTCAACGACAAGCAGCAGTTCCAGCTGGAACAGGCGGTGCAGGTCAAAGTGGCAGACGTCGACCCCTTCCAACGCAAACTGATGTTTGCGCTGGCCGAGTCGCCCGCCGCTTAAAAGTCTGCGTGCCGCGGCGTGCGCGGAAACGGTATCGCGTCGCGGATATTCTCCATGCCGGTGATGTAATTGAGCAGGCGTTCAAAGCCCAGCCCAAAACCGGCGTGAGGGACGGTGCCATAGCGACGCAGATCGCGGTACCACTCCAGCCCGTCCAAGCCCTGCTCTGCCATACGCTGGTCGAGTACATCCAGCCTCTCCTCGCGCTGGCTGCCGCCGATGATCTCGCCGATGCCAGGCGCCAGCACATCCATCGCCGCCACGGTTTTGCCATCGTCATTGAGACGCATGTAAAAGGCTTTAATGTCTTTGGGGTAGTTGCAAACGATCACCGGCCCGCCAACATACTCCTCGCAAAGATAACGCTCGTGCTCCGACTGCAAATCCAGCCCCCAGCTCACCGGATACTCAAACTTGCGCTTGGCGGACGACAACACCTTGATCGCTTCGCTGTAGTCCAGCCGAACGAACTCACTGCCCGACACCGATTGCAATCGCGCCAATACACCCTGGTCGACAAACTGGTTGAAAAAGGCAAGGTCATCTTCACAGTGCTCCAGCACCTGAGAGATCAAGTAGCGCAGGAAATCCTCGGCCAGTGCAGCGTCATCATTCAGATCGGCAAAGGCGACTTCCGGCTCCACCATCCAGAACTCCGCCAGGTGGCGACTGGTATTGGAATTCTCTGCGCGGAAGGTCGGCCCAAAGGTGTAGACCTTGCTCATGGCGAGACAGTAAGCCTCGGCATTTAACTGGCCCGAGACGGTCAGGAAGGCCTCGCGACCGAAAAAATCCTCGCCAAAATCCACCCGCCCGTCATCCCTGCGAGGCAGGTTCGCCATGTCGAGAGTGCTGACCCGAAACATTTCACCCGCGCCCTCGCAATCGCTGGCAGTGATCAGCGGCGTGTTAATCCACTGAAAACCCCGCTCAAAAAAGTAGCGGTGTACTGCATTGGCCAGCACGGTACGCACCCTAGTCACCGCGCCAAACGTATTGGTGCGTGGCCGCAGATGAGCCACACTGCGCAGGTATTCAAAGCTGTGCCGCTTTTTGGCAATCGGATAACTGTCGGGGTCATCCACCCAGCCGTAAACCTCGATTTCCGATGCCTGAATTTCAACCGACTGCCCCTTACCCTGAGACGCTACCAGCTCGCCCCGCACCCGCAGGGAGCAGCCCGCCGTCAACCGCAGTACATCGCCTTCGTAATTCTCCAGTTCGCCGGGGGCGACGACCTGAATTGCCGCCTGGGCAGAGCCGTCATGTACGGCCAGAAAGGAGAATCCGCCCTTGGAGTCCCGGCGACTGCGCAACCAGCCCCGCACTTCAATCTGCTCGCCGATTTGCGCGTCCGGCGCCGTCAGTAAAGCCTTGATGGATGTTGCCTGCATGGTGTCTCCCCGGTTGAGCGCTGGCTGATTAAAACAAGGGCGTATTGTGCATCACCCGGCTTTTTCCTGTCAGCAACACAAGCTACAGTGGATACTATTCAGCGGCACGAGGGTGTGCTGCTGGCGATCAGGAAAACACTATGCAAGCCGATAATTTTGTCGCCCACCGAGGCTGGCGCCAGCGCTACCCCGAAAACACCTTGCTGGCCCTGCGCGAAGCTGTATTGGCCGGTGCGGTGAATATCGAGTTGGACGTCCAGCTCAGCGCTGACGGCGAGGCATTCATCTTTCACGATCCCACACTCACCCGTCTCTGCGACCGGGAGGGCCTGATCTGGGACTATCCCGCAGACGCCCTCGCCAAGCTTTCCGCCCATGAACCTTGCCGACTTGGCGACCAGTTTAAGGGCACACCACTGAGCCCTCTCCGTGAACTGGCATCGCTGTTGCAGGACCATCCCGGTGTGGATGCCTACGTCGAGCTCAAGGGCGAGAGCCTGATGCAATTTGGCTGCGGCCCAATGTTGGATGCCACGTTTAGCGCGCTGGCAGGCATTGAAGAGCGCTGCGTGCTGATCAGTTTCGAGCTGGAGGCTCTGCTGGAAGCCAAAACACGAGGCTGGCAACGCTGCGGTGCGGTTTTCGATTATTGGCCTGACTGGCAACTGGCATCACTGGCTGAACTTGCGCCCGAGGTCGTCTTTATTGACCGTCACTGCATTCCCGTGGAGGCCGACCTTCGGCAATTGCCTTTTCCACTCGTGGTCTACGAGGTCGGCAGCCTGCTGGAAGCGAAGGATTGGCTGGCTCGCGGCGCGGCGGGCATAGAAACTTTTCTGATTGGTGAACTGCTTGAGGAGGCCAAACTTGTCTGACCCTTTCGACACGGAGATCGCCATTATTGGCGGCGGCATTCACGGCGCGGGCATCGCCCAGGCCGCCGCTGCGGCAGGCTATCGGGTCAGTCTATTTGAACGCGATCGCTGGGCGGCGGGCACCTCCCAGCGTTCCAGCAAGCTGATTCATGGCGGTTTACGCTACCTTGAGACAGGTCAACTTCCCTTGGTCTACCACAGCTTGCAAGAGCGAAAATTTCTGCTCCGCAATGCGCCCGATCTCGTCAAGGCCGTGCCGTTTTATATTCCTGTCTATCGCGACAGCAGTCGGCGACCTTGGCAGATCTTTGCCGGACTGAGCCTGTATTGCCTGTTGAGTGGCGGCAGCAAGCTGGGACGCTTCCGGCGCCTCTCCCGCCAGAGCTGGTCCAACCTTCCGGGCTTGAAAACCGAAGGACTGCAAGCCGTTTTTCAATACTGGGATGGCCAGACTGACGACCGTTTGTTAACGGAGGCTGTCGTTAGTGCGGCTCAGTCACTCGGCGCCGAACCACTGAGTGGCTGGGAGTTAGTCTCGGCAAAACGCCTTGACGACGGCTACCAGATGGAGCTGCGCAACCAGGCGGGGGAACAGCGGCAGGGCCGATGTCGGTGCCTGATCAACGCAGCCGGCCCCTGGATCAATGACTGTGCCCATCGCATCGAGGGTGCCCCGCAACTGGGCATCGATCTGGTGCGGGGCAGCCACATTGTGCTCACTCCCAAACTGAGTACAGGCATACTCTATCTAGAGTCACCATTGGACCAGCGCCCGTTATTCGTGATGCCCTGGGGAGAACACAGCTTGGTTGGTACTACCGAGCAATTGCACACCACCAGCGCCGATCAGGTTTCCGCAAGCGACGAAGAAATTGCCTACTTGCTTCAGGCTGTGGAGCACTATTTTCCGAGTACCGAGACAACGCTTTTGGATGCTTGGGCCGGTCTGCGCGTCCTTCCCAAAGCTGACGGCTCAGCCAACAAACGACCGCGCGATACGATTCTGCTCTGCGACGACGATCGCGCCCCCAATGTCATTGCCGTCTACGGCGGGAAACTCACCGCCTACCGCCACACCGCCGAGCGCTGCATTCAACTGGCCAGCCGAAAACTGGGGGGGCGAGAGGCCATCGCTGACACCCGAAAACAACCTCTGTCGAAGGCCTGAACCCTAGTGACAGCGGCATTTTTCCTTGTATTACAACAATTTAAGCAAAGTGCCATGATTGCAGGACCTTTACCGCATTGTGAACTTTTGCTTAGAAAACCACTAACCTACTGTTTTTATTGGTTTTTTATCAAAAATCCCAGCTTAAATTTCGTCATATTTCGTCGCTGACGCGCGAGATTGATCAACTTGCCTGTAACCCCGTTTATGGCCTGTTCTCCCTATACTGACCCCGTCATCAAGACAAACACAGGAGAAACACCATGAGCCACAGCATTAGCATTCAAGAAGTAAACAAAGCCGAAGCCATTGCCGACGTTGCCGCACGTGTTGCCATGGCCGCCATTGTTGCCGCCGGCTTCATTGCCTGCCTGGTTGCACTGTAAGCAAACGAAATCCGCAACTCCATAGGAGAGAGACCATGAGCCACAAGATTGAAGTCGCTGCCGACATCGGTGCACGCCTTGGCCTGTTAGGCATTGTTACTGCAGGCCTTAGCGTCTGCCTGATGGCACTGTAAACCGTAATCACCACCGACGCTAAGTCATCACTATCGACAGGCAACAAACTGTGCACACCGTTCATCCAGTACCGCACAGTGATCACCGCTAAACAGGACCGACTACCCGTCCTGCGGCAAGGCTACTGAACATCGTCATCACGCCGAGCCATCCGCCCGCTATTGCACAGCGGGCGGCTTTCTGTTTTTCTCTTCGCTTCACAAGAGGCGAGCCATGCAGACACTCCACACGCAGTCCTACCTTTTACTCAGCACCCGCAAACGCGATGGCAGCTGGGTCGCCACACCCGTATGGGCCGCGGGCGACGCTCATCAACTCTTTGTCGTCTCAGAAGGTAAGGCGGGAAAAATCAAACGACTCCGCAACTTTGCCGACATCAGACTGGCTCCCTGTACCGTCACCGGGAAGCCCTTGGGGCCTGAAATTGCTGCGCAGGGCTTTGTCCTTGACGACACAGACGCCGGAGAAGCCCATCGTCAGCTGTTGAAAAAATATGGCTTACAGATGCGTTTATTGGACTTGGCCGCCTGGCTGAGCGGAAAAATACGCAAACGCCGCTACATTCGCATTGATTTGCCCAAGGACTGACCCCAGCGCCACACAAAAGGGTGTCAGTGCAGTCATTGCCAACAGCAATGCACAGTTTGTATGGTTGTGCGTTGTAATCATTTGCGACGAGAGATTCCCATGCGCACTCTGGAACAGTGGCTCGATGAATATAGCGATGCCCACCAAAATCCCCGCAACAAACAAATACACTACTGGTGTGTACCCGCCATTGCGGTAACCACAGTAGCGCTGCTCTGGCTTGTCCCCATTCCGGGCACACCGGCCAATCTCGGGCAATTGACGCTGATTGCCGCGATGTTTTTCTACGGCTACCTGTCAAGCAAGCTGGCACTGGGTATGTTACCGCTGGTGCTGGCGATGGCCGCAGGGATTGTCGCCTACCAACAGCATGTAGCGCTGGCGATGTGGATTCCCGCGGCAATCATCTGGATTGTTGCCTGGTTCCTGCAGTTTGTCGGACATAAAGCTGAAGCACAAAAGCCTTCATTCTTTACCGATGTTCTGTTTCTGCTGATTGGCCCACTTTGGATTCTCGGCGCGGTCTTTGACAAACTCGGCATCCGCTACCGCCACTGAGTTTCAGGCGCGTCGGCATAACAGGTGCACGTAGCGCCCGAGAGCCCAGAATGGCTCGCGGGCGCCGTATTGCCAATCAATAGCGAGCATATCGTCAACACTGCGCTCCGCCCTCAGGCTTCTCGACATCATGTCGTAACTTAGACGCACACCCCGACGCGCGACAATTTCCAACCCCCGTGCCTGCAATGCATTAATCACCTCTACCGGATCTCTCGGCTTTGGAGGGGTCAGCCCACCGGGATGCCCGGCAAAGTCTTCGTCTCGCAGCTTGTAGAGATTACCCTTGATCATATTCCCTATAATCAAGGCATTGAGATTGTAGAACATCAACGACATATAACCGTCAGGCGCCATTCCATCGGTGAGAGCGTCCAGCACCGCCTCCATATCGCCCACCCATTCCAGCACGGCGTGACAAATCACCAGGTCAAACGGCGCATCGATGGCTAACGCCTGAATGGGCGACTGAACCAGCGACAACTGGCCACTGTCGGAGTATACCGCGAGTTCCGTCGCGGCCAGTGCCAACATATCGCCCGACACGTCATTGAGTACTACCGACTGCCCTCGCTCCAGACAGTCGGCCGACATCTGGCCGATCCCTCCGCCGGCATCCCAAACCCGGATATCAGGCGCCAGCAGGCGTTCCGGCAATTGCTCTTGCAGTTCCCGGCGACAACTGGCCAAACGCAGCTCACCTTTTGGGCTGTGATAAATATTGCGGTGGAAGCGCTGGGCAATACCGTCGAAATTGCGGTCAGACATGGTGATAAACAATCTTGCGAGGAATCGCGAGTGTAAGGGCTCGCTTAGCGCGGAGCAACGCTGGTGCACGAGGGCCAGAAACAGAAAAGCCGGTGCGTGGCACCGGCTTTACAATATTTGACATCCGCTGTCGCACTCAATCCGTTGAATGCCGACGTCGTCCTGACGTTTTTAATTAGACCACTACTAGAAAAATCAAAACAGTCGCCATAAGCACCACGATTTGTGAGAGATATCTCACAAACATCAGGCATCCATATCGGGAATCAAGCCGCTCTTCATCCGCTCAATGGTATCGCGCAACATCAGCTTCTCTTTTTTCAGGCGGCGCAACAGCAACTGGTTTTGCCAGGGGTTTTCCGACAACTGAGTGATCTCATCATCCAATGCCCTATGGCGGCGTTGAAGGAGCAGCAAACGTCCGGCGGGAGACAGACAGTTATCCATAGTTGTGGGCCAGATCCTGTGGCTGGAGAGGCAGCGGAATGTCTATTTTTACTCTGGCATCACCCGTAAAACAAGCGCGGCCAGCGTGTCCTCTGATCTTTTTCGTCACTGGGCATTGATAGCTTAGGCCATTGTTGGCGCTCACGCGCTTGGCAATACTGTCGGCCACTATCAACAGACCTGCGCGGTGCAGGTACAACAAGTACGTTCAGACAGAGGTTACATCATGCAAACGGAACTTTGTAAGAAACTGGGTATTGAATACCCTATCTTTGCTTTTACCCACTGCCGCGACGTGGTGGTGGCCGTCAGCAAGGCCGGCGGCATTGGTGTACTCGGTGCGGTAGGTTTTTCTCCCGAAGAATTGAAAGAAGAACTGGACTGGATTGACGAGCACATTGGCGACCTGCCCTACGGCGTCGATATTGTTATCCCGCAGAAATACGAAGGCATGGGCGACATGAGCCCGGAAGACCTTGAGAAACAACTGTGGGACATGGTGCCGGAAGAGCACGTCGAATTCGCACAAAAACTGCTGGCTGATCACGGCGTACCCGAGTGGCCAGACGGCACCAAGAGCATGGGGCTGCTGGGCTGGACTGAAGCCACCGCCACCCCACTGCTGGAAGAAGCACTGCGCCGCCCGAAGTGTAAGCTGATCGCCAATGCACTGGGCACTCCGCCGGCTGAGAAAGTTAAACAAATCCAAGACAGCGGCCGCCTGGTAGGCGCGCTGTGCGGCAAGGTAAAACAGGTCAAATCACACGTTGCTGCCGGTCTCGACTTCATCATCGCACAGGGTGGCGAGGGTGGCGGTCACACCGGTGATGTCGGCTCGATCGTGTTCTGGCCACAAGCCGTTGCAGCGGCTGAAGGCATTCCCGTACTGGCGGCCGGCGGTATCGGCAACGGCAAACAAATGCTGGCAGCGATGGCGATGGGCTGTGCTGGCGCCTGGACCGGCTCTCTGTGGCTGACCGTGGAAGAAGCACACGCTGAACCCGCGCAGAAAGAGTCTCTGCTCAAGGCCACCAGCGAAGACACCGTGCGTTCACGCTCCTGGACTGGCAAGCCCTGCCGCATGCTGAAGAACGAATGGACCAACGCCTGGGCGACCCCCGGCAACCCGGAGCCCCTGGGCATGCCGCTGCAGGGTCTGGTAACGGGTGACGGTATTCGACGCACCGCAAAATATGCGGCCGTAGGCGAGTGCCAGAAGGTCGCATTTAACCCCGTTGGCCAGGTGGTTGGCCAGATCAACGAAGTGGAATCTACCCGCAACGTGATCTTCCGCCTGATCACCGAGTATGTTGACGCGCTGGAGCACGTTAACAGCCTGATGCCCGAGGCCTAATAAGCCTCGCTGCGGCGGCGCAGAGCTTACTGCGCCGCCTCTCTTTCTGCCAATACCCGCTCGACCGTATCAACAATTACCTGCGTCTGGCGATCCACTTCGATGTTCACTTCTGCCCCCACCGACAGCGCGCCGAGATTGGTACTGCGCAAGGTTTCCGGGATCAGACACACCGAAAATACCCCGCGACTACTGTCCATGCTCGCCACGGTAAGGCTGCAGCCGTGCAGTCCGATAAAGCCCTTGCGAAACACATATTTCACCAGCGTTTTCGGCAGCTGGAAAAACAGCGTCAGATTATTTTCACTGCGCTCCACAGCCGTCACAACGGCTCGGCCATCCACATGCCCCGAAATCAGGTGCCCCCCGATCTCCGCCCCCTGTTTGGCGGATCGCTCCACGTTCACCAGATCGCCGACGGCAAGCTGCCCAAGCGTGGTCAAAGACAGGGTCTCCTGCATCGCATCAAAGTGGACACGATCATTTTCAATGCGTGTCACCGTCATGCACACGCCGTTCAGCCCCACGCTGGCACCGATCTCCAGCCCATCGCGCAGCACCTCTGGCAGCGCCATAACAAAGCGTCGCAGCCCCGGCTCTTCAGTCAAACCACTGAGCGGATACGCCCCATGAACAATACCGGTATACATCGCTGGCCCCCTGTGCAGTAAAACGGCAAAATACCTCAGCCCTGCATTATGCGCGGCCAGCCAACAAGAACAATACTGAATACGAGGCAACTATGGGACTACGTATCATGAACGCCGTCACTCTGCTCTTCTGGGTGGCATTCGTCGTCAATTTCTTCCAACCGCTAGTCGGCGAAAACAGCCACTGGATCAGCTGGGTAGGCTATGCACTCCTGGCGGCCCATTTCGGTGAGTGTCTGTTTTTCCGCAAAGAGCTACACCGAGACTACCAAGGCAAGCTCGCCGCGGGTTATATCACCGTGCTGCTGCTTGGCTTTGGTCGCACTTCACACTGGCTCAACGAGCGCAAAAGCGCCGCCTGAGTACAGAGTCGTAGCCCGCTTTACGCAGAGCTGCTAGCATTAATGACTCCAGTCAATGTGCAATAGGGCCAGACAATGAAGCGGGTGATTTTCAATCAGAAAGGCGGTGTTGGTAAAACCAGTATCAGCTGCAACCTTGCGGCAATCAGCGCTTGGAAAGGCGCCAAAACACTGCTGATTGATCTCGATATTCAAGGGAATAGCAGCGAATACCTGGTCGGTGAGCAATTCCGAGACCTGGAAGACAACGCTGCCAGTTTCTTTAAGCAGAAACTGAGCCTGTTCGGTAAAAAGAGCAAGGACGCGGGCGACTGCGTTTACGAAACCGAATTTGAAAACCTTTATCTGATGCCCGCCAGCCCCGAGCTGGCCGTGATTGAGCGCGAGCTGGAAAGCCGGCACAAGATATACAAGCTGCGCGATGCACTGGCCGAGCTGGAAAAAGAGTATGAGTACATCTACATCGACACGCCGCCAGCGCTCAACTTCTACAGTCGATCCGCGTTGATTGCCGCAGACAGCCTGCTGATTCCTTTTGATTGCGACAGCTTCTCACAGGGCGCACTGATGGGCCTGCTGGAGACTGTTGAGGAAATTCGTGAGGACCACAATCCGGGGCTGACGCTGGAAGGTATTGTGGTTAACCAGTTCCAAAGTCAGGCGAGCCTGCCCACGCAACTGGTTGAGAAACTGAAGGCCGATGGCCTGCCGGTTTTTGAGCCCCATCTGAGCAGCTCGGTCAAAATGAAGGAATCACGCAATCGGCAGCTGCCGCTGATCCACATGGCGCCGTCACACAAGTTAACGCAACAGCTGGTGGCACTTCACGACAGCCTGACACCCAACAAAGGGCGCCGCAAACGCCGCTAGGCTATTTGGCGGGGGCGGTACCGATATTGACCACCCCGCTTTTCACCAGACTGACATCACCAAAGCCGAAATTGCCCACGTCCGCACTCAGATTAAGCGTGTACTCCAGTTCATCGCTGGCGCTGGTCATCAGGGTTTTCAGAAAACCCAGGCCACTGAGCAGATTGATGCCCACCGGAACTTCGATAACGGTTTGCCCATTAGCCGGCACCGAAATGGCCTCATTGAAGCGCCCGGATGCCAGCTTACTCCCCGCGATTTGCATGTCGTAGCGCAGGCGCCCCAGTTTCAAATCAAAGGCATTGGGGTTGTCCAGCTGCAAGCCAATCAACAGCTGCTGCTGCAAACCATTCGACGGACCGAGATTAATGCTGGTAATTGCCACTTCAGGCTTGCTGACGGGATTAAAAGTCGCACAGGCAGCCAGCAGCCATGTCGCCAGGAAAAGAAACAGTTTTTTCACAACAAGACCTTGTGGAATGGAATATCAGGTGGGGAAACGGGGCGCCGGGAGGCGCCCCTGCCGGAGCATTACTGCTGCATGGGCAGCATTTCAATTTCTACGCGGCGGTTCTGCGAACGGCCAGACGCCGTGCTGTTATCGGCAATCGGATCACGTGGACCGTAGCCGGTTGAGCGGATACGACTGGCAGGAATACCCTGATTCATGAAGTATCTCGCCACACTGCCCGCACGCTGCTCAGAGAGCGACTGGTTGGTCTGGAAGCTGCCGGTAGAGTCGGTGTAGCCGTTGATTTGCATCAGCGTCTTGTCGAACTCCTTGGCCACCATCACGACGCTGTCCAGCACGCTGGTAAAGCCGCCCTGAATCGCAGAGCTGCCGGTATCAAACGTGATGTTGCCGGGCATAATCAGCTTGATGCTGTCGCCTACACGCTGGACACCAACGCCTGTGCCTTCAAGACGGGCACGCAATTTGGCTTCTTGGCGGTCCATGTAGTAACCGTAACCACCACCCGCGGCCGCGCCCGCCGCTGCACCTATCCAGGCGCCTTGCTCGCGGTGATCCTTATCGGAAACCGCTGCACCCAGAATGGCACCACCGAGAGCACCCCAACCCGCCCCTTTCGCGGTGTTGCTGGCTTTTTCCTCGCCGGTGTACGGATCGATACTACACGCGGCCATAAATACTGCCGCACTCATCAGCGCCGCCAGGCGCGCTGGTTTAGTCAAACGAATCATGATTCCCCCTGCTTGTTTTTACTGTTTCCACAGATATATAGCCTTTGACGAGATAATGGCACAGTGATTCCCGTAAAAAACAGCCACTATTCACATGCTGAAGTATTGTCCGAACTAATGACAAATGTATAGCTGGCTCAGTTCCCCAGCGGCTGCCAACGTCCGTTGCTGTCCGCATCGATATAGATGGGATTGCTCAGCGCCAGTGGCGATAAGCCCGGCAACATCTGCTGATAGCGCTCTCCTGCGGGTCCCTTCAACTCAACGACCACCCAAGCGTCATTCTCAACATGCAGCTCGATGGTTTTGTGATCGTTGCCACGGCAGGGTAGCTGTCGATAAATACGACCGTTTACCCACACCGTCATGCGGTCCACCGTTACCCAGGGTGCCGCGCGGACCTGCACATGCAGTTCGCCGCGCCGTCCTTCAAATCGCTCCCCGAGCCCCCGCTGCTGCTCGCCATGCCGGAGGGTGACGTCCATGAACGGCCCGGTCGTCATATAGCTGCGCCCCGCCGCCAGTGCCTCTACGAAGGACGATTCACTGACAGGCAGAGGCCCCGACTCCGGCAAATAAATATAATTGCGTGGCGCCGCGGCCAACTGAGCCAGACCGTGGGTATCACTGTTACCCGTTGCACTGCGACGCGCTCCCTGATTTAACAGTGAGAACCAGTCATCGCGCACAGCTTCGTATACGTCAAATTCGCTGCCGTTGAGCACTTCGAGCAAATCAAAATCGATATCGCGAGCACCACTGACCGGATCAACCGCCAGCAGGCTTTCGTTAGCAGGGCTGTTTAACAGTTCTCTGCGATCATATTCCCGCCCCACGGAAAGGTGTTCGAAGAACGCCAGATCTTTATCCAGTGGCGCGGTAGAACGGGGGTGATTTAGCTGGAACAAGGCACCTGGATCACGACTTTTCACGTCGGCAATCACTTCACGCAGTGCCCGCCCCTCGACTTTGACCAGCCCGCCGGCGAACTCTTTTGGACGCGCACGCAGCGGAAAAGCATTGCTGTGACCTATAGTGAACGGCGCTGCAGGACTGTGAGAAAGCCCGGTGATTTCCGACCCTACAATCACCTGCACGCGGTCACTCAAGCCCATCTTGGCCACGGTTCGGCGCGGGTCGACGATCCGGTTGTGCTCGCTCGCCACCAGTAACTCCGCACCCTGCGCGACAAAGCTGCGCAAACGCTCAGGGAAGGGCAGTGCCGAATCGAAGCTGGCGCCGCTGTGAACATGAAGGTCAGCGCTGCGCCAGTCTTCACCAAACCAGACACGCCGCGGCGGACGAACAGGGAGCTGGCTTTGTTCCCCAGCCACCACGGTGAGCAGGTATTCGTCGACGTCATACTCGATCCCCCGCCCTACCAGCACCCGGTAATTACCCGCTGGCAATGCCACCGTTTCAGGGTCCGAGTCCACGCCGGCAAGATCGATACGATTGCGCTGGTCACTGCCTGGCAAGGGCTCACCGTCAAGCCGGAAACCCAGAAGGTCATCGCGGAACTCGGGGTCAGCGGTCTCCCCGAGGCCGTAGAAGTACAGACTCATCGGCGCACTGCGCGGCAATTTGAAGCTGCCCTTGCGATCAAATATCCAACGGCCACTGTCATTGCGGTTGTCGACTACCGACAGTTCCCGGGCCAGCATTTGCCCCCCCGGACTGACGCCTTCAACACGCACCCGCATCGCCCGGTCTGGCAGACGTACCGTAAAGCTGCCATCGGCATCAGGCCGAACCTGTGTCACGGGAATCTGATCTTCATCGCGAATACTGAAGGAAACATCGGGGTGATTGCTGTAACCGCGCAACACCGGTCCGCGATAAATCTGGTCCGTCACCGCCGCAACATCGCTGCGCTTGCCCACCACAATTCGAAAGCGAGCCAACAGCCGCTCATTTTTGTCGAGATCCATAAACTGGTTCTGAATCATCGACAGCCAGTTGAGACGCTCGCTTTGTAACCACAGCGGGCGGCTCATCCAGCCGTGCAGGCTGTAGTCGGGAAATACGGCCAGAAAGCGCGGCAGCGCCAGTCTCGTTCCACTCGCTTTAATTAATTCTGCGGACTGTAACTGCACCCCGTAGCTGATTCCGCTGGGATATTGCTCACTGCCGACCAGAATATTCCAGTCAGCCGGCATCAGTCCGGAAATCAAAGAGCCGGTATCGTGACGATCAATTTTACGGTGCTCAAACCCCAGGGTCGCCAACGGCGCATAACTGGAATAGCTGAATGGCGACAACGAGCGCTGAGAATAGAGTGTAAACAAGCCGCTCATGCGAAGCGGCGCGCCGTCCGCTGTCCGGCGAATCTCCACCTCCATCTCCAGCGCGGTGCTGTCGGGAGTCAGGCGAAAACGCATAAGCTGTTGCAGGCCATCGCGCTGTCCCAGCGTGGTGATCTCCGCCTTAACCGCAGAAAGCTCTGCCTTGACGCGCTGCACGGGAATCGCCGTATCTTTGCTCAGGCCGGTGAGCAGGTTGGCATAGGTCCACTGATCGTCGTCGCGGTCACAATAGCCGAGATCCACGAGACTGCCACCTCCGCGAACGATGCCCGCATCGTGCTCAACATCGCTCACCACGGCGCAGATCACACCATTCGACAGCCACCAATCGCCCACGCCACCAATGGCATCCGGGCCTCCACGAGGATAACTGTCCATGCGGTCGGCGTTCATACGCTCCGCCCGCAACAGCGATTTGCGGACAGGCTCGCTCCCCATTTCCGGCGGGGGGAAAAATTCCGCCAGCGGCTCCTGCGCGAAAACCTTGCTCACAGAAAATCCTGCCGCCAATACACAAGCCAAACCGATTAGACGCAACGTCAATCCCTTATGCTGCACCACTGTACTCCGTCCGCTCAGGGTACACGCGGAGAGCTGAAGCGCACATGCACATCAGCTTGTTCCGACGGAAACTGTTGGCGGAGAAACTGCGAGGCATCCAGACGACGCTGCTCGCCGAGCGCAAACTGCTCCTCCAGAAAGGCAAACACCGCCGCGCGGGTCAACCAATGCTGGCGAATGGGGTTCATTGCAGAAGGCAGCGGGTCCAGCTCGCAGAGCCTCGGCTGCCTGTTGTAGAGGATTCCCTCTTCCACACTGCCAATTTCCGCGCTCCAGTCGTCGCCCTCGCTCTTCTCCAGCCCCTGCTTGACCTGATGGCAGCCAATGCTGTCCGGGTTATCCAGCCAGCGCAACCATTTCGCCATATCAGCAAAACCAGTGTGTGAGGCTTTATCAATACTCACCAAGGTAGCCCCGGGCACCTGCTCAGGCAGGTGTTGCGCGTTGTCTTCATAGTTCACCAGCGCATCGATTGGCGACGCAATCATCATGTAGGGCAGCGAGCGCTGGCGATAGAAATCTGGCGCAAACACATAACTTGGCCCGGCAATGGAAATCGCGGCGGCTATTCGAGGGTCGCGCATCCGGGGATGAAAAGCGGCCATTGTGGAGGTCATTCCGCCCAGCGACAGCCCCATCACCGCGATACGGTTGCTGTCTATGGCCTCGTAAAAGTCATGCCCTTTTTCCTGATCCCAGCTCAGAAACTGGTCGAGCAGAAAACGGATATCTCCCGGCTGATTGACGACATCCTTCACCAACGGGCCGCCGGGCGCGTTGAAATTAGTAAGGGGGTAATCCATGGCCGCAACAATGTAACCGTGGCTGGCAAGCTGCTCAGCGAGGTAGGTGCCACCCGTGCGCGTCGACATAAAACCGTGGCTGTAAATAATCAGCGGCGCACGGCTGTGAATCGGATTGGCATGCCAGATGCGCGTCTTCAGTAACCGCTGATCGCTGCCGGCAAAATCACCATTCGCCTGGGTAACACGCGTGTCATCGGTAAGCGTGACATCAAAATAGCTGACGTCATAACTGCCGGGCATCAGCCATTGTGCTGTGACCGACTCGGCCGGCAATGGCTCCGGTCGCTCCGTGTAACGGAGCACGATCGCTGCAGCAACGATCAGAATAACAAGCGCAATCAGGATTTTCTTAAGCATACGACGACGGTCTTAGGCGAATAGAAAGCCGTAACTTAGCAAGAGCCGCAGCCTGACTCCACCAGCAGCGCGTGACATCCTAAAAAAAATGGCCCGATTCCGTCGAAATCAGGCCATAGATGCTTCGATACCCGGCAATCAGTGCTCAACAAACGCCCGCTCAATCACGTAGTGCCCGTACTCACCCGCGCGGGTTTCGCGAAAGCCCAAGCTATCCAGCAGGGTGCAGCTATCTTTCAACATGGCCGGACTGCCGCAGAGCATGAAACGGTCATGCTCGGGATTGAGTGCGGGCAGACCGATATCCGCCATCAACTTGCCACTGCGAATCAGATCAGTCAGACGCCCCTGATTCTCGTATTTCTCACGGGTGACGGTGGGGTAGTAAATCAACTTGTCACGGACTACCTCGCCAAAGTATTCGTGCTGAGGCAGATGGTCGCGAATGAAGGACTGATACGCCAGCTCACTCTCGTAGCGCACACCATGAGTCAAAATAATCCGGTCAAACTGTTCGTAAATATCCGGGTCTTTGATAATGCTCATAAACGGCGCCAGCCCGGTCCCGGTTGCCAGCAGATAGAGATTCCGGCCCGGCAACAGGTTATCGGCAATTAGGGTTCCGGTTGGCTTGCGGCTGATCAGCACCTCGTCACCGACGGCAATCTTCTGCAAACGCGAGGTCAGTGGCCCGTTCGGCACTTTGATACTGAAAAACTCCAGCTCGTCCTCGTAGTTGGCGCTCACAATGCTGTAGGCACGCATCAGCGGGCGGCCATCCTGCGGCAAGCCAATCATGGTGAAATGGCCGTTTTTAAAGCGAAACGAGGGGTCGCGGCTGGTTTTGAAGCTAAACAGCGTGTCGTTCCAGTGGTGAACGCTGATCACTCGCTCGGCAATGATATTGCTCATCTCTCGCTCCTTTCTTCAGTCTCTGCACCCTGCACTTTCACCAAGGCAGGTGTTTGTCGTTGCAGTCACTGTACGGCGGAACTATTATATCGGCAAAACAACTTATATTGATTTTAATTATCGGTGATACAGATATGCACTACACCCTACGACAGCTCCAGGTGTTTCTCGCAGCAGCTCATACCGAAAATATCACCCGCGCCGCTGAACAGCTCGCCATGTCACAGTCGGCAGCGTCGAGCGCTCTGAAAGACCTGGAAACCCAGTTCTCTATCCAATTGTTCGATCGCATCGGTAAGCGACTGCAAATCAATGAACTGGGGCGGGCCCTTCGCCCACAGGCAGAAGCACTGCTTGATCAGGCAGAAGCACTGGAACGCGCGCTGCGCCAGCACGACCGGATCGGCGAACTGAATATCGGTGCAACGCTGACCATTGGTAACTACCTGGCCGTGGACCTGATGGCCGAATTTATCCAGCGCTATCCCAGTGCCAGCGTGAAACTCAATGTGGCGAACACCGAGACCATCAGTCAGCAAGTGTTGAATTTCAAACTGGATATGGGGCTGGTGGAGGGCGAACTGCAACATCCCGACCTTGAGGTCAGCAAGTGGCGAGAGGATGAACTGCAGGTGTTTTGCAGCCCGCGTCACCCACTGGCAACGAAAACCCTGCTGACTGACGACGACTTGCGCGGCGCTCAGTGGATTCTTCGGGAACCCGGTTCGGGCACGCGACAAGCCTTTGATCGTGCGATGTATGAATTGCTTCCCAGTATGGATATTCGTCTCGAGCTTCAGCATACCGAAGCCATCAAGCGGGCAGTGGAAAACGGCCTGGGCATCGGCTGCCTGTCTCAGGTATCACTGGAAGGCGCTATCGCCAGCGGCCGCCTTGTGGCGCTTAAAACCCCCGGAAGAGATCTGCGGCGCAATTTTTACTTTATTCTTCACCGCCAGAAATACCTCAGCGAGGGCATTATCCGCTGGCTTGAACTCTGCAAAACAAGCTAAGTCCTAGGCCGCCGAATGCTCCTTTTCCAGGATCTGTTCGAAGCGGCTGGGCCTTGGCAATGACAGCAACGCCAACAGGGCGCAAGCCACCATGGCAATACTCATTGGCCAGATCAATTCGCTGACAAAACGCGTGGAAATACCGCTTAGCACCGCACCAATCAGGTATTGCGCACTGCCCAGCAGTGCCGAAGCGATGCCACTGTGGTGGGGAAAGAAGTGAAGGCAGCAAGCCTGAGAATTCCCCATCGCGCCACCCAGCGCTCCAATACTCAGCATCACCAGCATAACCACTAGCCAGAGCGGCGGATCAAAGGGCGTGGCAATAAGCAGCGCCACGCAGGCACCACTCTGCAACAGCAGCGCCCCAAACAGAATTCTCGCTGGCGAGACCGTATTCAACAGGTAGGCATTGATGCGATTGCCCACTCCCAGCGTGATGATATTGGCGGCAAACAGCAGTGAGAACATCGATTCACTCTGCCCATAGTGTTCAATGTAAACCAGTGACGAGTTCACCAGAAAACTCATCATCACAGCGAAACTCAAGCCCTGCGCCAGCAAATAACGCATGGCCATGCCGTGCCCCAGCACATGGCGATACCGCTGCAGGAGACTTTGTGGCGCCGCGCCCACGGCCACGTGTGGTCTCGCCGGACTGTGCAAAAAACGCCAGGTTGCCGCCAGCACAACCAGGGCGTACACCGTCAACACCACAAACACCGCCCGCCAGCCCGATAGGCTGAAAATCAGCGTTCCCAATGCCGGCGCAATCCCCGGCGCAAAAATTGTAATCAGCGCGATCAGGGAAAACAGCTTCGCCGTCGCCTGGCCTTCCGTGTTGTCACGGATCATCGCCGGCACCACAACCGCGGCAAATCCACCACCAATGGCTTGCAACACTCTTGCGCCCCAGAAAACTTCCAGGGTATTCGCCCAGGCCAAAACCAGGCTGGCAGCAGCAAAAACGGCCAAACCGAGAAACAGCACCTGACGGCGCCCCCAGTAATCACTGAGTGGCCCGCCGAAAAATTGCCCCACACTCAAGCCGAGAATATACAGGCTGACGGTAATCGCGAGCTGCTGCACCGGCGCACCGAAATCCTCCGCAATGCTGGGAATCGTCGGCAAATACAGATCGATAGCCAACGGCGACATGGCGAATACTGCAGCCAGCAAAAAAATGAATGACAGAGAAACGGGGCGCGTGTTCATGGAAGCTCCAACAGCTAAGGAGCAGCATGGTAGCTAGGATTTATCTTTCCAGCAAGATAATATAGCTCACCTCCCCGCTGACAAAGTTACCTCTGCAATGGACGATCGCCGCATAAGTATCCGCGAACTTAGAGAACATCAGCGCCACAACTGGCCCGCTGCCTACCGCAATAATCACCCAGCGGTACTGCGACTACTCCGGGTTGCGGATGACTACCGGCGCCTCAGCGGCGAGCTGCTGAGTTCACTGTCGCTTCAGCATGGCGAGTTCAACGTGCTCGCCGCACTCAAGCGCCAGCCCTACCCTCACCGCGTGACGCCCACTGCGCTGTGCAAAGCCCTGCTCATCAGTTCGGGTGGCCTGACCAAATTACTGAAACGCCTGGAAGCGGCGGGCTTAATTGAACGCCCGGAGAACCCGGAAGATGGCCGTAGCCAACTGGTTCAGCTGCGTCCGGAAGGAGCCCGGCTTGCCGAAGCCGCGATGACGAAGTTGTGCGATCTGCAAGCCACCTGGCTGGCCCCCCTCAACGAGGAGCAGCGAGGACAACTGGACCAATTATTGGAGTTGTTGGAAGACCGGCACTGACGCTTAAAGCTGCCAGCGCAGGGTCCAGAAGAAGTCAGCTTCCTGCTGACTGAGGCGCGCTTCATCGCTGACATCCTCATGAATTGACGTCGCCACCAGCAGTCGGCTCTGCAGCCCAAAATCGGTATCCAGTGTTAAGCCAACGCCCGCATCGGCCAGCGACTGCCAGTCGCCCAGTTCGTTGTTGTTGTCACTGAAGCGGGCACTGCCGTATTCCACAAAAATCGAGCTGACTAGCCGCCAACGCCCCCACTCATAGCGGCGCTGCAAGGCCACACTACTCAAGTAGCCATCATCACCAATCAAGGTGCCCGGCAGCCATGCCGACAGACTCTGGCTACCGCCTAATACCCACTGTTGTTGCTGAGGGAGCTGTACATCGTCAACCCACTGTCCCTGAAATGACAGCCGCAACTCACTGCGTTCTGCCACCGACAGGTTCAGAGCCGCTGCGGGCTTGGCGATCAAAAACTCTGCGCTGCGGCGGCCAATTGCGACGTCGTTGCCCTGTTCCCTGCCAAAGCTTCCGTCATCATCAGACAGCCCCGCCTTCGCCGCCAGTTCAATGCGTGCAACCGCCGGTTTCCCGAACAGTGTCTCGCGCATGGTGTAACGCGCCCCGACTTCAAGCGCAGCGTACTTCTCATCCAGCAAAGCGTCGCCGCCTTGTTCTGGCGAGATTTCAGAGTCCACATAACTTAAACGCTCGAAAAGGTTCAGTCGTCGCAGTGGATTACTGTACAGGAGCTGCTCACCCTGCAAAGTCACTTCGCTGATCTCGGCTTCGAGTGGCAGCACCTGTGTTTGTGTGACAGGGGTACAGGGGATCAACGGTGGCAAACAGAAACCACCCCCCGCTACGTTTTCCACCTCAAAGCGGCGCTTGTACTGAATATGTGACGCCTCGATGCCATAGACCCCATAGCGCAGCGGCTGATCGACACCCAGCGAGAACTGGTGGTAATCATCGCCATCCCGGGCCTCGCCCCAGTCGCTCACCACGGTGCGGTAGGCGCCGCGCAATTCCGTCCCCGTGGAAAAACGCCGCGCACCGTCAAGCTGGGCGAAATAGCGACCCAGAAAACGGCTACCCTGATTGTTCACTTCAACACCCAGATCGCCGGCATCCGGCTCGGCCGCCGGCTGCTCGATAAAATCCAGAATCACCGCCTGATCGGGGTGATGCTCGTAGCTGATCTGGTAGTCCAGCCCCGCCCGCTGAGAGTAGATATTAGCCGGGACACGGGCCCGGTCAAACTCATGGAGCTGAAGATCGGCATCGCCGACCAAACCGCCAAAGAAATGCGTCACTCTGGGATTACCGCGCAAGCCCTGCACCCGGCTCTGGTCGACCATCACCGTAACCGTGTCACCAATACGGTAGTACTGCAGCGATACCAGCAACTGCCCCATACTGTAGTAACGACGACCCAGTGCCGTAATGGCGGCGGAGGGGCTATCGGCCTCGGCCAACAGCGCTTGCAGCTGCTCTGCAGAGAGATACGGCGCGTTCATCACCCGCAGCAACACACCATTAATCCGTCGCTCAACCACGGCACCCTCAAAGCGCTCGGCCTGCTGAATCTGTTCCTGTGTAGCCAGTTGTGGGGGCATGACCGGAGGCAGGTCAATCGCCATGTGCGTGCTCCTTATGCGGGGACTCATTGAACATTGGTGTGGGATTAGCGGGGCTGCAGGCGCAGTTCAACACGGCGGTTAGCCGCATAACTGCTCGCATCATTACCGCTGCGCAGGGGCTGTGACTCGCCGTAGCCGCGAGCGCGCAGACGCTGGGCGGGAATGCCCGCCTCGATCAGATAACGACGCACAGCCTCGGCGCGCTTTTCCGACAGCGCCAGATTGTATTGCGCACTGCCACGGGCGTCGGTATGCCCGGCAATTTCAACAGCGCCTGGACCGGTATCCCTCAAAATGGCGATGACCTGCTGAAGCTCTCGATGAGCGGCGCTGTCCAACGTCCAGCGGTTATTGGCAAAGTGGACACCGTCCAGTCGCAAGGGCGCGGCTGCATCAAGGTGGCAGCCATTGGCCATGACCCGCTGCCCCGGTGGCGTGCTGCGACACTGATCATCACGATCACAGATTCCATCGGCATCGCTGTCGACACAGCGCTGACCGGCCGTTTGCGCATAGGCCAGCTCCAGAGTGGGGCTGAGCGGCTGCGGGGTGTGCAAGGCAGGTTGATCACCGGCATTGGCCAGCGGGCTGTCCACCGCCGCAGAAAGCGCCGCTAACTCCCCGGCAGACAATGTGGCCGGCTCATCCATGGCGGCAAGGTCTGCCATCTGCGCGGAACTCATTCCCATATCGGCAGGCGCCAAGGGCATCGCTGCCATATCCGCACCCGGAACCGACAGGGCGGCATCCAAGCCGAGCACGATATCGTCGAGAGCCAGACCCGTGGTATCGCTGAGGCCTTCCACCACCGGCATCAGCCCCAGACGTTCAGTCAAATCCAGCAGCAAGCCTGCCCGGGCAAGGTTGACCGGCATCAGGCTCGCGGCCGCAAGCAACAGTACGGCCTGGCAATGTGGGCGAAGGCGTTGCATGTAACGAGTCATCCTTGGTCTGCGGCAGAGGTAGCCGCTATTTTTACAGCGCCGCCCGCCGATTACTGCGCAGCAACGAGGTGATCGTCACATTATGTGATTAATGTCACACCATCCGTCAACTGTTCAACAACCGTCGCTTAGCCTGGGCAAATTCCTCGTCGGTCAGACTGCCCTCTCGATGCATACGCTCCACTTGCTGCAGCTCCTCGGTGAATGCCGCGGCTTCCTCCGGTCCCGGATTGATTTCCTCGCGCATCACATCAGTCAGCCCCAGCCATTGCCCGATCTTGCGCAACAGCCGGGCGATGCCACGCCACAGCTTCGGCAGCAGCCAAATAAGCAGCAACAGAAACAGTACAAACAGCGCCAAAAACAGCATGGGGTGATTTAACGCCAGCCACAGGCCGCCGAATACGGCGAGATCCTCACTGATGGACGCCGCCCAGTTCGTAACCGGCTCGGGTGAGGTATTGATCATCACCCGCGTGCTGGCCTTGGCGGCGTGGGTAACCGAGCTGACCGATCCCCCGACAATACCCGCCGCCAGTTGCAGTGCCGGGCTGACATCACCCACGCTGTTTGCGGCCAACAAGGCGCCGGCGGGAATGCGAATAAACGTATGCAGGGCATCCCAGCCAGTATCCACACCGGGAATCTTATCGGCAAAGAACTCAACAGCGAACATCAATCCCGCCGCCATAATCACCGGGGGGCTCTGTACGATATCCAAACTCTCAGGCAGAGCAATGCCGCCGCTGGCACCACCGAGCCCCAACACGAGAATTGCTGCATAGAGGTTGATACCACTGGCCCAGGCCACGCCCATAGTCAGGGAAATGACGCTGACCAACTGTTGATATTCGTCCATCTCAAGTCTCCTGAGCGGGCTGAACCTTGCGCAGCAAGAGGATAGAAATCAGCGCCGAGCCCACTTCAAAGCTCAGCGCACCATAGGTATACGGGGATCCGGCATCATCCAGAAACAGGCCCGCAAGGCGACCTCCGGCCAAACCGACACACAACACCGCGTGCATAAACAGTACCGGAAATTGCCAGCAGGCCCGGATCAACGCCATCGACGTCGCCATGGCAACCGCCAGACTCAGACCGCCATACATGGCACGCAACTCGGCCTTGGCCACACCACTCTCCGCTCGCACGCCGGCATAGCCCTCCAGGGCCTCCGGCATCACCAATAACACCAGACCAATTCCCGCCCAAACGAGCGCCAGAAAGCCCAGATATCCTCGCAACATTCCATTTCCTCTTATTTGTGCATTCTTCGCTGACCCCAAGCGTCAACCAAAAAGACCGAAACGGTCAATCGCTTTCCACCGGAAGCGATTAGTATCTGACAGTCTAGTGTGGAGGAGCAGCATGTCGACATTTAACGATTACCCACTGAACCCGGAGTACGGCGAGGGCTGTTTCCGTCGCCATATTCGCTTGCGGGCCAGTGAGTCAGAGGTGTTGGCAGAGTTGGAAGACCATCACCACGCCTTTCGTCTCACACTGCAGCACGATGGCCAGCAGCTTACGGCGATTCACGCCGAAACGCTGCGCATCCCCTTCAGCACCTGCCCCGGTGCAGTCGAGCCATTACAGGCATTACGCGGTCTGCCCATCAGTGATGACAGCGATCTGCTGATCGCCAACAGCAATCCGACCGCTAACTGCACACATCTCTACGACCTGGCACTGCTGGCGATCGCCCAAGCGGCGAGGGGGCCGGGAGAGCGAAACTATGAAATCCGTATCGACGATGAACAGGGGGATGCCCCCAATGCCGCGGAAATCTGTGTAGATGGTGAGCTGGTACACCGCTGGCTGTGTCGCGACTGGGTGATTCAGGCCCCGGAAGCGCTGGCGGGAAACGTGCTGTTCAAAGGCTTCACTAAATGGGCCGGCACGACCTTCAGTGGCGACGCCAAACGCGCCGCCTTTGCGCTGCAAAAAGGCTATTTTGTCGCCAGCGCCCGCCGCTACAATCTCAACGCCATTGCCGGCGAAGCGGCCAATGACGCCCGCGACTATATGTATGGCGCCTGCTATACCTACACCTCACCACAAATCGAGAAAGCCGTTCGACTGCCCGATACCGTGTTCGATTTCAATCGTGCACCGGAGCAGTTACTTCGCTTTCGCGACAAACTCTGAGCGGGGTCTCGGTCAGTGATTACGGCGCTAGGCACATTTACGAATATTGTGACATGAGGGGTCGCACTATGATGGAACCATGTTTGAAGAGAGCGGCGCACCCCGCCCCTCGACGCAACCGTCTCCATAGTAGCACCCCCGCTTGGCACCCAGAATCTGGGTGCTTTTTTTATGCCCACTCAATCCAGAGTGAACACCAGCGACACCCGTGCAGAGATGGTCTCTTTCCCCAGCAGCATTGGCGCATCGGCCGCCTTGGCCTCCATCATCATGACCGCGCGATCGGCGCGAGGCTGAATCGGCGTCGCATTGGCATTGATGCTGTAGATTTTATCGAGCTTGCTGCCCAGTTCCCCGGCCAGCAGCGCCGCCCGCTCGCGACCATCGGCCACCGCCGCCTTGAGAGCCTGCGCGGCCAACGCCTCGCGCTGGGATACCAGGAAACGAACATTCCCCAGCTCGTCGATACCCGCCTCCACCAGCGCATCCACCAACGCGCCGTAGCGCTCCAGGTCAGCCAATTCAATCACCACCTCGCGCTCAACGCGCTGCCCCTTGAGCTGACGCGTGCCGTCTTCCCACTGGTAATCGGGTGCAACACGAATCTGCGAGGCGCGAATCGCGTCATCCGTAATATTTTGACCCCGTGCCGCCGCCAGTACCTTGGCAACACGGCGGTCGACGTCGGCCTTGGCGTCTGCCGCAGAATCGCGGGTAGCGACAATCTGCAAAGTCAGCTCAGCACTGTCAGGCAACGCCTCAACTTCGGCATATCCCTGCACCGAAACATGGGGCTTCTCGGGCGTCTCGCCAGCACAGGCGAGCAGCGGCGTGGTTAACGACAGGCAAAGCAAAATTCTGGAAATAGCATTCATGGGCATATAGTCCTTGTGAGCGATGTTCCTGAGCCTCCTTACCCATAACCATGGGTGGGGAGACAACCAAGACGGGCAGCGTCCCGTCAATAACAATACAGACTGACAACCAACAAGTTTAAGCGGGAGAAACACTATGAACAGCCAGGTTGATAATAATGCCGCTGATATGATTCAGCGCCTCCTCAACGCACAACGCAATGCCTACCTTGCCGAAGGCGCGGTCAGCGCAGAAACGCGTATCGACCGACTGCAGCGCGCCATTGATCTTGTTTTCGACAACCGCGATGCCATTGTTGATGCGCTCAGCGCTGACTTCGGTCACCGCAGCAGCCACCAGTCACTGATGTCTGACATCTACGCCACTATTGAGTGCCTGAAATACAGCAAAAAGCACCTGAAAAAGTGGATGAAGACGGAAAAACGTAAAGCACCGTTTCCGATGAACCTGCTGGGAGCCAAGGCCCGCGTGGAGTTCCAGCCCAAGGGCGTGATCGGCATTATCGGCACCTGGAACTTCCCCGTTAACACTATTTTCGCCCCGCTCGCCGGTATTTTTGCTGCCGGTAACCGCGCCATGATCAAGTGCTCGGAAGTCACCCCTCAAACCGGCGAGCTGATGGAGCAGTTAATTGCCAAGTATTTCAAGCCCGAAGAACTGGTTGCCATCAACGGCGGTCCGGACGTGGGCGCCAGCTTCTCGGCGGCCCCCTTCGACCACATTATTTTTACCGGCGCGACATCCATTGCCCGCCACATTATGCGCGCCGCTGCCGACAACCTCACGCCGGTGACGCTGGAGCTGGGCGGCAAGTCGCCGGTGATTATCAGCGACAGTTACCCGATGAACGAGGCCATTGAGCGTATTGTCAACGGCAAAATCCTCAACGTCGGCCAGGTTTGTCTGTCGCCCGATTACATTTTGGTGCCAGAGGCCAAGCTGGAGGAATTTGTCAGCGGCACCATGAATTATCTCGGCACCTTGTTCAGCTCACTGCTGAACAACCCCGATTACAGCTCCGTGGTTAACGCCCGCCACTATCAGCGCCTGCAAAGCTATCTGGCCGATGCCCGTGAGCAGGGGGCGGATATCCGCGAGTTCAACCCCGCCAATGAAGATTTCAGCCAGCAAAGCGGCACCCACAAATTGCCGCTGACACTGGTCGTGAACCCCAGTGATGAGCTGAAGGTAATGCAGGAGGAGCTGTTTGGTCCGATTGTCTGCGTGAAGAGCTACCGCAGTGTCGACGACTGTCTGGACTATATCAATGCCCGTCCACGGCCGCTGGCTCTGTACTATTTTGGCAAGAACGAGGCGGAACAACGCCGCATTCTCGATCGCAGCACCAGCGGCGCGGTGACCATCAACGACGTCATTTTCCACGTGAGCTGTGAAGACCTGCCCTTTGGCGGCATCGGCCCCAGCGGCATGGGCTACTATCACGGCAAAGATGGCTTCCTTACCTTCAGCCACGCCAAGGCGGTGTACAAACAGAGCGGCGTCAACTTCCAGAAACTGGGTGGCATGCTGCCTCCCTATGGGGAAAAAGCCGAGAAAACCCTCAACACCATGATCCGTAAGTAAGCCCCTCAGGCAGCCGCCCCCAGGCGGCTGCCCTTCTTTAAAATTTCACTTCTCCCGTTTCCCCCGTTCACGCATAATCGCCGCCCCTGTGCTACTGTCATTGGCACAGAGGTTTAGCATTCAGCCGTGACAGGAACAGATTTTGACAACATCACCATCTACACAAACCGTGCTGGGCTGGCGCGAGTGGGTATGTCTGCCAGAATTAGGCATAGCGCGACTCAAGGCCAAAGTGGATACCGGCGCCCGCAGCTCTTCGCTGCACGCCTTCGACATTCAAACCGAAGACATCGACGGTCAGCTCTGGGTGAACTTCAAAATCCATCCCCATCAGCACGACAACGACGAGACAATCTGCTGCCGGGCAAAAGTTAAAGACTACCGGCAGGTCACCGATTCCGGCGGCCATCGCAGTATGCGCTATGTGATTGAAACGGCATTGCAACTCGGCGACGAACACATTGTCGCAGAGGTGACGCTGGCCGACCGTTCTGACATGTTGTTTCGCATGTTAATCGGTCGCACAGCAATGTCCGGACGCTATGTTGTGGATCCCAGCCGGTCCTACTGCGTCAGCCAGGCCCAATAATCATTCAGCAGCAAACAGGCGCAATGCGCCGAGAGAGAGTCAGCATGAAAATCGCCATACTGTCGCGCAACAGCCGTCTTTACTCCACCAGCCGTCTGGTGGAAGCCTGCAAGGAACGCGGGCATGAAGTGCGCGTGCTCGACACATTGAAATGCTATATGGAACTCAGCTCCAACGAGCCGGCCATCTGGTATAAGGGCGAAAAGCTGGAAGGCTTCGACGCCGTCATCCCCCGCATTGGCGCGTCCATCACGACCTATGGCCTGGCCGTTATCCGCCAGTTTGAAATGATGGGCACTTACAGCCTGACCGAGTCGGTCGCTCTCGGCCGGTCCCGCGACAAGCTGCGGGCACTGCAACTGTTATCTCGCAAGAATATCGGCATGCCGGTTACCAGTTTTGCTCACGATGTTCACAACACCAAGGAGCTGATCAAATTGGTGGGCGGCGCACCGGTCGTCGTTAAACTGCTGGCCGGCACCCAGGGCCGTGGTGTGGTGCTCGCAGAAACCGCCAAAGCCGCAGAGAGTGTTATCGATGCCTTCCGGGAATTGAAGGCGGACTTTCTGGTTCAAGAGTTCATCAAGGAAGCGGGGGGCTCCGATGTACGCTGTCTGGTGATTGGCCGCCGCGTCGTTGCCGCCATGCAACGCACGGCCTCCAATGGCGAGTTTCGCTCTAACCTGCACCGTGGCGGCACCGCCGAGCTGACCAAACTGACTCCGGCAGAGCGGGCCACCGCCGTCAAAGCCGCCCAAATCATGGGGCTGAATGTGGCGGGGGTCGATATTCTGCGCTCCTCCCGCGGTCCGCTGGTAATGGAGGTCAACTCCTCGCCGGGGCTCGAAGGCATCGAAAATGCCAGCCGCAAAAACGTCGCGGGCGAGATCATTAAATTTATTGAAGAAAATGCCGCGCCCTATAAAAACAAAACCCGCGGCAAGGGCTGATCTGAGACAAAAGCAGTGTAGAATCAATCGGTCACGTCCCAGGGGAGCTAATGAGTGACCGAACCGCGAGGCACTAAGTCCACACGCCGCCGACAGGCCACCAAAGCCAAAAAACTGATGATTGCCGGGACAGAGATCCTGCCCGGCACACGACAGCAGATCGAACTGCCTGTCGCCAAGCTCTATACCCATACCGAACTGTCCATCACCATCAAGGCGGTACGCAGTAAACGTGAAGGCCCCACGCTGTTTGTCAGTGCGGCCATTCACGGCGATGAAATCAACGGGGTAGAAATCGTCAGGCGGCTATTGCAACACCGTGCGCTGCGGTCTCTGCGCGGCACGCTGGTCGCCATTCCCATCGTCAACGTTCACGGTTTTCTGAACAATAACCGCTACCTGCCGGATGGGCGCGACCTCAACCGTTCCTTTCCCGGCTCGCCGAAAAGCTCTCTGGCCGGCCGCGTTGCGCACAGTTTTTACAATGAGGTGGTTGCTCAATGCGACTACGGTATCGACCTGCACACCGGCGCTCGCCATCGCGGCAATCTGCCTCAGATTCGCGCCGACCTTCAGGACGAAACAACCCGCGGTATGGCCGAAGCCTTTGCGGCACCGGTCATGCTGCACGCCAAAACCCGCGATGGCTCGCTGCGCGCAGTAGCCAGTGAGCAGGATATTCCCGTGCTGCTCTACGAGGCTGGCGAAGCGCTGCGCTTCGATGAAGTAGCCATTCGCGCCGGGGTCTCGGGGATTATTAATGTGATGCGTCACATCGGTATGTTGCCCGCCTCACGCAGTAAAAAACCGCGCCGCACACCGATGGTCACCAACCAGTCCTACTGGGTTCGCGCGACGGTCAGCGGGGTACTCCGCGCGCTGGTCCCGCTGGGCGCCTTCGTCAAAGCCGGTGAAGTGATCGGCGTGATTTCCGACCCCATCAGCGACAGCGGTGGCGATGTGGAAATCTGTGCCCATGAGGCCGGCATTGTGATTGGCCGGAGTTATTTGCCGTTAATTTACGAGGGCGACGCGCTGTTCCACATTGCCAAGTACAAAGCCGACATCGAAGAAGCACTGCAACACTACAGTGAATTCCTGGAAGAGTTTGAACCAGAGTCGTACCCGCCTGCGCCGGGAGAAGATCCGCCGATTGCCAGCTGATTTACGCCAGGCCGCGCTCCTGCAATGTCGCGCCCTGGCAGTGGCTGTCCATAAATGACAGCATCAGCTGCAAGTATTGCTGGCGACCAAAATGCAGTAAGTGGTTGCCCGGAAACCAGTGCAGGTAGCTATCGGGCCAGTGGGCATGCAGCAGCCGGACAAATCGCGGCGGTGTGAAGCGATCCCCCGCACCGCCGATAATCATCACTCGCTCCGGGTTGAGTACCGGCTGGTAGCTCAGCGGGCTGTGAACCGCCATGCCCCGCCGCAGATCCTGAGCAGACAGGCCTGAGCGCTGCTGGATCAATTCCATAAAGCTCCTGGTCGGCTGCCAACTGCGAATAGTGTCGACGGGCGCCACCAGTGGCGAGTTAGGAATACAGAACGCGAGACGCGGTTCGACAACAGCCATCAGAGCGCTGAGATACCCCCCCAAGCTGAGGCCGGAAATCCCCACATGCGGTGCGCCCCGCGCAACCAGATAATCAAACAGCACGCGCAAGTCACAGATCGACTGCAACATTCCCTCAGCGAGCTGCGAGAAACCACCGCTAAACAGCCCCTGACCACTGAACAGCGAACGTCGCTCTGCCCGACTTCCGTGGAAGGGAATGGTGAACAGGGCAATATCGTAGCCGCGCTCATAGAACCAAGGCAGCGAGAAAAAGCGACTGTTAAAACGATAATCGCTGGCAACCACACCGTGCACAAAAATTAATGTGGGGCGCGGCCCTTCCGGATGACTCCAGAGCTGCACCTCAGCACGCCGGTTCCGCCGATTCGCCAAGTAGCGATCGGTCATCTCCGGATTTAACGGCTCGAATGGACTGTCGAAGCTGAGCAGCGAGGTAGGAGCCGGCTCTCGCCAACGCTGCCAGCGCGATGGCGACTGCGCACAGACATTGACCGCGGGCGGCACAGGGAAAACCCGATCCGCATCCCGCTGTTCTGCCAGTGCGGCATAAAAATCCATGGCCTGCCGCTCATCCGACAACAGCCGAGGCTGCAGCGCCAGTTTAGGCAGCAGCGACGCGCTGATCGCGCAGCCCAACACACTGCGCAGTGCCCGATCCGCAGCGGCAGTGCTGTATACCTGAATGGGCGACTCGCCATCCAGCTCTGTGCCATCCGATTGACAGTAGAAGTCTTCCGGCAGGGTCCGCCACCAGGGAGGCGATTCGTGAATCTGCGGCATACGTGGAGCGTTCATAGGCTTCTCTGTTGTGTTTATTGTCTTCACAGCCATCGTTTCTGTTTGTACCACAATAACGCCGGATTGGAAGCCGGAATGCATCGCATAGTTCGACGCCAGCTTGCCGTTCTTCCCGCACAGCCCTAAGCTGTGCGCATCTTTCAGACAAGATCGCACCATGCCATTGCAGGAACAGGTTCAAGAGTTTCTCCGCTACCAGGCCAATGTTCGCCGCTTGTCTCCACACACGCTGGAGGCCTACCGACGCGATCTCGTGACGCTGGAAAGCTTTTGCGCTCAACACCATTTTACAGACAGCGCGCAGCTCGACAGCGGACACATCCGCCAGCTTGTTGCCGCACAGCGCAGTCACAAGGCCTCGCCAGCCAGTATCCAGCGGCTACTGTCTTCACTGCGAAGCTTTTACAAGCATCAAATGCGTTACCACGGCGCCAAACGTAACCCTGCCGAAGGTATCGCGGCGCCCAAACGTGGTCGCCCCTTACCCAAAACGCTGGATGCGGACCGGGTCAACCAGCTACTCGCTTTTCCCGGTGACGAGCCCATCGACCTTCGCGATCGCGCCATACTGGAGCTGTTTTATTCCTCCGGACTGCGTCTCGCTGAACTGGCTTCGCTGGATTTGGGTGATCTAGACCTACGCGAAGGCCTTGTCCTGGTCACGGGCAAAGGCAGGAAAAGTCGCCACCTGCCGGTGGGACGAATGGCCGTACGCGCGCTGAATGCCTGGCTGCGCATTCGGCCACACAGTGACAACGAGGCACTGTTCACCAGCCTGCAAGGGCGGCGGCTGGGGCATCGCGCTATCCAGCAGCGCTTGAAATATCGGGCCCGACAACAGGGTATCCCCGAAAATCTTCACCCGCACATGCTGAGGCACTCCTTTGCCAGTCACTTGCTGGAATCCAGCAGCGACCTGCGCGGCGTACAGGAATTACTCGGGCACGCCAATCTGTCGACGACGCAGGTGTACACCCATCTCGATTTTCAACATCTGTCGCGGGTGTATGACCAAGCCCACCCCCGCGCTGGACGACGGAGAAAAAAGGATTAAGCATGGGCCGCATCCACGCCATCAGCTTCGACCTCGACGATACCTTCTGGCCAAGCCGACCGGTCTTGGAGCACGCCGAAGCCGTTTTCTACCGTGAGCTGGAGAGGCGGGCGCCCCGGTTGGTAGCCCGCTATACACCGGACGACCTCCGTCAGCAGCGTATCGCCTTGCTGCAGCACCGACCCGACCTGCGGCACCACATCAGTGACTGGCGCCGTATCAGCCTGATCCAGGCGCTGCAGAGCTGCGACTATGGGGAACAGAGCGAAGCCATCGCCAACGCGGTATTCGCCGACTTCCTCGACGCGCGCCAGCGAGTTTCGCTATTCGACGATGTGGAAGCCGTTCTGGAAGTGCTTAGCCAACGATACGTGCTGGTGAGTTTAACGAATGGCAATGCCGACCTGAGCTGCCTGCCTTGCAGCCGCTTTTTCAAAGCCAGCCTGAAGGCCGAGGATATCGGGGTCAGCAAACCCCACGCGGCGGCTTTTGAGGCGGCCTGCGACGCAGCAGGATATACGCCAGGCCATGTGCTGCACATCGGCGATCACCCAAAGGACGATGTTCACGGCGCGCTCAACGCAGGGTTAAGAGCAGTGCAAGCCTTGATGCCCGGTGTGGACCGCCCCCGACATGAAGGCGCCGAGGGCTACTTTGACGATTGGCGCCAGCTACCCGCGCTGCTCGATGAACTGCAGCAGCTCCGCTGATCAGAAGCCGTCCTGATCACCGTCGTTGAGATAGCCGCTACGCACATGGGGCTCAAGGTGAGTGATATGGCCGCCCTGGGAGAGAAAACTCTCCACATCGCGAGCGAGTTGCTCACGCATACGGTCATGGTTGGTCATCGCTGGAACAGCGCTGTTCACATGGTGCTTTTTGCTTTCGACTTCACGGACTTTCGATCCCATCTCACTACCCTCCGAGCGTGAAGAAATCACCGTTTGCGGCATTTATACTGCGGAGAAATATCGTCTGACAAGCGGGTCGTTAGGCTTTTTTGTTATGAGAAAAACATCCGAAGAAAAATAGAAATATATTGAAAATACCCCGCCACAGCAGGCATAAAAAATGGCGCCGCAGCGCCATCTCGAAAGTCCCGTTAGCCGGGAATTAAATCGCTTCTTCGCCCGTCTCGCCCGTGCGAATCCGGATCACTTGCTCCAGCGGGCTAACAAAAATTTTGCCGTCGCCAATTTTGCCGGTGTTGGCAGCCTTGGTGATCGAATCGATCACTTTATCAACCTGCTCATCACCGATCGCAATTTCCAGCTTAACTTTGGGCAGAAAGTCCACAACATACTCAGCCCCACGATACAGCTCGGTGTGCCCTTTCTGGCGGCCAAAGCCCTTTACCTCGGTCACGGTCACGCCCTGAACCCCGATTTCGGAAAGCGCCGCACGAACATCGTCGAGCTTGAACGGTTTAATGATTGCACTGACCAATTTCATGGCGAAACATACTCCAAATTTGACTCAATGGCGGCTAACTTAGCCCAGCCCCGCAGCCAAGGCAAGCCGAGCCGTTCATCGTTCGCAAACGCCACGCAAAAAAAAGGGCGCTCATTGAGCGCCCTCTGCAAGACCTGAGTGGTTACGCGTTTTTGGTAAACTCGGGGTACGCTTCCATGCCACACTCGGACAGGTCGACACCCTCGTATTCTTCCTCTTCGGTCACACGCAGACCCATGATCGCTTTGATGATCAGCCACACGACTGAGCTTGCGATGAAGGTCCAGGCGAAGATGACAACCGCACCGTAGATCTGGGCACCGAAGCTGGCGTCGCTGTTAGTCAGCGGCACAGCCATCACACCCCAGAGACCTACCACACCGTGCACAGAGATCGCACCGACGGGGTCGTCGATTTTGACTTTGTCCAGCGCCAGGATGGAGAACACAACCAGTACACCACCAACAGCACCGATCAGAGTCGCGACAAGCGGTCCGGGAGACAGCGGATCAGCGGTGATGGCAACCAGGCCAGCCAGTGCGCCGTTCAGAGCCATGGTCAAGTCAGCTTTACCGAACAGAACCCGGGCAACCAGCAGAGCAGCAATCAGACCACCACTTGCCGCCGCATTGGTGTTCACGAACACCTGCGCAGTTGCGTTAGCTTCGTCGATGTTGGACACCATCAGCTCAGAACCGCCGTTGAAGCCGAACCAACCCATCCACAGGATGAAGGTACCCAGTGTTGCCAGCGGCAGGTTTGCACCGGGGATCGCGTTGGTTTGACCATTCGGGCCGTATTTGCCTTTACGAGCGCCCAGGAAGACCACACCGGCCAGTGCTGCAGCAGCGCCACACATGTGAACAATGCCCGAACCTGCGAAGTCAGAGAAGCCCGCTTCAGACAGGAAGCCACCGCCCCAGCTCCAAGAGCCTTGCAGCGGGTAGATGACGCCAGTCATCACAATCGCGAAGGCCAGGAAAGCCCACAGCTTCATACGCTCAGCGACGGCGCCAGAGACGATCGACATGGCAGTCGCCACGAAGACAACCTGGAAGAAGAAGTCAGAAGAACCGGAGTAGTAAATCTCGCCGTCAGACGCCAGCACTTCTTCGACAGAGGCATCAGAGATGCTGTTACCGAACCAGCTGTCAGGCAGGATACCGCTCTCGGAACCACCGTACATGATGGTGTAGCCGCACAGCAGGTACATGGTACATGCGATGGCGAACAGAGAGATGTTCTTGGTGAGAATTTCAGTCGTGTTTTTAGAGCGGACGAGGCCCGACTCCAGCATGGCGAAACCAGCCGCCATCCACATTACCAACGCGCCACAGACAAGAAAATAGAATGTGTCCAGGGCGTATTTGACTTGTATGATGTCTTCCATCACGTGCCCTCCAAAGGGAAAGAGAAATCTGTATTAATTTGTTGTCGGCAGCGCCATCAGCTCTACCTTAAAAACTTAAATCGCTTCTTCGCCGGTCTCGCCGGTACGGATACGGATCACTTGTTCCAGTGCAGAAACAAAGATCTTGCCGTCACCGATTTTGCCGGTGTTAGCGGATTTGCTGATGGCCTCAATGGTTGAATCCACGGCGCCGTCAGCAACGGCAACTTCAATTTTTACTTTGGGCAGAAAGTCGACAACATATTCCGCGCCACGATACAGCTCGGTGTGCCCTTTCTGGCGACCAAAGCCCTTAACTTCCGTGACAGTGATGCCGTGCACACCGATGTCGGAAAGCGATTCCCGCACATCGTCAAGTTTGAAGGGTTTAATAATCGCTGTGATTAATTTCATGGTTATCTCCTGCTGAAAACCGGTTAAGTGCGGGCGGCAGGCGCCCGCAAGGTGTGTTTACAGGCTTTTTGAGATGGTGAAGATGGCGCGATCTTCGTCGTTGTCGCTACCACTGCCGATGTCTGTGCCAACGTAGGCCAGAGACAGTGTGACACCCGCAACATCGTAGTTCAGGCCGATCAGGTAATCCACGTAGCTGTCATCGCCGTCTACGATGCCGTCTTCTTCAGTCGTGGTTTGGCCAACATGGAAATCCATGCTCATGTTCTCTTGCAGCGCCAAACTGTAGTCAACGCTAATTACCGTCGCAGAACCATTACCTCCGTCAATAATGCCCTCGCCGAAGTAATCAGGTGAGTAAACCAGGCCGAAAGTGAAGTCTGCGACTGACACCGACGCAACATACTCTTGGTAGTTAGACGCGGACTCAGCACCGGGATAGGTGAACTGCCATACAGACAGATCCACACTTACTGACTCTGAAGCATTGAAGGCATAGCCAACATAGTAGTCAGTTTCAGTGCTGTTCTGTTCTACAGAGCTTTTGCCGTCAGAGAAGTTAACGTTCGATGCCCAAACGCCTACATAGGCACCGCTTTCAAAGCCATAATCAAAGCCGCCTTGTACGGCCATTTTCTCGTTGGTTTGTGATACACCGCGGAAGGAGTAGTCGGTTGTCCAGGCAACATTACCGCTGATTTCTCCCGCCGAGGCAGCCATCGGAGCAGTGGTTACCACAGCAACACCAAGCATTTTTTTCCAAGCGTTCATGTTCTAGTCTCCAAATATTGTCTTCAGTCTTCTTTAGATATGCGGTTTAGGGGAGCGCCCTGAACTTCACATGCACTACCACTATGCACAGGGTGTGCCAGAAAAAATCACTGCTAAAAAAGGGCATTTTTTGGAGATTTCTTGGCTAAAAAGGCGCTTTGCGCACCAAAAAAACCCATGCCAAATGAAAGGAGGCCACAAAACGCACACAAATAGTGCAAAAAACAACCACCTTGCACTTGCCTACGTCTGCAATCTCTACCCCAAGGCAAAAGCACGCCCCATTTTGGCCCCACATAAGAAATTCGTTATTCATCACATCTCCCAGGCCCGCCCGTCGCAGGACAGTTGCGTAGCGTTAACGCCACAGCCGCCTGCTATCGAACCGCTAAATACGCTAAACTTCCGGCATCGCAGTGAGGAATCTCAGATGGCAAAACCCGACTTCATTTCTCAACTGGCCGAACAGGCCAGCCGCCTGATCAGCCAAGGTCCGGACATACAGCAGGATATGGAAGCCAAGCTCCAGGTACTGTTGCAGAGTGGCTTCAGCAAGATGAATGTGGTTTCCCGCGATGAATTCGATGCCCAAGTGGCGGTTCTTCAGCGGACCCGCGCTCGAGTGGAAGCGCTCGAAAAACAACTTGCAGAACTTACCGCACAGATCGACGCCGAACAGACCGGCCAATAATCCGCTAACGATTCCGCAGGATGCAGAATCGTCATACGCAGGGATGCTGCCATGCCACTTGCCACCGTTCTCAGCCGGGCACGACTCGGCATTGATGCACCGCTCATCACGATAGAAGTTCACCTTTCCGCCGGACTGCCCGCTTTTAATATCGTCGGGCTCCCCGAGGCGACCGTGCGCGAAGCCAAGGACCGGGTGCGATCTG
This sequence comes from Spongiibacter tropicus DSM 19543, assembly GCF_000420325.1. NCBI lineage: Bacteria > Pseudomonadati > Pseudomonadota > Gammaproteobacteria > Cellvibrionales > Spongiibacteraceae > Spongiibacter > Spongiibacter tropicus. The sequence continues at coordinate 2,246,204 of NZ_ATUS01000001.1, read as the reverse complement.
CACTGATTAATTCCCGCTTTGAGTTTCCCGTCAGTCGCATTACCGTCAACCTCGCCCCGGCCGACTTACCCAAGGAGGGTGGTCGCTTTGACCTGCCGATCGCCATCGGTATTCTGCTCGCCACCGGCCAGCTGAAGCAGGCTCAAACCGACGGGTTCGAGTTCATTGGGGAACTGGGGCTGAGCGGCGATTTGCGTCAGGTTCACGCTGCCCTGCCCGCCGCCTTGGCCTGTGCCGACGCGGGACACCAACTGGTTTTGCCCACGGCCAACAGCGGTCTCGATGCACTGATCGCCGCGGACACATTAAAAGAAGCGCCAGACTTGTTGGCGGTTGTGGCCTTCCTGAGTGGACAGCTACCTTTGCCCGACGCAGAAACACCCGCCATCGGGACGCCGGGAGAGGCATCCTACCCGGACTTGAGTGATGTAAGAGGGCAACTGCTGGCAAGGCGCGCGCTGGAAATTGCCGCAGCAGGGGGACACAGCCTGCTGTTCAGCGGCCCTCCCGGTACGGGAAAAACACTGCTCGCCAACCGGCTTCGAGGCATTCTGCCGCCACTCACTGAACATGAGCAGCGGGATATCGCGATCATGCAATCGATCGTCGGCAAGCCGCTTAGCCTGCAGCGCCCGTTTCGCGCACCTCATCACACGGCTTCAGCGGTCGCCTTGGTGGGTGGTGGCAGCAATCCGCGCCCCGGCGAAATCAGCCTGGCGGATCGCGGCATTTTGTTTCTCGACGAACTCCCGGAGTACCCGCGAAAAGTATTGGAAGTCCTGCGCGAACCGATGGAATCCGGCGAAGTGATGATCTCCCGAGCCAGTCAGCAGCTGCGTTTCCCGGCTCGATTTCAGCTCATTACGGCAATGAACCCCTGCCCCTGTGGCTACGATGGCGATCCCCAGCAGGCCTGTCGCTGCACACCGGACCAGATTCAGCGTTATCGGGGCCGGATTTCCGGCCCGCTGCTGGACAGGATTGACCTGCGTCTGCGCATTCATCGTATGCCAATCGGCGAGCTACAAGACGCACCGCCGGGAGAATCCAGTGCCACAGTGCGGGCGCGTGTTTGCGCTGCCCGGCAACGACAGGCAGCAAGGCAACACACCGTCAACGCGCAACTCTCCGCTGCGGATGTGGCGCGGCACTGCACACTGGATCAGCCTGGAAAACAATTTATGCGGCAGGCGGAAGAGCGACTTAAACTCAGTGCCCGCGCCCACCACCGCCTGCTGAAAGTCGCACGCAGCATCGCCGATCTGAGCGGCGACGCCAGGATTGACGCTACCCATCTTCAGGAAGCGGTGGCCTACCGGGGAGACCTTTAAGCGCGATCAGCGTGCTGTTGACGCCGCCACGCTCGGGGCGAGACACCCTGCCAGCGCTTAAATGCACGACTGAATACGGCCAACTCGGCATAACCGAGGTTCAGGGCCAGTGTCGTCAGATCAATGTCACTGTGCGCCAAGTGCTCCCTGGCCAGGCGCAGACGGCGGCTTTCCAGCAGAGCACTGAAACTGCTGCCCTGCTCCGCTAAACGCTGCTGCAACACGCGCGGATGCAAACCAACGATTCTCGCGACCATCGTCAGATTGCACTCCCCCGTTGGCAGCAACGCAGTAATCGCCCGTTCCAACTGTTGCAGCAGCCCGGCATCCGGCTGCTGCCGGTGATTCTGCCACTGGTGGCTTAATCGCGCCCGCAGGTCGGCGGCCACCGCAACCGGTTGCGCCAGTAAGTCGACAGAATAGATCAAGGCATTGCGGCGCCCCTCGAGACGCGGCTCGCAGCCAAACAGGTATCGGTAGACCTCCGGCTCAGCCGCCCCCTGCTTCAACTCCAGAGACAGCGGCGCTTTGGTTTGCGTCTGCAGTTGTTGAAGACAACGGCATAACAAGGCCAAACTCAATCCGGCCAATTGCTCGCAGTCTTCCTCGGCGGCAAAGGCAAAGTCCATGGTGAGTTCGAGCCAGCGCTCCCCCTGGCTGACGACCGTCGAGACCCCTCGTGCGTGAAACTCCAGATTGCGCTGCATCAGCCGCAGGGCATCACCAAGGCTGGGCTGCAAGCACATAACCGAACCCAGCGCACCCACCGCTTCAAGCCCCTGGCGCATTCCGAGCTGAACGCCAAAATCCGCTCGCCGACAACGCCGGGCGGCCAGCGTCAGCAGGCGCGCCAACGCGGGATAGGGGATGTACAGGTCGCTGTCGTACAACGCTGCCGGGCTGAGGCCAATCTCTGCCATTAACGCATTGGGGTTTTCGCCGTTTTCACGAACCCACTCCCCAAAGCCCAGCAAGCTGCCACTGCGCACAAAATACTGCACCCCGCCCCCTCAGCTCGTAATTTATCAAATAATTATTCGCAATATATCAAGTATCAGTAGCAAAGAGGGACTACCGTGGCAAGTAATAACAACAAACACTCTTGGAGAGAACAATGATCCCCAGCCCCGCCGTAGACCACAGCGAGCTCCTCACCCTCAACAGCCATGAGCTGCCCATGTACAAAGATGCCTTGCCTGGCGTTCCAGGCGTGGATGCGCAGCCGCTGTTTCTCGACCCCCACCAGGGCGTTTGGGTATTGCGCGCCGTCTTTCATCCCGGTGTTGTGCTTCCCAAGCATTATCACACCGGCACGGTACACCTGTTTACACTCTCTGGAAGCTGGCATTACGCGGAATACCCCGATCAGCCACAAACCGCAGGCAGCTACCTCTACGAACCCGGCGGCTCAATTCATCAATTTATGGTGCCCGCTGATGCCACGGAGCCCGCCGTGGCGGTGATGGTGGTCTACGGTGCCAATGTCAATTTCGATAATGACGGCAATTACCTCGGGATCATGGATGCCAGCGACATCATGAACATGTTTGATGCACTGGTAGAAGAACGCGGTATGGAGCCGGCACGCTATATTCGTCCCGCAGCGGCCGATTACAGCCACCGCACCAGATGAGTCTCGGCCACTTACCCAAGCGGGTATTTATTACCGGAGCCCGTGGGTTTATCGGCCAGCATTTGATGCAGCGATACCGCGCACTTGGCTGTGAAGTTCGCGGTATGGATCTGCTTGCCGACCCCTCCCAATCGATTGTCGGCGCCGACCTTTGCCAGCCAGAGCAGTGGGCGCCTCACGTCAAAGACTGTGAGCTGTTCATCCACACCGCCGCCGTCGTCTCTCTGGCTGCAGATTGGGAGGAATACCGTCGTATCTCCGTGCAGGGTGTGAGTCATGCCCTCGATGTTGCGCAGCGGGCAGGGTGTCGGCGTTTTGTGCACTTCTCATCAATTCTCTCCATGGGCTGCAACTACCCCGACGGCGCTGACGAGACCTGGCCTGTCGTGATTGGCAAGCACTGCCGTTATGGCGTTGCCAAGGGTGCCAGCGAACACCTTGTACTCGCCGCCCACGCACAGGGCCGCCTCGATTGCTGCATTATCCGACCGGGCGACGTCTACGGCCCCGGTTCCCGCGCCTGGTTGCAGGAACCGCTGAAGATGGCGCGAGCGGGCCGTCTGCTGCTTCCCGATGGCGGCAATGGGGTTTTTACGCCGGTCTATATCGACGATCTGGTCGACGGCACCTTGCTCGCGGCACACAGTGAGATCGCCAGCGGGCAGATCTATATTCTCTGGGGAGAAGAGGCCGTCAGTTGTCGCAGGTTTTTCGGCCACCATTGGCGCTGGGCGGGCCGCAAAGGGAACCCGCCCAGCTTGCCCAGCAGCGTGGCTCTACCTCTGGCAAGGCTGGTTCAAGCGCTGAATCACCTTAGAGGGAAACACGATGAAACCTGCCGGGACACCATACGGATGTTCAATCGCGGCGGCGGTTTCGATGGCAGCAAGGCACGTGATCAACTGGGCTATCGCCCCAAAATATCCCTCGCCGAGGGAATGCGCCGGTCGGAACAATGGCTGCGCGATAGCGGCCAACTCTAGGCTGAGATATCTACTATTGGGGACAAATCACCATGACCACACACAGTCACAGCGTTGTCTCAGGCGCCGGAAGCGGATTGGGACTTGGACTGGCAATACGTCTGTTACGGCGTGGGCATCGCCTGTCACTGATCGACCTAAGCTTCGACGACAACGCTCGGCAGCAACTTGCTGACGCTGCCAGCACGGAGGATCAATGGCAGGCCTACCCGCTGGACATCCGCGATACGCAAGCACTCAAGCAGGCAGTTAGCAACGGGGCGTCGGCCTTCGGTCCCGTTGCGCTGGCAATTAACTGCGCGGGCATCATCCTTAATCGCCGCTTCACGGATATGACGCCCGAGGACTTTGCGCGGGTAGTGGACATCAACCTCAACGGCAGCATGTATTTTGCCAAAGCCGTCTTGCCTCACATGCAGGCTGGCAGCCGGCTAGGGCTCATCGCGTCGATGGCCGGACTGGTCAGCAACTACGCCTATGCGGCCTACGGCGCCTCAAAATTTGGAGTTGTCGGGCTGGCTACCACCCTGCGCTACGAGTACGAGCCGCTGGGCATTGGCATCTCCTGCATCTGCCCGCCCGAGGTCAGAACCCCAATGGTGGTGGCTGAACGCCAAGACGGCGACCCGGTATCACTTCAGCTCAAGGACATTGCGGGCTCAATGGAGGCGCCACAGGCCATCGACAGTATCATCCGGGGACTGGACGCCGGACGCTGGATGATTATCCCCGGTATTCGCAGCCGCCTTACCGCAGGCTTTGCCCGGCACTGCCCCGCACTCTTTCACTTTTTCATGCAACGCATTATTCGCCATCTGCTGCAACGCCTCTCGGCTCAGGAGACGAGGCCGTGATGCCCGAACGCCACTTTTTCACACACCGCCACCTCCGACTCTCTTACCTGGACTCTGCACCGGACGACCTTGATCGCCCCGCCGTACTGCTGTTGCACGGCTTTCCGGATCAGGCGACGATGTGGATGCCGCAAATTCAGGCCCTGCATCAGGCCGGATTTCGCTGCATCGCCCCCGACACTGTCGGCTGCGGCCAATCCGATATGGCTCCGAAGAAGGCCGACTATCACGTCGACCACATCATCGCCGACCATTTGGCACTGATGACAGAACTCGGTATTCGCCGCAGCCATGTCGTCGGTCACGACTGGGGCGCTGTTATCGCCTGGGTGTTGGCAGGTACCGCACCAGACCAATGCCAGCAACTCGCAGTGATGTCCGTCGGGCACCCCACTGCCTATGCTAGAGCGGGGTGGGGCCAAAAACGCGCAGGCTGGTACACCCTGTTCTTCCAACTCGGCGGCGTTGCAGACCGACTGTTGGCCGGGCGGGGGCGATTCTCGCTGCGCCGCATTTTCGGCTCACACCCGGACATGGACGAGGTGATGACACGCTTCGCTGAGCCAGGGCGCCTTCAGGCAGCGGTGCGCATCTACCGTGCGAATATGGCCACCATGCTGCTGACCCCATTGCCGAGGGTTAGCGCCAACACGCTAGCCCTATGGAGCACGGCAGACCCCTTTCTGACGGAAGACCAGATGCTCAACTCGCGGCGCTGGGTCGACGGAAGCTGGCAGTACCAGCGCCTTGAAGGCGGGCACTGGATGAGCCTTGAAAAACCCGATCACATTAACTCGCTCCTCATCGATCACTTTCGATAGGGCCAGCACCAACTCACTTTTTTCTGATCCTTTTTTGCGCACGCCGTTATCCACTGCTACTTTTACTAAAACTATAAAAACAGCAGTCATCACGCCCTCAGCGTGACAAGAGTAGAGAGGAGATCATCGATGCACTCGACACGAAGAAGCGCAGGCCGTTCGGCTGCGCTGAGCCTAATGCTGTCTGCAGCGCTTGCCGCCTGCGGCGGTGGAGGGGGTGGCGGCAGCTCATCCCGATCAAGTAGTGACCTGTCAGGGTCTCCAGTCAAAGGACCCATGGCCAATGCCGTGGTCCAGATATTCAGTGTCGACGGTAGCGCGGCACAGGCAAAAGGCGACGTGCTCTCGACCGGCAGCACGAACGCTCAGGCAGCCATTACCGGCATCAATATTCCCGCGTCCCATAGCGGTGCGCTGATTGTTGAAATCACGGCCGATGACGACACGGTTGACCTGGCCAGCAATGCCGCACCGGCCGTCACGGTCTTCCGCACGCTTTTGAGTAATCGCGATGCGGCGGACGCCCCCATTTACCCCTCGCCGCTGACGACACTGGCCTATGACCTGGCCGTTGCGAAAGCCGACAGCAGTAGCGGTGGCTTTTCCGGCAATAACGATGGCAGCATCAGCGAAGCCGAACTGATTGCGGCATTTACCATCGCCTCGGCGAAAGTCTCCAGCAGTTTGGGCTTTGGCCTGGCGGCAGGTACGAACCTCAACACGACACCGCCGCTGGTCACCAGCGCGACGACAACAACCGCGTCGCTGGCCGAGGTTGCCGCCTACCGACAAGCGATCGAAGCCGTCAGCGCCATCTTGGTAAACATGCAAGACGCCGCGCAAAGCAGTAATGCCTCAACCACGGCGACGACCGACTCACTGCTCACCGCGCTGGCCTCTGACCTGTCAGATGGCGAGGTCGACGGTCTGGCAAACGGCGACCCGATTGCCGAATTTGCCGATGTTGGCGACGTTGCCAGCCAGGTGAATGTCGACCCATCAAGTCTCACCATTCCGGGTACGGACACGCTGGTTAGCGATGTCGAGTCAATACTCGTCAGTGAGCAAGCAGCCACTGGCATCGACACCAATAGCGACGCCCTGGCAAACGGCAGTGCGAGCGCAGATCCAAGCCCCGCACAAACCACGCCGGACATCGACGAAGATGGCATCGCCGATAACGATGACAATTGCCCCAACACCGCCAATGCCAACCAGGCCGACTTTGATAACGACGGCCAAGGCAATGCCTGCGATAACGACGATGACAACGACGGTGTTAACGACAACGAAGATGCCTTTCCCCGCAACCCGGATGAAACTGTCGACAGCGACGACGACGGTGTGGGCGACAATGGCGACAACTGTCCGAATACGGCCAACGCCGACCAACTGAACAGCGACGACGACAGCCTCGGCAACGCCTGTGATAACGATGACGACGGCGACGGCGTAGACGATGTTAATGATGCCTTCCCACTAGATCCCGGCGAAGACACCGACACCGATGGAAATGGTGTGGGCAATAATGCCGACCCTGATGACGACGGCGACGGTGTCAACGACGGTCAGGACGCCTTTCCGTTCGACCCCAGTGAAAGTGCGGACTCAGATAGTGACGGCATCGGAGACAATAGTGACGCGTTTCCAAATGATCCGTCGGAGACCCTCGACTCCGATAACGATGGTGTCGGGGATAACAGTGATGCCTTCCCGAATGACCCGAATGAATCCAGCGATGCTGACAGCGACGGCGTCGGCGATAACGCAGACAACTGCCCGAATAACGCCAACGCAGACCAGGCCGATGACGACGATGACGGTATCGGTGATGTCTGTGACAGCCCGGACGGCGCTGTTTGGGACAACTTTAACTGGGATGAAGCTAACTGGCAGTAGTGCCAGTTAGCCACGAAGAATTAGAGACACGAATCAACACCGAATACAGATATGTTCTCAGGAGGACATCATGAAAAACGTACTCGCTATCGCAACCGCTCTCACGCTGTCCAGCTCACTACTTATTGCAGGCCCCGTGAATAACGAAAACATCACCACATTTACCGCAGGCTCACCAGCGGTCGCCGCCGACGTTAACAGCACTATCCAGGCACTGGTAAGCGCAATTAACGACAACGCCAGCCGGATTGCCGCACTGGAAGACAGCGCACCCGACAACAGCGTTGCCGGGAACAGCTACCAGCTACGCAGTATCAACAGCATGGTTGCCGTGGGTGATACGGAGAGTTACAGCAGCGCTGGGCCGAATGACTTTGCCAATATCAGCAACGGTACTCTCAGTGCCACGCTGACCTTCGATAGCACCGGATCTAACGGCACGCTGACCATCGACGCGGGTAACGACGAATCCTATGAGGTGAATGTGCCCACCAACAAGCTTGAAAACTTCACCGACGACGCCAGCGATAACAGCACCTTTACGTTCACTCAGACAGGCAATACCGTTTCCGCGACCTTTGATGAAGGCGGTGGTGAATTCTTTACGCTGGAGTTTCTGGTGAGCGCTGACGGCTCGCTGCTGGTAACGGCAACCTCCGACGTGGGATCAACCACCTTCAATGACGGCTCTAACGGCGAAGAAGCCTTTGTAGAGCTGGTGATTGGTGTCCGCAGCCAGTAGGCGCCACCCTCTCCTATCAAGCCCCGCCAGCGCGGGGCTTTTTTATGTCTGAACGCAGCGGCGCGCGACGCGAGCCAGTGTCGATCCGCCAACAGCGCTGCTACAATTGCCGGCCATTTCTCCGGCCTTTGGGCAAAGCGTGAACAAACTCAACGATCGACAACGCGAAGCGGTGCTGTACATCGACGGCCCTCTACTGGTGCTGGCAGGTGCTGGCAGTGGCAAGACCAGCGTGATTACCCGCAAAATGGCGTACCTGATCGAAAAGTGCGGTATCCCGGCGCGCCATATTGCAGCGGTGACCTTTACCAACAAGGCCGCCCGGGAGATGAAAGAGCGCGTCGGCGCGCTGGTCAAAGGCAAAGCCGCGCACGGTTTGACGGTCTCGACCTTTCACAACCTCGGCATGAACATTCTTCGCCGGGAATACGCCGCCCTCAGCTACAAATCCGGCTTTTCTATTTTCGATGGACAGGACGCCCAGGCACTGATCCGCGACTTGCTGATTCAGGAACACGGCAGCGACGGCGATCAGGCCGATCGCATCCAGCAGCGGATTTCCCACTGGAAAAACAAATTTGTGCTGCCGGAACAGGCCGTCGCCGAGGCAGAAGGCCCCGCCGACATGCTCTGCGCGCAAGCCTATATCCGCTATCAGAAAGCCCTGAAAGCCTACAATGCACTGGATTTCGACGATCTGATCCTGCTGCCTGCGCTGCTGTTTGAACAGCGGCCGGATATTCTCGACAAATGGCAGCACCGTATTCGTTACATGCTGGTAGACGAATATCAAGACACCAACGGCGCCCAGTACAAGCTGGTAAAACAACTGGTTGGCAATCGCCAAGGCCTGACCGTGGTGGGTGACGACGACCAGTCCATATACGCCTGGCGTGGTGCCAAACCGGAAAACCTGTCACTGCTCGGTAAGGATTACCCCCACCTGAAAGTGGTTAAGCTGGAGCAGAACTACCGCTCCACCGCGCGCATTCTCAAAGCCGCCAACACCGTGATCGCCAACAACCCTCACGACCTGAACAAAGCGCTGTGGTCCGATCTGGGTTACGGCGAGCACATTCGGATTCTGCGCTGCCGCAACGAAGACGCCGAAACCGAGCGCGTTGCCGTGGAAATCCTCGACCACAAAATTCGCACGGGCGGCCGCTTCGGCAACTACGCCGTGTTGTACCGGGGCAATCACCAATCGCGACTGCTGGAACTCAAACTCCAGGCCCACCAGATTCCCTACAAACTCAGCGGCGGCACCTCGTTTTTCGGGCGTAACGAGATCAAAGACATCATGGCCTATCTGCGGCTGGTGATTAATCAGGACGACGACAATGCCTTTCTTCGCATTGTGAATGTACCCCGCAGGAAGATTGGCACCTCTACCCTCGAAGCCCTGGGCAACTACGCGACGCAGCGTGAAATCAGCTTGTACTCGGCCTGCGAGGAAATGGGCCTGCAGCAACAGCTACCCGAGGCAGCGGTCAGTCGTCTTCGCGAATTCACCCAATGGCTGGACGGCCTGCGCCGCCGCTGCTACGGAGATGACGCGATTGCCGCGATCAAGCAACTGGTCAGCGACATCGACTATTTCGACTGGCTGGTACAGAACTCCTCGTCCATCGCCGTCGCCGAACGCCGCTTCGCCAACGTCAACACACTGATCGCCTCTATCGAGCAAAGCCTCAACAATGAGGAGCGAGACGACGGTGTTGAAGAAGCCATCAGCCGCCTGGTGCTGCGCGATCTGATGGAGCGTCAGGCCGACGAAGAGGAAAGTGATGACCAGGTCCAGCTCATGACCCTGCACGCAGCGAAAGGCCTGGAGTTCCCCCATGTGTTCATGATCGGTATGGAAGAAGGGTTGCTGCCGCACCAGAACAGTATCGACGACGACATGGTCGAGGAGGAGCGCCGTCTCTGTTATGTGGGGATCACCCGCGCCCAGCAAACACTCACCATGACTTACTGCGCCAAGCGAAAAAGCTTTGGGGAATTTACTACCTGCGAACCCAGCCGCTTTCTCGCCGAGCTGCCTCAGGATGATGTGGAGTGGGAGGGTCGGGCCGACGCCGACCCCGCAGTGAATCAGAAGCGCGGCGGAGAAACCCTTGCCAGCCTGCGCGATATGTTGGGCTGACGCCCGCTAAACATCCACACAGATTAAAGCCCGCCGCTCGGATCCAGCTCAGCCCAGGTCATCAGCTGCACGTCCTGATGAATAAACCCATTGTCCTTGGCATAGCGCAGTGCGCGCGCAAGGTTCGTCACGCTGTTGCGCACCGGCGTTAAACTCAACGATACCGACAGCGCACTCGTCACCGCCAGCGCTCTCCCCTGGCTGTCCAGAACGGGGCCGCCGCTGTCACCGGAAATAGCAGGCGTATCGGTTAACACATCGTAAGCCCAACCCTCTGGAGCGATACCGATCACGCTGCCATTCATCGCTTCCAGCTCTCGCACGCCAAAGTGGAAAGGCGATTGGCCGTAAACAAAGACCGCTTCGCCCTCCGAAGCCAGCTGGCTAGCCAGTGCCGTTGGCCCACCGAAGGCGATCGTGGCGGGGTGAATATTGGCGAGGTCATCGGGACTGAGCTTAACCAGCGCAAAATCGTTATGCGTGCATGCCGCAGAGCCCGCTGATTCGCCAACTTCCTGCATAGCCTGCCAGCTACTGTAGGCCAGCTCGCCCGGCTGAGCCGCGTTCTGGATTTGAACAGGCGTACCTAGCGGCAAATTCGCCGCCTCGCAGGGGTCCACGCCCTGATTGGTATCCGGACTGAAACAGTGCGCCGCAACACCCAGATACACCGTCGTATCATTCAATTGATACAGGAAATTGCTGGTACAGCTTGAGCCATCGGCAACCACCTCTACCCCGGGTCGAATCTGGCTGCTTAAAGGTTCGCCAAAACCCTCAGCGACCGCTGGCGTTTCGCCGCCCGCTGATTCACCCGGCACCTCGCCATCCACTTGCCCAGAGCCTGCCGAATCGCCACTATTGCCAGACGTCGACGATGAACCACAGGCGCCAAGCAAGACCGTCGACAAAAAGACAAGCCAGACCGTGCTACGCATTACCCACCCCGCTATTTCTTATTCTTCACTCAATGTATCCCAGCATCTGCTCATTTACTACGCAGCACTGCCGGATACGGTGCACGAGCATTTTCTCCAGCGCAAAAAAAAGCCGCGCAATGCGCGGCTTTCTGAACGACCTCGTCGTCCCTTGTTACTTGCTGTGCTCAATCATGTAATCAACAGCGGCAATCACTTCGTCGTCAGAGCAGCTCATGCACAGCCCTTTAGCGGGCATCATACCAATGTTGCTGAAACCGTTAATCGCATTGGCGTAAACAGCGTCCAAACCTTTCTCGGTGCGCGCGGCCCAGTCTGCAGCATCACCCAGCTTCGGCGCACCGCCTGCACCAACCGCATGACAGCCTTGGCAACTTCCTTTATAAACTTCTTCACCGGACTTCGCTGCACCGCCTGCGGCGGCAACCACTGCACCACAACTGCTGTCACCTTCCAGGCACACTTGGCCTTCCGGCGCGATGCGCGCTTCCACTTCCGCGCGCTGCTTGTCGGTCAGCGCCCACGCAGACATAGCCGCCAGCAACGCTGCAACCACTACCAGCATTTTAACCATCTGATTCTTCACCGTTTTTCACCCTCTCGGAAATTGCGGCTGCACAGCCTGAAAATTCTGGCGCGCATTATAGCCGGATGCCCTCGATTACTCCACTCCAGGCCTGCCAATCCAGCGCAGGCCGTATATTCTGTACGCGACGCCAGCCTGAAAAGATCGCACATCGGCAGCCCTCAAGGCAATTGAGCCGGCTCGGGGCCTCTGCTATAGTGCGCGCTCTTTTCACCCGCCCGTAGCTCAGCTGGATAGAGCGTTGCCCTCCGGAGGCAAAGGTCAGAGGTTCGAATCCTCTCGGGCGGGCCATTACTAAGAAAGCGAGCGCCAACTGCTTTTTTACGAACTGCCTGACTGCTGAACCCCACCTAGATATACCGAACGCCGCTGACAGCGACTTTCAAACTGCTCGTAACGTATCAGGCGACCGAAACGACCTCTCTCAAGCAACTCATTTTGTTGCCTTCTCCAACAGCCAACTGAAGCCACGAAAAGCTACCCCCCTGAATACGGCCCCCCATCTCAGCCGAAGCCCCGGTACACTTTTCCTTTAAGACCCCATACTGCCTGTAGGCAATTTGCTGCCAGCCAGCGATGACAGACGACAAGGATTGGGAAGATGCCGTTTAAAACCCTTTGGATAACACTGACACTCCTTGTTTCGTCGGTATTGTGGAGCAATACATCACTGGCATTCACCGGCACCGCGGAAACAATCAATAATGGCTTTGTTGAGAGCCCTGAGTGCCCGATTCGCTACGAGCACTGGCTAGTCTCAGAATGGCGCCCCATTCCTTTTCTGAACTTACCCAAGCTCTACGGCAATGATGCGCGATCACATGCCATACTCACGTGGTTCTACGGCGGTGCAGCTGCCGTATATGAGCGCGAATATGCGAGAGAAACACTAAGCAAGTGCCTGGAAAGCGGCTCTTGTGGCTTAGAGAAAAATCGGAAGATCGCAAAAATTCTTAAAAAAGACCGCGGTGACTGGGCCGACCGGGATCTCCGCCGTTTCAACGACTATTTCTCGCAGTCTCCTCCGGATGAAGCCATCGCCGAGGGAACGGTTGGCCTGGGCCGATGTTTTGGCGATCATCCTGCACAGAAATCCATGGAGGAAGCAGGTTTCATGAGGTACGACTTCACTCCCGAAAGCTGCGAAATCGCTCAGAAAAACGCCTATACCCTGACATTCTCACAGTTTGCGATCTATTCCCGGTTCTTCAACCCGAAGACTGATTGCATTAAGGGCGCCTACGTCCCAACCCCCATTGTCGCGAAGTTGGATGAGTTATTGGCCAAGCAGCGGGAAGAAGAGCGCTGGGCCGCGAGAATTGCTGAATATCGGGCTAAGCGCCCGGTGGCTGAGCGCATCAAAGGCCTGAATGGCTGCCAAATTGCCTATGGCCTGATTCATCATGGCATTAACAAGCCTGAAGTGAGCCGAATTCCCGATGCAGGCCTCAGCTGGGCATTAGCCTATGAACAGGCACGCATCAAAGACGAAGCCTGTCCGCTGATTCCCAAGGCACTGAGCAACTGGGTGCAGGCGCAGTCACTGAAAACCTTTGAACCGGCTCAGGACCCGTTCATTTACTATCGAAATAATATGCCGCGCGGAAACAGCAATCTTGATCACTGGTCAAACTATGTTCGTACCGTTATGCACCACTATGAGCGCCCCGATAACCCGCACAATGCAGTGCCTGCCGAACATTGCTCTGCGTTTGCAACGTGGCTGAACGGGAAGAAGCATTCCCAAAAAACCGATGCCCGCTATGACTGGCAATTCCTCTTTGACGTGCTAGCCAACTCATCCGGCAGAACGGGGCTGTCAGTTTGCGCCCAGGCCCCTGCGAGTATGATCTATCAATTCTTCAGCGATCAGCGGGTTGCACAGCAACAACGAGCCGCCGCACAGCGCCGCTTTGAGGCTGAACAAAAACGCAAGCAGGCTGCCGACGCCGCCTTCCAAAACCTGCTGCGCTGGAAACCCAGCTATAACCCACCCGCGTCAGAACCACGCTGCTATCGCCGAGATGACATTACCGAGATCTGCTTCCAGAACTGATGACAAGACGCCGAATACTCAGAGCAAAACTATGACGGATGGCACAACACACCGATATACCTCGACATCAGCATCGGCAACACACCTCAACGCCAATATATCCGGTGTGATCGCCGCGATCGCAGCCCCGCTTTATTTGCACTTTGTCGCTAGCGTGGAGCCATGGATCTCACTCTCTGCTGCGCCATTTGGCTTTGCTCTGGCTTGGGGAATGTTTGGTTTACGTCAGTGGCTGGGGGGCGTGGGTGCCATCAGCACATCAACGGAGGGCTTGTCGCTGGAGCAGCGTAAGCAGGCGCTGTTTTTCCCTTGGTCAACGATTACGAGCGTAACGTTTTCCGCCGTGAATACCACGCCCTGGCTTAGCCTGCATACTGCGTCGCGGCCAGTGACAGTCTGTCTGGAGACCTTTTCTGATAGCGATGTGGAAGCCCTCACGCTCGACATTATCCATCATCTGAGAGATTCGGCTCCCATTGAGTATGACGCCAGCTGGACGTTATTGAATCGCACGGTTATACGCAAATGAACCAACTTCGACGCAGCTTGCCCGACGGCTCCGTTGAACATCGATGGTCACCCACAGAGGAGTCCACGGCGAGAAAACTGAGCTGGACATCCAACTCAACGGCATCGGCCAATTACGCAAATTACCGCGTACTGCGCACAGGAACCGGACTCTGCGTTCGCCCGGCATTGGGCAAGCGGCTCATTGGCCTGATACTTATTGCGCTGTCTGTCTTGTTTGCACCGCTGGCGATTGTCGTTTTCTCAATGTTGCTGGGGACGGAAGGAAGTCGCTGGCCAGGTGTGGCGCTTGGCCTGCTGTTCGTTGCCGTTTTCTTCATCACCGGGCTGCGCTCACTTTTCGCGCGAGATGCGTTCACGTTTGATTTGCACACGCGACGCTTCTATTTCGGTAACCGCCCTCCCAAGGACTTACGCCGCTCGGGCTCATCCTGCGGTGCACTGTCAGACATCGCGGGAATCCAAATTCTCTCCCGCTGGATATCCCGCTCGTCAACCGCTCGCAAAACCGTTGCCACGAGCCACGCGGGGTGGTGCTCATATCAGCTCAACCTCGTGCTGAAAGATGGCTCGCGCATACGATTGCTTGACCATGGAAATGAAAAACAGCTGAGGCACGATGCATCACTCATCGCCCGCACACTGCGTATCGAAATCTGGGAAAGAGCGCCTGATAGCGTATGACACTGCCGCCGCTAAGCCACCCATTACCGAGCGCCATGGTGATGAGAAATATCCTCTGGCGCCTGACCTTATTTATCGCGTCTATTTTCTGGCTGTCGATCAACAGCTGGGGAGCGAGCGATGTTATCTGGGCATTCTGGAGCACCAGCCTGATCGCGGGCTATCTGCATATTCTCACGGTCATTGCCGCCGGCCTTTACGCAGGGCGCACATCAAATGGTGACATCGAGGGACTGGGCGTGCCCGGCAGCCTATTCCTGCTGGCGTTCTTCAGCCTTCACTTTCTTGGCTTTCACCTTGTCCACGCAATATTTCTTGAGCTGTTTTTCCCGCTGCAGGCCGACCGCAGCGCCGGCCCCGGAAGCTTGCTGGTTGGCGTCGACAATCTGTGGATTTGCCTGCAGAACTATCCCGACTTCCTCGCCTTATTGCTGGCCGCCAAACTTCCGCTGTTTGTGGATATCGTCCGCGGCCGATACGCCTTATCCATTCCCGGCGCCACCAGCTCTGCGTATGCGTCCGTCGTGACGATTCATCTCACCATTTTCCTGCTGGCCGGCGCACAGCTACTCGACATAACAGGTCCGGCTACAGCGGTGTTTATGGTGTTCTATTTCATGCCAGCAATGAGTGTGATCCGCGCGACGATTGCAGAAATCAAAGCCGGACGTGCCGCCCGAAACTAGGTCATCTCAGGAAATACGGCGCGAAAGCCGCCGCCTGTATCAGGTCGTCACGCCAGTTTTACGAAAGCCGTTTTCCGGTCTGTTTATGCCCAAACGCTATTAAAAAGACCGGTTTTCTAAGGTCATTTTGGTGCGCCGCACAGCCCTGGTGCAGGGCGATTTTTCTTCGCGAATTAATCCCAAAATTGCGGGTACACCCCTGCTGCAATTACTGAAAAACTGATCTGCCCGCGGACGGAACCGCGTCCAACTGCGAAGGATATGTACCATGATAAAGCACACTCTGAACTACCATTTGACACTGTTAGTAGGCTTCATGCTGGTATTGGCGCTGTACATACCCGATATACGCTGAGCCACTTCATAACATTGAGCAGGCGCTGATCTGCCCGCGCCACGGTCTGCGTAAAACCCAAGTCAATTCAACGCACACCGGGCCGCAGCATGAAGCACACCCTGTTCGAACGCATCCGGGTCAATCGACCCGTGGTGGATTGTTTTAACTATCTTCGCGACTTCTCCACGATTCCCCAGTGGGACCCGGGCGTATTCAGCGCAGAAAAACTGACACCCGGTCCAGTGCGCGCTCGCGCAGCAGAACACTCAGGCACCGAATACCAGCTCGTCTTTCACATTCCCAAGCGCAAGTTGCAGATGCGCTACGAGCAGCTCGAGGCTGAACCGAACAAACGCCTGGTACTTAGTGGCTACTCACTGCCTCTCTGCGGGAACGGAGAATCCAGCAAGCCAGGGGCGCTATCCGCTTATGATGAAATATGCTTCGACGCTCTCAGCCCCGAACTGACCGAAATCAGCTATCGGGCAGAACTCACACTGCACGGCATTCCCGATACGCTGTTACCAGCCTTCAAGCCCGCCCTGAACCGTCTCGGCAAGAAAGTGGCGAAAGGCATTTCAGATGCGCTGTCTCCCAAAGCCCATCCGGACGCGACACCGTCGCTGTTTGCGACGCTCAAGGATCGTCTTATTGTCCCCGCGCTGCCGAACTTCGGGCGCAGGGGCTATCAACAGATGCCGGACAAATCCCTCAGTCAGCGCATGGACGGCAAGCGAGTGGTACTGACCGGCCCGACCGCCGGGCTGGGGCTGAGTGCCGCCTGTGAACTGGCCCGACTGGGTGCCACACTGATTTTGATTGGACGCAACCGGGAGCGCATGGCGCAGTGTCGTCAGCACATTCTGGACACCAGCGGCGCCGATGCCAACACCGTGTTCTGCTACGAAGCAGATCTGTCATCGCTCGCTGAATCCCGTCGTGCGGCCGACGCCATTCTCGCGGAGCATTCGCACATAGATGTGCTGATTAACAATGCTGGCGCACTGTTTTCAGAGCGAGAGGAAACACCCGAAGGCCATGAACGGGCACTGGCGGTCAATCTGCTCAGTCCAACATTGTTATGCCGAAAATTGGCAAGCGCCATGAATGAACATTCACGCGTGATCAATGTTGTCTCCGGCGGCATGTATCTCGTCGGCTTGCGCGAACACGATATGGAATACCGTCAGTCACCCTATGATGGCAGTCGTGCCTACGCCCATGCGAAACGCGCCCTGTTCACCTACGGCCAGGAGCTGAACGCTGGCGGCGTCACACCCGTGTATGCCATGCATCCCGGCTGGGCAGCGACCCCGGGCGTAGCAAAATCGCTGCCCTCCTTTAACCGGCGGCTAGCCGCCATGCTGCGTGACAGCCGAATGGGCGCAGATACCATCGTATGGCTGGCGTCCTGCGCCTCGCTCCCCCCCAGCAACGCACTGTGGTTTGACCGACGTGCACATACCGCCAACGTCCTCCCCGGCACCGCCGCCAGCGCTCGTCAAAGACAGCGTCTGCTAAATTACCTGGATAACACCCTGCAAGCCTATCTGTGAGGAAACCCGCAATGACGGCGACTGAAAAGAAGTGGATCGCAATTTCCGGCGCCAGCGGCTTTGTTGGACAGGCGCTATGCCACGCCCTGTTGCAGAAAGGCTATGGCGTCTACGCACTGGGGCGAGACAAGACGAAACTGGAAAAATGCTTCCCCGGTGAGGTGTACCCAGACCTGCAGCCCCACGATTACAGCGAACTGGCCAGCTTGCGCCCCCATGCTGTCGTGAACCTTGCCGGAGAGAACATCGCCCAGCGCCGATGGTCCCTCGCACAGAAGCAGCGCCTGCTGGACAGCCGTGTTCAAACGACACGGCAGCTGGTCTCAGCCGCGCGTCGGGACTGGCCGACACTAAGTTGCTTTATCAGCGCCTCAGCCATCGGCGTTTATGGTGACCGCGGCGAGTCGCTACTGGACGAAAACAGTGCGGCTGGCAATGGCTTCTCCGCCGAACTTTGCCGACACTGGGAAGCCTGCGTCGATAATTTGCCTTGTCGAACCGTCATCGCCCGCCTTGGTGTGGTACTGGACCGAGACAGAAAACAGGGAGCACTCGCCAAGATGCGGCCCGCTTTCGCACTGGGACTCGGTACCCGCTTTGGCAGTGGACAGCAGTGGCAAGCCTATATTCACCGGCGGGACGTGGTCGAAGCACTGTGTTTTTTTATCGATCGCGAGGAATGTCGCGGTGTATACAACCTTGTCAGCCCAGAGCCGGTCAGAAATCAGGAATTCAGCCAGCAGCTCGCCCGCGCCCTGCATCGACCGATTTTTTTACAAATGCCTCAAGCCGTTGCCGCCCTGCTATTCGGCGAAATGCAGGAGCTGTTCTTCAGCTCCCAGCGGGTGGTGCCAGCCGCACTGGCATCGTCAGGCTACCCATTTCAGTTCAGTAGCATGGAGGCCATCCTCCACGACTGCGTGGAACGTCCCTAGCAATCGGCGCGACAGGATGGACAATGTCTCACAGTGATGCGCTCTGATCACGACTAGAGAGAACTGTTTAGAAAGTTATGATGAAGGTGTCAGGGATGACACCGGTGCATACAAGGACGTATCGCACCACTTGAATACCGCTTGTGCCAGAAACGCCGCTGAACGGAACGCTGACACAAGCCGTCTTGACGTTCCAAACTCACGCTCAAGAATGTTCAGGCGAAAAAAAAGCCCCGACCAATGGTTGGGGCTTTTTTATGTCAGCGAAGAAACGGAAGCTTACTTCTCCTCCGCCTTATCGTCGCCCTCAATGCCGATCAGCTCAACATCGAATACCAGTGCTGCGTTAGGCCCAATCATCTGACCTGCACCACCGGCACCGTAAGCCAGCTCAGAGGGAATATACAGTTTCCACTTGGCACCGACCTTCATCAACTGCAGCGCCTCAGTCCAGCCGGGAATCACCCCGTTGACCGGGAAGCTGACCGTTTCGCCGCGCTGATACGAGCTGTCGAAGACACTGCCATCCAGCAATGTACCTTCGTAGTGCACTTCTACAACGTCTTCAGCCGTGGGGCTGGCGCCGTCACCTTCTTCCACAACGGTGTACTGCAAGCCGCTTTCAGTAGTCACCACGCCTTCTTTACCGGCATTCTCTGCGAAGAACGCGTCAGCGGCTTCTTTGTTGGTATCGGCAACGGCTTGAGCTTCTTCCTGGCGTTCAGCCATCTGCTTTTGCTGATAGGCCTGCAAGGTCGACATAATCTCTTCGTCGCTCATTTTCAGCTCACCGCCACTCAGCGCATCACGCACACCGGCGCTGAAAGCGTCAACGTCCAGTGGCAGGTCTTCACCGAAGCGCGAACCGATATTGGCGCCGATGCCATAGCTGACTTTGGCGATCTCCGAATCGAGCGAAGGCTCTGCAGATTTTCCGCCACAGGCAACCAGCAAGCCACTCATTACCACTGCACTAATAACTGTTTTCTTCATGCAACTACCTTAATTTTGGGGAATGTTTTGCTGCCGCCCTCATCCTGGCAACAGTCAATCAGACCATAGTCTGCCACAAGCGTTCACCCATACACAGTGACGCGGATGTGAAATCACCTGCATCACGCCAATAGCTTCCCGGCGACAAGTTTGTATAATGGAAATTGACGGATTTTTAATCATCCTGCGAGCCTGGGCTATGGTGTTCAATAAGAAAAAAGCAAAAGAGCAAGCCATCGACGAGCTGCAACGACTGCAGTCGGAACTGGAATCCCTTCGTACAAAACAGCTCAATGCGCTGGAAAGCCAACTTCAAGCCGTTGAAAAGGCAGTAGAAATTCAAAAATCGAGGGTGGACAAAGCCCGCCAGACCGTCACCGAAGCCAAACAGCGATTACAGGAAAAACAGGGCGCCAAACCCAGCCTGATAAAGCGGGCAGAGGAGAGCCTGGAAAAAGCCGGGGCCGCGCTGGAGACCGCACAGGCCGATCTCGCACAACGGCAGAGTGAAGCCTTGAACCTGAAGCTTCAGCTCAGAAAGGAAAAAGCTGTCGCCAAAGCCATGAGCGACGCAGATAAAGCCTTTAAAAAGCCCCCAGCAGAAACACCCGCAAAAGCCCCTACCCCTCGCAAATCGCCTTCCGGCACCAGCCGTAAACCCCAGCCAGCCGCCAAACCCGCCGCCGAGCCAGCCCCCTCCAAACAAAGCCCGGCGACGAGCAAAACACCGGCAGGCAATAAAACCGATGGCCAGAAAGCGAAAACTGCCACCCAGGCCAGCGCCAAGAAAGCAGCTGTAAAGGCGAAGGCGGACGAACAGAAAACTGCCGTCGCTCCGGCAACGGCTAAACCTGCTACGGCGCCGGCCAAAAAGGCCAGTAAGCCGCGGGAAGAAGCCAGGCGCTCAAAGCGTCCCAAGCCGATGAGTGATATCCCCAGCCATCCCGACAAGGTCGAAGATCGCCTGGCAAGCCTGTTCGACGATTTCTGAACAGCGCTTACTCTGCGAGCAGCGCCGACAACTGTTTCAGTGTCGGCAGTGCTCCCTCCGATGCCGTCATCCGCAGATTCTCCAGCAACAATACGCCGTTGTGACCATCGACGGGCCAGCGCTGCATAAGTGTCTCCAGCGCCAATACTTGGCGTCGCTCCGCCGCCAGCTCCGCCGCCTTCAGCGCCTCATAAAGTACCTGCTGCTCCGCAGAATGATCATTTTCCGGGCGCTGCGCCCGGCGCATCCTACGCAGGGGTTCAATCAACTGCTCGCGCCTTGGCTGGCAACAGCTCTTCAGCTCGGTAAGGCGCTCAGGTGTCAGCCGCTGGCCCTGCGTCGCCAGCCAGGCCGCTGACAGCAGCAACAAGACATCCAGGCCGTGCTCGTCCTGAACGTGCAGACAAGCCTCGGCCACCCCCGGTCGAGCATAGCTGCGACAGACAAAGTCCCATAAAACCGATGGCTGAGCTGCGAAATCTACCGACGCCATGAATTCTCCACGCTATAATCGCGCCCCATGATTGAAATGACAGATCTCAGCTTACAACGCGGCGGCAAAGCGCTGCTAGAGTCGGCCTCGCTGCGGGTAAACCCCGGCGAGAACCTGGCCCTGGTCGGCGCCAATGGCAGCGGCAAATCCAGCCTGTTTAAACTGCTCTCCGGCGAACTCGCCTACGACAGCGGGGAACTGCGGCTGCCTGCCAACTGGCAGATCGCCCAGATGCGCCAGGAAGTAGACGCCAGCGAACGCCCGGCGATTGAATACGTGATCGACGGCCACCACGAATACCGCCGCATTGAGGCGGAAATCGCCGGCTGCGAAGACGACCACCACCTGGCCGAGCTGCTGTCGGAACTGGAGGTCATTCACGCCTACCAGATTCGCAGCGATGCCGAGCGATTGCTGCAAGGACTGGGATTCGGACTGGGCGAGATCGAACGCCCGGTCAATGCCTTTTCCGGCGGCTGGCGTATTCGCCTGAATCTCGCGCAGGCGCTGATGTGTCCCTCAGACCTGTTACTGCTCGACGAACCCACAAACCACCTCGACCTCGATGCCAGCCTGTGGCTGGAGCAATGGCTGCGCCGCTATGAAGGCACACTGATGCTGATCTCCCACGACCGGGATTTCATCGATGCCTGCTGTGATGTGGTGGTGCATCTTGAAAATCACCAGTTGCACCGTTACCGGGGCAATTACAGCGCCTTTGAGCGCCAGCGCGCCGAACGGCTGGCCCAGCAGCAGCAAGCCTTTGAGAAACAGCAGGCCGAGCGCGCTCATATGGAAGACTTTGTGCGTCGTTTCCGCGCCAAAGCCAGTAAAGCCAAACAGGCTCAGAGTCGACTGAAAGCCCTTGAGCGGATGGAAGAAATCGCCCCCGCGCACGTCGATTCGCCTTTTAAGTTTCGCTTCTACGAACCCGGTCAGGTCTCCGACCCCCTGCTCAATCTCTCGCAGGCGGATCTCGGTTACAGCCAGCCCCTGCTCAGCGGCGTGAACCTGAGTATTCACCCCGGCAATCGTATCGGCCTGCTCGGTGCCAACGGCGCGGGCAAATCCACGCTGATGAAATCCCTCGCGGGCACCCAGCCACTGCTCTCCGGCCAGCGGCAGGGGGGAGAACACCTGCGGATGGGTTACTTCCATCAGCATCAGCTCGAATCTCTCGATCTGGACGCCAGCCCGATCCTGCAATTGCAGCGCCTGCGCCCCGAGGCCCGGGAGCAGGATATTCGCAATTTCCTGGGCGGCTTCAACTTCCGAGGCGAACGCGCCGAGGGGCATTGCCGACACTTTTCAGGGGGTGAGAAAGCTCGGCTGGCGCTGGCAATTATCGTCTGGCAGCGACCCAATATGTTGCTGCTCGACGAACCCACCAACCATCTCGACCTGGAAATGTGCCACGCCCTGACGACCGCCCTGCAGGAATTTGAGGGCGCGGTGATCGTGGTGTCTCACGACCGTCACCTGCTTCGCAACACCGTAGACGAACTGCTATTAGTGGATCATGGACGCGTCGACGCCTTTGACGGCAGTCTGGACGATTATCGCCTGTGGCTGCTGGCGCGCAACAAAGATGCCGGAGCGCGCCCGCAGGGCAGTGTCGCCGCCGAGGCCCCGGTCGACAAAAAGAAAGCCCGTCAGGACGCCGCAGCGAAGCGCGCCCAGCTTGCCCCGCTGCGCAAAGAGATTCAGAAACTCGACAAGCGCATGCAGCAGTTGCAGGACCAGCTCGCCAAGCTGGAAGAGACCCTCGCCGACAGCGAACTGTACAGCGATGCGAACAAGGACAAACTGAAAACCCTGCTCGCCGAACAGGCTTCACTGCGCAGTGAAAACGACGACGTTGAGGAACGCTGGCTGGGACTACAGGAAGAAATGGAAGTACTCGAGGCTGAGATGGACGGCGCCTGAGCGCCGTCCCGCAACGCTTATTTGCCTTTTAGCATTGCCAGAAAGGCCGCCATAGCGTCGTT
Organism: Spongiibacter tropicus DSM 19543; assembly: GCF_000420325.1. Classification (NCBI taxonomy): domain Bacteria; kingdom Pseudomonadati; phylum Pseudomonadota; class Gammaproteobacteria; order Cellvibrionales; family Spongiibacteraceae; genus Spongiibacter; species Spongiibacter tropicus. The sequence continues at coordinate 2,223,024 of NZ_ATUS01000001.1, read as the reverse complement.
GGTATCGGCATCCAATTGCTGACTGATTGGCGACGAAGCCATCATCGCTTTCCACTCTGCCATACCCGCAACTTCAGCCGCGATATCACGCTGAAAGACCGCGCCGCCCACCAGATCAGCCACGACCATCGCGTATCGCAAGACAATATCCGCCAAGGTCAGGGAGTCGCCGAGAACATAGGGCTTGAACTGGGCCAACGCCGTGACCGCGGCAATCCCTTTATCCATCAGCTCTTTGACTTCTGCCACGGTTTTTTCGTCAGCCGGAGCGCCAGCCAGCACCACTGGCAGTAAGCGCCGCGCGGGCAGTTCCAGATACAACTCAGCCACTTTCATGAGCTCGAGACATTTGGCGCGCTGCCAGGGGTCGGCTGGATACAGGGGCTGCTGCGGGTACCGGGCTTCCAGGTAGTCGAGAATCACACTGGTTTCTGCCAAGCAGCCGTTTTCCGTCTCGATACAGGGCACCTTACCCATGGGGCTCTTGCTCAGATAGTCCGCTCCCGCATTCGGATAGACAGTGACTTCGTCGAAGTCCACGCCCTTGTGCAGCAAGCTGTGCTTGACCATATTGAAGTAATTGCTGACCGCAAAACCGTACAGTTTAAGCATGATATTCCCCAAATTTTTATCGTAAACAGAACGCAAAAGACCGCGACGAGTATGGCGCAAGCCGCGGCTGCGGGAAAGCTGACAGGATGGTAAGTTGCTCCGCCGTCGCAGTTTGGCTAAGGTTTTGCCTCTTTCAACTCCCGGTGACCCCCATGGCCGTTTCTCTGCCCATTGATGTTTCTCTAGTAAAAGGCTTTCTCGCCGACGACGAGGCAGACGCCCTGTACCGATATGGCTGCGAGCAAGCGGCCAACGGCGCACTGCTGGAGGTGGGCAGCTACTGCGGCAAATCCACGTTGTATCTGGCTCAGGCCTGTCGCGACACCGCGCCAGCTACCGCTGTGGTATACGCCGTGGATCACCATATCGGTTCAGAAGAGCATCAGCTTGGCGAGATGTTTCACGACCCGGAGCTGTACAACGCCGAAGAGGCGCGCTTCGACACGCTTGCGGAATTTCGCCGCAATATACGCCGCGCCGGTTTTGAGGAATGGGTTGTCCCGCTGGTCGCCCCGTCGGAAGTCTGCGCCAAGCACTGGCAAACGCCTCTGGCCATGGTGTTTATCGATGGCGGTCACAGCTTGGAGGCCGCCCTCAGTGATTATCGCTGCTGGGCCATGCACATTCAGCGCGGCGGCATTCTCGCCATTCACGACCTGTTTACGGCCCCCGAAGAAGGCGGGCAGGCGCCTATCGCCATTTACCGGCTGGCGCTGGCCTCCGGGTTATTTGAACCGCTTGAGCGGGTGAACAGCCTGGGCGTGTTACGCCGGATTTAAGCGGGTGGGTCGATGTGCGGGCCGAGGCTGGCATTCACCCTGAACCAGCCAGCAATGCTGTGGCGAAGTCGCTTGGCCGCACTCACCTCATGAGGCACTTTCTCACTGAGAAACACCACCAGCGTTCCCATCAGCGGAATCACACTGTCCATCAGCTCATCGCGGTCGCCATAGATCAATAGCTGGCCCCCATCGGCCGCCGTCCATCCCGGATTCAGGTAGAACACCGTCGACAGAACGCGATTGCTGCGGCCCCGAAAGGCATCCACATGCTTGCGGTAAAAGCTGCCCGGCGCATAGCGGGCAAAGTGGCACTCGTAGTCAAACAAGCCCAGAAACAGGCGGCGATTCATTCCCTCGCGCAGCGCATTCATCCACTCCAGATACGCCGCTTCCGCGGCGTCTTCGGCGGTAAACCAGCGAATTTCATCGCTGCGCACGAAGCGGTTTTGTTGATAGTCAGACTGACGCCCCACCCCGGCGGGCTTAAAGGCCCCATCGCCCAGCTCAATCACGCGCAGCAGTAATTGCTCGGCAAGTTCTGCGGGGAGTGCAACAGGCAGTACCGCGTAACCGCGTAACTCCAGCTCATCGGCAATCTGATCAAACAGCAGCTCGCGATCAGGCGCGGTAATGATTGATTCGGCGGTCACGGCAGCTCTCCACAGTTTGGCGCAGTGTAGCTGCCTTATGCAGTGTGGGCACGTGGTTTTAGCGCAACTGTCGCAGCAGTTGCAAAAGGTCAGGCAGGAACTGCAGATAACTGCCGTACTGCCAGAGGTGCTCCCGCAATGGCGGACGCAATTGCTGGTGAACTTCGTCCAGCAAGCGATGCAGGCGCTGGCGACGCCACAGCCGGTTAAAGCCACACTCAATAAACGGCGCCAGCACCGGCGTCAGCGCCATCACGCCGACCACCCCCGCGGCTGCGCCGCCCAGCGTCACCCAGCCCGGCACACCAAACCAGCTCGCCCACCAGGCCGCCAACCACCCCTGCTGAGACAGGTATAGCGAGCTGGCAGCCGACATCCCGATCAGCGAGGCACTGCCAAACAGCACTTTGTCGCTCAGTCCTCGCCCCGCCAATCCCAGCACCAAAAACAGCAGCAGATCGCGGCTGCTGTCCTGACTGAGCCCCCATCGCGCCACCGCCTCCCGCAGTCGCTGCGCGGCCTGCTCGGGATCACCTGCCAGCTCGGCCCGCAAGGCATCCACCGTCTCGGGGCGGTAATCCGGGTGGCTTTCGAGACGCTGGAACAACCGGGCCTGCAGACCATCGAGGTCCAGTACCTCCACAGCGATTAACTGCGCTATCGCCTGCTCCTTCCCCGTGAGTGGGCGCTCACTTTTTCCGCGACGGTTAACAAGCCGCCATACACTGCGCGGTAGCGCCGCCAGATCTGCAGGTACATCGCGCCGATACTGCCAGTGTCGCTGGAGCACCGTCGGCAGCGAGCGAAAATGCTGGCGGTACACCGACTCCACACGCTGATGGGCCTCGGCAAAGTGCGCGTCAATGTCGTCCCGCAGCGCCTCGCCCCAGGCGGCGAGCGCGGGGGAGATGTCTGCCGCCGTCCCGCCAGTCATCCACAGCCCATGCATTTCATAAAAATGCCTTGTAAGCTACTGAGCATACAAACAAAATACTCCCGTTAATGCAGCGAGCGGCCCGCGCCATGTCAGAGCAAACCGATTACGTTAAGTGGTTTAGAAATTCTGCGCCCTACATCAATGCCCATCGCGGCAAAACCTTTGTCATGCTGCTCAGTGGCGAAGCGGTAGCGGACAGCAATTTTGCCAATATTGTCCACGATATTGCCCTGCTGAACAGCCTTGGTGTGCGTTTGGTACTGGTTCACGGTGCCCGACCGCAAATCGAAGAGCGCGTCGCCAGCGCCGGCCTGCAAAGCCAGTTTCACAATGACCTGCGCATTACCGACGAACAGGAATTGCGCTGTGTGACCGACGCGGCAGGCTCACTGCGCGCGCACATCGAAGCCTTGCTGTCGATGGGTGTGGCCAACTCACCCATGCACGGGGCCGCCATTCGCGTCAGTTCCGGCAACTACGTCACTGCCAGACCGATGGGCGTGCTCGACGGCATCGACTTCAAACACACTGGTGTGGTCCGCAAGGTCGACGCCACCGCACTGCGCCAGCAACTGGATCAACAGCATATTGTGCTGCTGTCACCGCTGGGTTACTCCCCCACCGGCGAAATATTTAATCTCAGCGCCGAAGACGTGGCGGTACATACCGCCGTTGCCATCAAGGCCGACAAGCTGATTCTGCTGACAGACGAAGCCGGACTATTAGACCCGTCGGGAGAGCTTATTCGCCAGTGCGAGTACCGCGATGTGGATGCCGAACTGGCCCGGCAGCCGGAACTGAGCCTCGACAGCATTGTGCAGGCCACCGTCGATGCCGGGGATCTCGGCATCGATCGCTGCCATATTGTCTCCTACCGCGACGATGGTGCCCTGCTGCGCGAGCTTTTTACCCGCGACGGAGCGGGAACGCTGGTTACCCAGGAGCACTACGAGCAACTCCATACCGCCACCATCGACGACATCGGCGGCATTCTCGGCATTATCGAGCCATTGGAAACCAAGGGCGTGCTGCTCAAGCGCTCCCGAGAGCTGCTGGAAAACGAAATCGGTCACTTCAAAATCATTGTCCGCGACGGCATGGTCATCGCCTGCGCGGCGCTCTACCCCTACGGCGACGATAAAATCGGCGAAATTGCCTGCGTAGCGACGCACCCGGACTACCGGGGTGCGGACCGCGCCGAGCGACTGTTGCGTCAGCTTGAACGGGATGCACGCAGTCACGGACTGGAACGGGTGTTTGTACTGACGACCCAGACCGCGCACTGGTTTCAGGAGCAAGGCTATGTGCAGGCACCGTTTACCGAGCTGCCTGCCGCCAAACAGAAGCTCTACAATTTTCAGCGCAACTCCAAAGCCTTTATCAAAACGCTGGCGTAGTTATTTCAGGAATCCGTATGCGTATCCCCCGCATTTATACCAGCCAAGCCTTGAGTAGCGGCAACGAACTGCAACTGGAAGAACGTGCGGCCCACTACCTCGGTCAGGTACTGCGGATGAAGGTGGGCCGCGAGCTGCGCCTGTTTAACGGCGATGGCTGCGACTATCGTGCGACCGTAACCGCGGCCGGACGCCGGGAGCTGCGCTGCGAAATTCTCGAGGCTGAGCCCACGCTGGACCGGGAGTCACCACTGCGCATCGAACTTGGGGTCGGACTCTCCAAGGGCGATCGCTTCGATTGGGTCGTTCAGAAGGCGACGGAACTGGGAGTGGCGCGCATCGTCCCCCTGTATAGCGAGCGGGTGGATGTAAAGCTGGATGCGCAGCGTGAAGACAAGAAATGGCAGCACTGGCAGCAGGTGATGATCAGTGCCTGCGAACAGTCGGGGCGCAGCCAGCTTGTCGATCTCCTCGCACCACAGCCCCTCGACCAGTGGCTTAGCGACTGCAAGGCCGACTGCAAACTGGTGTTAAGCCCCCATCATGCCGACGCCCACAATAGCTCTGCTCCGGGCAGCATCGCGCTGCTGGTGGGCCCCGAAGGCGGCCTCAGTGAACAGGAAGTGACGGCGAGCCTGGACAAGGGTTTTGCCCCACTGAGACTGGGGCCGAGGATTCTGCGCACCGAAACCGCACCGTTAGCAGCCATCAGTATTTTGCAGTCGCGCTGGGGCGATATGAGCTAGTCCTGCGACTCGGTTTCGCGTTCCGGCGGCCACAGCTCGTTGAGAATACGCTGTTCTACCACATCCACATCGGGAATCAGCAGACGCTGCCCATGAACCTCTACTTCGGCATAGACCGCTTCCAGCGCCTCGTGGCGATCCACAGTATGCACGTCCTGTGTATTCAAGCTGAGTAAGTGCGGCACCGACGCCAGCAGAATCGCATAGTGCGGCAGGCGCTCCGGATTCCTTAAGCCCGTCATAACGGCCACGTGGCGGAGCGGGGGAGCCGCAGGCATCTCGCCATCGCGCAGCCCTTCAAAACACAGCAGAGGAATTTCCTGCTGCCGCCAGCGCAACATCCCCAACAGGCAATCAGAGGCCATCGCAGAACTGAGCTGACGCGCACTGGCCACCTCGGCCACGCAACTGTTGGGCAACAGCAGCGCTCCGCCGCTGATCGGCATAATCAGATTGGCCAGCGAGGTATCGGGCAGAGCCTGGGTCATTCTATTTCCACCTTGGAAAGCACATCGTCAATGGCTTTCAGCAGTTGTATTTCCTGGTAGGGCTTGCCGAGGAAACAATCTACCCCCAGACCCGCCGCGCGCTGCCGGTGCTTCTGCCCGGTCCGCGAGCTGATCATGATAATGGGGATATTCTGCAGGCGTGGATTGCTCTGCATATGTCCAGCCACCTCAAAGCCATCCATCCTCGGCATTTCGATATCCAGCAGCATCACGTCAGGCAGAGGTTCCATTTCCTGTAACTGACTCAACGCCTCCATGCCGTCCCTCGCCAGGGTCACTTTCATTTGCTGCCGCTCCAGCAGACGCGACGTCACCTTGCGAACGGTTACCGAATCATCGACCACCATCACATGCTTGACGAGATGATCGGCGGGCGCCAGCGCCATCGGATCGGCGATATTCAGCATTCGCCGCGCAGCCTCAGCGCGGATGCTGGCCAGCATGTCGAGAATCACCACCACGCTGCCATCGCCCAGCACCGTCGCCCCCGACAAGCCCGGCACCGCTGCAAACTGGGGTCCCAGGGTTTTCACCACCACTTCCTGCGAGCCCATCAACGAGTCGACTTGAACCGCCGTCGGCGGCTCGGCGTTGCGGATCAGCAGTACCGGACGCGGCTCAAGCTGGCCGTCGAGATGCGGCGATTGCACTCCCAGCAACTGCCCCATATAACGCAGATTGTACTGGCGACCGGCGTATTCGAAGTCCGGGCCGCCATCCTCGTAGTACACCTCGAGTTCATAGGGACTGACCCGCACAATCCCTTCGATATTGTTCAGTGGCACGGCGTAGACTTCGCCGCCCACGCTGACCATCAGCGCGCGGTTAACGGATACGGTAAACGGCAGACGAATTTCGAAGCGGCTGCCAACACCGCGCTCGGTGCTGACTTCAATCGAGCCACCGAGCTGTTTGATTTCGCTGTGGACCACATCCATGCCCACGCCGCGACCCGAAATTTGCGTAATGTTGTCGGCGGTACTGAAACCGGCATGGAAGATGAAATCGAGCAGTTGGCGCTCACTGAGCGAGGTATCGGCGTCGACCAGACCCAGGCGTTCAGCCTTGTTCCGCACCGCCTCCAAATCAATACCGGCACCATCATCGCTAATGGTAATGACGACATCCCCGCCTTGGCGGCTGAAGCGCATACTCACTTCGCCTTGGGCCGTTTTGCCCGCCGCCAAACGCTGATCACCGGCCTCGATACCGTGGTCAATCGCGTTGCGGAGCATGTGTTCCAGTGCCGGAATAATGCGCTCCAGCACCCGGCGGTCCATCTCGCCTTCGGCGTTGTAGACCTTGAAGTCCACATCCTTGCCCAGCTCACCACAGAGCTGGCGAACACCGCGACGCAGGCGCGGCACCATCCGCGCAAAGTGCACCATCTGCGAGCGCATCAGGCCTTCCTGAAGCTCAGTGTTGACCCGCGACTGCTGAATCAGCAGGGTTTCCATGTCGCGGCTTTTATCCAGTACGGTGTTGCGCAGATCGACCAGATCAGACGCCGATTCCAGCAGTGCCCGCGACAGTTGCTGAAGCTGCGAGTAGCGGTCGAACTCCAGCGGATCAAAGCCTTCGGCACCCTCGCTTTCCATCTGCTCCTGACGGTGGATGATTTGTGCTTCCGTTTCCATATCCAGCCGCCGCACCTGCTCCTGCAGGCGCTCGACAGTCATTTCCATCTCATCCAGCGAGAAGTGAACATCGTTGACCTGTTCACCCAGGCGACCGCGGGCGATCGAGGTTTCCCCGGCGAGGTTGATCAAGCGCTCCAACAGTTCGGAGGGGACCTTGATCATTTCCTGCGGCGCACGCGGCCCCAGCGGGCGTGCCACGTCCTGTTGCGTTGCTGCGGGCTGGCTGTAATCGGCAAACGGCGCCGGCAGGGTGTCGGTATCTGCGGCAGTCTCCATGGGCAGCTCGTCGCCACCCAGGGCATCCATTGTCGACACGAGTGTGTCCTGCGCCCGCTGCACGCGCTTCAACAAAGCCGGTAAATCCGGCTCACGTGCGGCCAGCGCCTCGGAAATGTCAGTCTCCATCTCGTGACTGAGGTCACCAAGCTGGCTCAGCCCTGTCAGTCGCGCACCACCCTTGAAGGTGTGGAGGAAGCGCAGAATATCGTCGAGGTAAACGGTATTACCAACATCCTCGTTCCAGTTCTGCAAGGCGGTGTCGAGACCATCCAACAGGTCTCTCGCCTCTTCGAGAAAGATCGCCAAAATCTCCGGATCAACGTCATCTTCCTCAAGCTGCGGAAGCGCGTCCGGCACCTCGACATCCATCACCGGCTCAGGCTCTGCGGCTGCGGGCTCGGATAGTTGCAACTCGCCTTCTACCGGCTCTTCCGCTATGGGCGCTGGATCACTGTTGTCACTGCGCAAGCTGCTTTCAAAGTCGCGCAAGGCCTCAAGTAAGTCGGTGTTTTCTCCAGCACTTTGTTCAGCGGCGATCTGGTTGAGATCCTCCATCAACTGATCGGTAGCCCGCTCGACCAGCGCAAGGTAGTCAGGGCTGACAGGATCGCTGACGTGGCTGAACAGGACCTGCAGCGCCTGCGCCATTTCAGCAGTACTCTCACTGCCAATGTCTTCCGCGCGCTGGGCAAATTGCCCCATTGTCGGGGCAAAATCGGCAAACAGCGCCGCATTCACGCCGCCGCTATCATGCAAGCGATCCGCGAGATGTTGCAGGTGATCGCCATAGGTCATCAGGAACTGCGTCAGAACCCCTGGCGCCAACTCCCCCGGCTGAACAGTATTGCTGCTTTCCGCGCGAGCGAGCATGTCGTTCATGGCCTGCTCAACCCGTGACTGAAGCTCTTCTGGCACATCCAGCGACGAGGGCGACTGATGGCGCAGCCGCAGTACCATTTTTCGCGTCGCCGCGAGCACATCACGGATCAGCGTTACCAGCGACTCATCCGCCAGCACCCGCATCGACCGCGCTTCTTTAACCAAGCCCTCGAGCGGCGTGATCAGCTTGGCAACCGGCCACACCTCTGCCATTTTCGATGAGCCCTTGAGCGTATGCAGCGCCCGCTGCAGCTCGTCACTCAGGGCAACGGGATAGCTGTACACGCCGTCAAGGAACTGCTCGACCTGTTTGAGGTGTACCTCTGCCTCACCAATAAATACCGCTGTCAGCTCGTTCTGTTCCGGAGAGACCAGTGGCGCGGTAGTTGGCGTCTGCTCACGGCTGAGTGCCTCGGCCTGCGCAACGATACCGAGCAAGGCATCATCCGCGACAGGCTGGGATTGAGACAGCGCGTCGATCAATGCCGGTAATTCGGCATTCGCCGCTTCTACCACCGCCAGCCGCGCAGCATCCATGGTGAAGTGCCCTTCCACCACTTTATTGAGCATGTTCTCGATGGCCCAGGCGAACTCACCGAACTGCACGGCCCCCGCCATACGCCCGCTGCCTTTAAGGGTGTGATAAGCCCGGCGCACCTCCGCCAGCAAGGCATCGGCGTGCAGTTCATCGGCCAGGCGCGGCAGGACCTCATCCAGGTGCTGCTGCACTTCCCTGGCCTCTTCCAGGAAGATATCCAGTACGTCTGGGTCCAGGCTGTCGATAACCGGGCTGTCGATAGCCGGTGTCGGCGCAAACGGAATATCATCAACGGGCGCACTGTCTACAGGCGGCTCCGCCGTATCGCGGGACGGCAACTGAACAATGTTCTCGGCCGAGGCACCTTGTAATGGGTAGCCGAGCCGAGCAACACAGTCGGCGGCGACCTGCAGCAGGCTGAGGTCCTCACTGCGGCCCCCTTCAGCACTTCGCTCCAGGTAATAATCCACCGAAGTCACCGCATCGGCGAGGGCATCCAGTTGCGCCCAGTCGGGCGTCACTTCGCCGGTCAGCAGACGTTCGGAAATATAGCTTGTCGCCTGCACCAGCAGCGCGGCGGGCTCATCCAGACCGGCGCTGCGCAGCGTCTCGACGGTTGCCGCGAGTTTGTCAGGCAGTGGCTGGAGGTGGTCGGTTCGCCACTGCTCAGCCACATAGCTCATCAACGCTTCCTGCACCTCGGCGAGTACCTCACGCACCTCGGTAATCACCGAGCGTCGCTCGTCGCTGAGCGGCAGCTGCAGCGTCGGCTGAGCATCCTCACCCGACAACTGATCGGCGATGCGAGCCAGCGTTCTGCTCAGTCCGAGGCGCTGACTGGCACTGTGCTGTTCAGCAGCAACGCTCGCTGCACGCAGGGTGTAGAGGTGGGGCGTCAGGCCGAGAATGGCCATGCAGTCACCGAGCTCCGCCAGCCGCTCTCCCTGCCCGGGAATGCGCTGCTCGCCATCCAACTCGGCAGACAAGTCGCGCAGCGCCATAATCAGTCGTTCACGCACGCCCTGACTGAACAGCTTCTGCGACATCACATCGCGGAGTGCCGCGTCATAACCCTGTTGCTGCCAGAGCGCGGGGGATTTATCGCTGCACGCCGCATAGAACACCATGTCGTCGAGAAGACGGCTTCGCGGTACCTGCCCGTCACCACAAAGCAGCGTGATATCGCGCTCCAAGCCCTTGAGGAACTGTCGCAACAGCAGCTCCGACAGCGGCAATTGTTGCTCTAGATGAGCCTCTAATACCGCCGCCGCGGCCTGCCACAGCAATTGTTCTGCGGGATCGGCAATCAGACGCGCGGCGCGGCTGCAAACCTTTTGCAGATAACCGAGATTTTTTTCCGGAGACTCGCCGCGCGCATAGGCCTTGTAGGCGATCTGGTACATCTGCCGCAGCTTGGTCAGCAGTTCTTGTGCGTCACCGCGGGATACCGAGGCGTCGACTGCGGACGAGGGCAGGCGTGCTGTAAACAGCAATCCGGAGGACAGCAGTGTGTCACCTTGCGCGGCGCGCAAGCCGTTGAGAATCAAAATCAGCGGTACAGGGAGTTCATGGCGGGCGCGACGCAGCGCGGCAAAGTAACCCGGCAAGGCTTCCGCCGCCTGCTGGACCGCCTGCGTGAGAGCCTGCTTCTCGGGCTCCAATAAACTGCGATCGGCGGCTCGGCGAACCGTATTTTCCATCTCCTCCAGCAGCATGGCAGCACCGCTGAACTCGATCATCTGCAGACTGCCCCGAGCCTGGTGCAGCTGTCCTGCCAGCACCTCAAGCGTTTCGGGATCGGTCCCGGCATCCGGGCGCGATTGAATAGTGCTTGCACAGTTGAGAACAGTCGCCACGACCTCGTCGCTCAACCATTCCAGTGCGATGTAATCTCGGCGATCGCTCATAGCCATGAACCCGGATTCTATAGGCGGGCCAGAATTCCGGTCTGGCCCGGCTCGCCCGCAGGCGAATTAATTGGGTAACGTGAAGCCCGCTACCGAGCTGCGCAGGTCATCAGTCATATTGGCCAGGTCACCGATGGACTTCGCCGTTTCGGTACTGCCCGCAGAGGTCTGCGAAGTGATTTCCTGAATAATTTTCATCGTTGCGGAAATCTGACCGGCCGAACGCGACTGGTGGGCCGCCGCGTTGGAGATCGTCTCGATCAACTCCGCCAGCTCCTGCGATACGGTTTCGATCTCGGTCAGCGCCGCCCCTGCATCCTGAGCCAGACGCGCACCGCGCACTACCTCGGAGGTCGTCTGCTCCATCGAAATAACCGCTTCATTGGTGTCGGATTGGATGGTTTTTACCAGCGCTTCAATCTGCTTGGTGGCGCCCGATGAGCGTTCCGCAAGACGCTGTACCTCGTCCGCCACCACCGCAAAGCCGCGACCGGCATCACCGGCCATCGACGCCTGAATCGCCGCGTTCAACGCCAGAATATTTGTCTGGTCGGCAATGTCGTTGATGAGCGACACGATATCGCCGATTTCCTGCGTCGATTCACCCAGCCGCTTGATACGTTTGGACGTTTCCTGAATCTGCTCGCGGATATTATCCATACCCTTGATGGTGTTCTGTACCACCTCGGCGCCGGTGTTCGCGATCGCTACCGAGCGCTGCGCTACGGCCGCTGACTCGCGGGCGTTGCTGGATACTTCATCGATACTGGCCGCCATATCGGTAATCGCCGCCGACGCACCGGCAATTTCGCGCGCCTGACTTTCGGAGGCTTCCGCCAGATTCAGGGCGGTGGCCTGAGAGCTCTGCGCTGCCAAGGAAACGTCCTGAGCGGTTTCATTGATCTGCGAAACAAGCACGCGCAACTGGTCGATGGTGTAGTTGATCGAGTCCGCAATGGCGCCAGTAAAATCTTCGGTAACGGTTGCCGAGGTGGTGAGATCACCGTCAGCGAGGTCGGCCAGTTCATCGAGCAATCGCAGAATGGCCGTCTGGTTGCGCTCGTTCGTCTCCGCAGTCGCGCTCAAGCGCCGCTGAGTGCTGCGAATCGAACTCATGCCCAACAGACCCAGTGCAATCACTACCAGACCCACAAAGCCAATTGCCGACACCACCGACAACGGGCGTTCTTCGTCGAGGCGACCGATACGGCTGGAGAGGTTACTGGTCACCTGCATGATTTCCGGCACATTGACGGCGATGGTTGTCGCCGAACCCGCGGATTTCAGCAATTCCGGGGACACCTGGAAAATCTCATCCACCGAGCCGCTGATCATCTGAAAGTCCTGACCAATACGCTGCAATAACTCCCGAGCGCTGGATTCCTTCACCGCATCCACACCGATAGCGCGGTTGCCCGCCAGCATGGCGCGCAGCACAGTGCCAAACTCATTGGCATCCACCGTAAACTGCTCCGCCGCGGCAGTCGCCGCTTCAGTCCCTTCGAGCATGCGATCCACGTTGCGGGCGATACGCTCCAGCAACAGTGACTGGCGCTGGGCAATCGCTACCTGATTCGCCGCAGCACCGCCTTTAAGCATGATGCCCACGACACGCTCGTAGGCTTCCTGTAATTGGGGAATCAACTGGTTGAGATTGGCGGCAACATCGTAGAGAAACAAAATCCGCTCGCGGTTACCCACAATGGTTTCCGCCGCGCTGTCGACCTGCGCCCACAGGCGATTCAGCTCCGCGACATCATTGCCCAGCATGGCCGCAGGCGACGGCAGATCTTTGCTGCCTTCCGCCAGCTCACTGCGAACCGCCGAAAAATTACGCTGAGCACGCGCCAGCGTGTCGAAAGACGCCGCATCCCCCAGCGCCGCCTCACGGGCAGAGTTGGCCAGCTGCTGCGCATACAGACGCATTTCACCGGTCAGCTCCAGATAGCGCTGATCGTAGTTGGCATCGCGAAGAATAACGTAGGTGTTAAAGCCCGCCCCGATAAACCCCACCAGCATCAGCAGTACCAGCACACTGACTCTGCGTCCGGTATTGAGCGTTGCTCCATCTCCCGGTTTTGCTTTCATTTGCCCCGACTCCAGGTAAGACCCGTTTGTTGTAGTAGTTCTGTGCCGCGTTATATCGCGACATCGTAAAAATCTCTGACTTCCATCAGTTTATGTGGACGAAACAGTGCCCACTGTCGGCTGCCCTGCCGATAGCTGCCGCCGACAAAACGCTGCAAGGCGTCCGGCACGTCGGCGGTTTCAGAATAGGCATCCGTTTGAAAATGCTGCATACCGAAAACGTCATCCACCACCAGACCAATGTAGATATCGCCGCGCTCTAACACCATCACCCGTCGCTGATGACGGGCACCGGTAACACTGTTGTCGAGAAAGGCCGACAGGTCCATCAACGGCAGTAAGCGACCCCGCACGTTAGCGACGCCCTTGATCCAGCTTTTTACGCCCGGCAAGCGCGTGGTGGGCGGCTCGCTCATCACTTCCGCGATTTCACCCATCGGCACAACGCAGTACTGATTTCCTACAGCAAAACCTATACCGCTCCACAGGGATTCGCTGCTTTCTTTTGACACGGACAGCTCACCGGCATCGCGGCGGCTGCGTCTGGCGAGATCAACCAGATACTGAAATGCGGGATCGGCTGCCGACATGAATGCGCTTGCCGCCTCAGTTAAGAACAGATTCGATGGTTTTGATCAGCAGCTTACCGTCTACCGGCTTGGTCAGGTAACCCTTGGCGCCTTGACGTTGTCCCCACAGGCGGTCCGTTTCCTGATCCTTGGTAGTCACGATAATGACCGGCACCGCGCTGGTGGCGGGATCGCGACTGAGTTGGCGGGTCGCCTGAAAACCGTTCAGGCCCGGCATCACAATATCCATCAACACCACATCCGGGTGCTCGGCACGCACCATTTCCATGCCCTGCTCGCCACTGTCGGCGGTCAGCACATCGTAGCCGTGCTTGCTTAAGATCTGACGGAGTTTAACGATCTCCGTGGGTGAATCATCGACGATCAGTACTCGTGGCATTGCGTCCCTCTCGCGTTGCACTCCCAGTTATGCACTTGCGCGCGCCGGGATTATCTCTGGCTTTCCAGCCTTCCCTTTGGCGTTATCGTTATTCTTCTACCGCGACGTGTGTCTGAATCGCTTCCAGCAGTTCGTTCTTGCTGAAGGGCTTGGTCAGATACTGGTCGGAGCCAACGATACGGCCTTTCGCTTTATCGAACAAGCCGTCCTTACTGGACAGCATGATCACCGGTGTGTCTTTGAATTCACTGTTGTTTTTGATCAGTGCACAGGTCTGATAACCGTCCAGACGCGGCATCATAATATCGACAAAAATGATGTCCGGCTTACTGTCGGCGATCTTGGCCAGGGCATCGAAACCATCGATGGCGGTGACTACCGTGCACCCGGCTTTGGCCAACAGCGTTTCTGTTGTGCGCCGAATCGTCTTACTGTCATCGATGATCATGACCTTTAGGTCTGAAAAATTGACGTCCATACACTCTCTAACCCTATGCTGACGGGATTCCCGGCGGAATCGATCTGGCGCCGATTCCCTCGGGGGCATTTTTTGTACCACGTAAAGGCAGCGGCCGCCACGCCCTTAGGGTGTAGACGTTTATCAAGGCAGCTGCCAGTGAGTCACTGTACCCCCACTCGCGGAAAATTGCCCGCGACATTGAGAATACGGTATTTTAGCGGCGCAGTGGTGTCGCCACCGCCCGACTCCGGAACCGCGCTATCATCGCAAGGCGACTGTAGGTCGTCCTGCGCTTCGTAGGGGGTTTGGGAGCTGTCTCACAAATTTGTCACAGGTGATGCAATGACAATTCGGCTAGGCGTGGTCATGGACCCCATCGAGCAGATCAACTACAAAAAGGACTCCACCCTCGCCATGCTGTGGGCGGCCGGAGACCGGGGCTGGCATATCGATTATATGACCCTGCCCGACCTTTATCTGGATGCCGGTAAAGCCCGCGCTCGCGTTCGTCAGGTGACCGCCTTCCGCGACCCGGAAAACTTCTACGAACTGGGCGAAGAGCGCGATATCGACATGGGGGAGCTCGATGTCGTGCTGATGCGCAAAGACCCGCCGTTCGACAATGAGTTTCTCTACGCCACCCATATTCTCGATCAGGCACAGCGTCAGGGCGCCTGGGTGGTCAACCGGCCACAGTCCCTGCGCGACTGCAACGAAAAGCTGTTTGCACTGCAGTTTCCCCAGTGCATTCCTACGCTGATTGTCAGCCGGGACCCGGTGCGCCTGCGCGCCTTCCACCGCGAACATCAAGACGTCGTGATGAAACCGCTGGACGGCATGGGCGGCAGCTCCATTTTCCGACTTCGCCCCGACGACGCCAATGTCTCGGTAATTATCGAAACCCTGACCAACCACGGCCAGACCACGATCATGGCGCAGAAATACCTGCCGGAAATTGTCGATGGCGACAAACGCATTCTGCTGATCGATGGTGAACCGGTAGATTACTGTCTGGCACGGGTACCTGCCGTGGGCGAAAGCCGGGGCAACCTGGCCGCCGGAGGGACGGGGCGCGCGCAGCCACTCACCGACCGGGACCGCTGGATTGCCGAGCAGGTCGGTCCGGTCGCCAGGGAAAAGGGCCTGATGTTTGTCGGCCTGGATGTCATCGGGGACTCGCTGACGGAAATCAACGTCACCAGTCCGACTTGCATCCGTGAAATCGACACCCAGTTTGGCACCGATATTGCCGGCTCGCTGATGGATGCCATCGCCCGCAAGTTACCCGAGATGCCCTACCGCCAATGAGTGCTGTATTGCCGCCCAACGCCGATGCACCCAACCCTGAGCGCTTCGGTTTCATCATCTGCTTTGCGGCGGCATTGCATGCGGCGGTGATCCTCGGCATCACCTTCAGCGTGGGCGACATCGACGTTAAACTGCCCAGCCTTGAAGTGACCCTCGCGCAATACCAGAGCAAAAATGCGCCGGATAACGCCGATTACATTGCGCAGTACGACCAACAGGGCAGCGGCACGCTGGAGGAGAAAGCGGAGCTGAGCAGCCGGGTAGAAAGCGCTTTTCATGACAATACGGCGCCCACTGAGCAGGTCCTCAAACAGGCTCGAGCCAGCCAGGCCAGCAATGCACGTCCCGTACTGAGCACCCAGAGCGACAGCAGCCAGCAGCTTGCGTTCAATAACAGCGCAGAATCCCGCCCCGAACAGCGCCTCAACGGCAGCGACGACGTGGATGCCCTGAGTAACAACATCGCGGCACTGGAAGCCCAGCTCGATACGCTCAATCAGGCTTATGCCAGTATGCCTCGCCCCAAATTCATCACCTCGGTGGCCACCCGCGGCTCGCCGGATGCACTTTATCTCGACCGCTGGGAAGCCCACGTAGAGCAGGTCGGCAACCTCCACTATCCCGCCGAAGCGCGGCGGCTTGGTCTGGTGGGCGAGTTGCGTCTGCTACTGATGCTTCATCCCGATGGCCGCATCGACGAAGTGCGCATTATGCGCAGCTCCGGCCACCCGGAACTGGACCGGGCCGCCAATCGTATTGTGCGCCTTGCTGCACCCTACGAGGCGATTCCAGACGACGTGCTGGATGGCAAGAATCGCCTTGGCATCGTGCGCACCTGGCGCTTTGAGCGCGATGCCCTGCGCGCCAGTGGCCGCTAGTTCGGGCCGCCGCCCCTTGAGTTTGGCGCCAACTCCCCCATACTGATTCAAGACCACTTCACTTTTTGGACTCGTCTGCCCATGCCAGAACGCGCATTTCCCTCACTGAAACACCACTTCCTGGTCTCCCTGCCCAGTCTCAGTGAAGGAATTTTTGCGCACAGCCTCTGCTATCTGTGTGAGCACGATGAACAAGGCGCGATGGGACTGATCGTCAACCATCCGCTGGACATGGACGTTAGCGAGATACTTGAGCAGCTGGAACTCGACAATCGGGCAGCCATTCCCGAAGAAGCCATTTATGCGGGCGGGCCGGTTCACACCGACCGCGGCTTTGTACTGCATCGCCGAGATACACAAAGCTGGGAAGCGAGCCTGCTGGTCAACAACGATATGGCGGTGACGACCTCCCTGGATATTCTCGAAGCCATCGCCGAACAACGCGGCCCCAAAGAACACTTGATCGCTCTCGGGTATGCGGGATGGGGGCCGGGGCAACTGGAGGAAGAGCTCGCCGACAACGCCTGGCTGAGCCTGCCCGCCGACCCCAAAATTCTGTTTGAGATTCCCGCCGAAGAGCGGATCGACGCCGCCCTGGCAATACTGGGTATCAACTTCGCCCAGCTTGGCTCAGACAGCGGACACGCCTGAGTCGCCGCTCTGCTACACTGCGCACGCCCAAACCACGAGATTCACTGCCATGCCCGCCGCTCATTACTTGCTCGCCTTTGACTACGGCCTGAAATGGATAGGCTGCGCGGTGGGGCAGAGCCTGACGGGTAGCGCCAGCCCCCTGTCTGCACTGCGCGCCAAAGACGGCACGCCCCGCTGGGAAGAAATAGAAGCGCTGCTGAACGAATGGCAGCCGCAGCAGGTGCTGATCGGCCTGCCATTGAATATGGACGGCAGTGAGTCAGAAATGTGTGCCCGTGCCCGCAAATTCGGCAACCGCATTCACGGTCGCTTCGGTGTGGCCGTCAGCTTTGCCGACGAGCGCCTGTCCAGCTTTGAAGCCAAAGGCGAACTGCTGGAACAGGGCGGCGGCGACTTCAAAGAGCGCGGCGTCGACAGCCTCAGTGCCGTCCTGATCCTCGAGAGCTGGCTGCGAGAAAACGGCTGAGTTCAGCGCCCTCGCGTGCCACCACCGCCACCGCGCGGTTTCTGATCGATGTCTTCCATGCTCAGTCGCCCTGCGGCCTCTTTCATCTGCCCCACATTGTTGTCGGCACCCAGCTTGATCAGCAGGCGCAAATCGTTGGCCGAGTCGGCGTGGGCAATGGCGTCCTGATAGGTAATCTCGCCGGTACTGTAGAGTTCGTAGAGCGCCTGATCGAAGGTCTGCATTCCCTGCTCGTTGGACTGACGCATCAAGTCTTTCAGCGCCGCCACGTCACCTTTGCGAATCAGATCAGCCGCCAGCGGCGTATTCAGCAGAATTTCCACACAGGCGCGACGCCCCTGCCCGTCGCGGGTCGGAATCAACTGCTGCGCCACCATGGCTTTGAGGTTGAGCGACAGATCCATCCACAATTGAGTATGCCGCTCCGGCGGGAAGAAGTGCAGAATGCGATCCAGCGCCTGGTTGGCATTGTTGGCGTGAAGCGTACACAGACAGAGGTGCCCCGTTTCAGCGAAGGTAATGGCATGTTCCATGGTTTCGCGGGTACGCACCTCGCCGATCATGATCACATCCGGCGCCTGCCGCAGCATGTTCTTCAACGCCACTTCGAAAGACTCGGTATCAATGCCCACTTCCCGCTGAGTAATGATGCACCCTTTGTGCTGGTGCACAAATTCGATGGGATCTTCCACGGTGATAATGTGGCCGCGACTGTTCTCGTTGCGGTGCCCGATCATCGACGCCAGCGAGGTTGACTTACCCGTTCCCGTCGCCCCGACAAAAATAATCAGCCCGCGCTTGGTCATCGACAGATCTTTGATGATATCCGGCAGACCGAGGTCATCCGTAGTGGGAATCTGCGTTTCGATACGGCGCAGCACCATGCCGACCAGATTGCGCTGATAAAAAGCGCTGACCCGGAAGCGACCGACCCCTCTTGCGCTGATCGCGAAGTTGCACTCGTGATCGCGCACAAACTCGCGGCGCTGCTGCTCGTTCATCACGCCCATCACAGTTTCCCGCGCCTGTTCGGGGCTCAGCGCATTACTGCTCACCGGAATCAACTGGCCGTTCAACTTCACTGACGGCGGGACCCCCGCCGAAATAAACAGATCCGACGCGCCTTTTTCCTGCATCAGACGCAGCAGTTTTTCAATTTCCAAAAACGATCTCCCCGGCGTTCAGGCCGTTAAAAGTTCTCCGGGAACCGCGCCTTCAGGCGGGCGGCATCGCGGGTAATCTGGCGCTTGGCCAGCAGGTCTTTCAGACACTGATCCATGGTCTGCATGCCGACATTGGCGCCCGACTGAATCGCCGAATACATCTGTGCGACTTTGTCTTCGCGAATCAGGTTTCGGATCGCCGGGGTGCCAATCATAATTTCGTGGGCAGCCACCCGGCCGCCTTCGGGCTTTTTCAACAGGGTCTGGGAAATGACCGCCTGCAGCGACTCCGACAACATGGAGCGCACCATGGATTTTTCCTCACCGGGGAACACGTCCACCACCCGGTCGATGGTCTTGGCGGCCGAGGTGGTGTGCAAGGTACCAAACACCAGATGCCCGGTTTCCGCGGCGGTTAATGCCAGACGGATGGTTTCCAAATCCCGCAGCTCGCCCACCAGAATAATATCGGGGTCTTCCCGCAGCGCCGAGCGCAGCGCTTCATTAAAGCCGTGGGTATCGCGGTGCACTTCGCGCTGGTTTACGAGACATTTTTTGGATTCGTGCACAAATTCGATGGGATCTTCGATCGTGAGGATATGGTCGAATTTATTGTCGTTGATGTAGTCGATCATCGCCGCCAGCGTGGTGGACTTACCGGACCCCGTCGGACCGGTGACCAGCACCAGACCTCTGGGCAGCATGGAGACATCGGTAAACACCTTGCCCATGCCCAGGTCTTCGAGGGTCAGCACGCGCGAGGGAATGGTCCGGAACACCGCACCGGCGCCGCGGTTCTGGTTAAAGGCATTGACCCGGAAGCGGGCCACGCCCGGCACCTCGAAGGAGAAATCCGTTTCCAGAAACTCCTCGTAATCCCGGCGCTGACGGTCGTTCATGATCTCGTATATCAAGCGATGAACTTCCCGGTGGTCCATGGCGGGAACATTGATTCGGCGCACATCACCATCGACCCAGATCATCGGCGGCAGGCCGGCAGACAAATGCAGGTCAGAGGCGTTTTGCTTGGCACTGAAGGCCAGCAATTCGGTAATATCCATGGTTCTCCTTACAACACAGCACAGTGCAGGGCCGGAACAGACACCGGCATTATCGCAGTTACGTACCACAAGCAAAGCGATCTGGAGCATAAATCGGCCATGAGCTCGCCGCAGACCATTACCGCCAATATAGCAGCCCTTCGCCAACGCATCGTCCAATCTGCCAGTGACGCGGGGCGCGATCCAGCGGAAATTACCCTGCTGGCGGTAAGCAAAACCCGAAGTGCCGAGGAAGTCGCGGTGGCGCTGGATGCCGGACTGACGCAAATCGGCGAAAACTACCTGCAGGAAGCCGTCGACAAACAGGCCGCCCTGCAAGGCCGAAACGCCTGCTGGCACTTTATCGGTCCGATTCAATCCAACAAGACCCGCGAAATTGCCAGTCACTTCGACTGGGTACACAGTATCGATCGCGAAAAAATCGCCCGGCGCCTCAGCGAGCAGCGCCCCGAGGGAAAGCCGCCACTGAAAATCTGCCTGCAGGTGAATATCAGTCGCGAGGACAGCAAGTCCGGCGTGCTTCCCGAGGACGCCCTGACACTGGCCAAACAGATTACCGCCTTGCCCGCGCTACAACTGCGCGGACTGATGGCCATTCCCGCCGTCAGCGATGACCCTGCCGAGCAGCGAGCCGCCTTTGCCGCGCTGCGTGCTCTGCGCGATACACTGCAACAGGCATTGCCCGATCAAACACTCGACACCCTGTCGATGGGCATGTCAGGCGATATGGATGCCGCCATTGCCGAAGGCAGCACCTTGATCCGCATCGGTACCGCGCTATTTGGGCCGCGTCCGGCCAAAGCGGAGTAAACACGCATTTGGGCGCGACTTTCGGCGGCCTTTCCCGGCCTGATATACTCGCCAACCACGCTGCCGCCCCATCTGTATTCACGGCAGTATAGCCATCACCCGGAGGATTTCGGTGAGCACAGCAACCATTGGATTTATCGGCGGCGGTAACATGGCGGCCAGCATTATCGGCGGCCTGTTGACCAGCGGCGTCGATGCCCGGCAACTGCGCGCCGGCGACCCGAGCCAGGAGAGCCTCGACCGCCTGGCTTCGCTCGGCCCGATTACCACCAGCCAGGATAACCTCGACATTATTCCGGGCTGCGATGTGCTCGTCATGGCGGTCAAACCCCAATTGATGAAAGTCGTCTGCGCGGGTATTGCCGATACTGTGCAGGCCAGCAAGCCGCTGATTATCAGTATTGCGGCGGGTGTGACCAGCGACAGCCTTAACCAGTGGTTGGGCGGCAATCTTGCCATTGTGCGCTGTATGCCCAACACCCCTGCGCTGTTGCGCTGTGGCGCTACCGGCCTGTTCGCGAACACCGCGGTCAGCGAGATCCAGCGCCAACAGGCACAGCAGATTCTCGACGCCGTGGGCCTGGCGCTGTGGGTGGAACAAGAAAGTGAACTGGACGCCGTCACCGCGGTCTCTGGCAGCGGTCCGGCCTATTTCTTTTTGATGATGGAAGCCATGCAGGCAAGCGGTGAAGCACTGGGGCTCAGCCCCGACGTTGCCAAGCAGCTCAGCCAGCAAACCGCGCTGGGCGCAGCCAGAATGGCACTGGAAAGCGACGTGGACGTGGCCGAACTGCGCCGCCGGGTGACCTCGCCGAAAGGCACCACGGAGCGCGCCATTACTATTTTTGAAGACGGCGGTTTCCGCGCGCTGGTGCAACAGGCACTGCAGGGTGCCGCGGACCGCGCCGACGAACTGGGCCGCGAACTCGAAGGGGAATAAAACACCGATGTCTGCCGCAAACGATATCTCCTATCTGCTGGTCAATACCGCTGTCGGGCTTGCCCTGATCGTGTTTCTGCTGCGCCTGATACTGCAACTGGTGCGCGCTGATTTTTACAATCCCATCTGCCAGACCATTGTTAAAATCAGCAACCCGCTGGTCTTGCCACTGCGCCGGGTACTGCCACCACTGGGCCGTATCGACAGCGCCTCACTGCTGATCGCCTTCGCCATTCAGGCACTGGGCATTGTCGTGCTGTGTCGACTGCTGTTCGGGGCGATTCCCAATCCGGCGCAGATTCTGCTGTGGTCAGCCATCGGCCTTGTGGGAGCGGTGGTCAACTTTTACTTCTTTGCCATCATCGGCAGCATCATTTTGAGCTGGGTCGCACAGGGCAGCTACAACCCCGGCGCGCAGCTCCTGTATCAAGTTACCGAACCCGTCATGGCGCCCTTTCGCAAGCTGGTCCCTCCGCTGGGAGGTCTGGACCTCTCCCCGATTTTTGTCTTCTTGCTGATTAACGTGATCGAAGTCCTGTTGCGGCATATGGGCGCATCCGTAGGCCTGCACCCCGCACTGGTGATCGGTCTGTAAATTGCCATGACGGCGTTTTACCGCTGGCAGGACAATACGCTGCTGTTGTTCTGCCATATTCAACCCGGCGCCAGCCGGGATGAGTTTGCCGGCCTGCACGGCGAGCGACTGAAAATCCGGCTGCGCGCCGCCGCCGTTGACGGCAAGGCCAACGCCGCACTCTGCACCTTTCTCGCCAAGCGCTTCAAGGTAAAGAAAGCCGATATCGAACTCAGTTCGGGGGCGCAAAGTCGGCAAAAAACCCTTAGAATTCAAACACCCGGAATACTACCGGCAGAACTTTCCATTTCTGCTGCACACAGCGACAAGGGATAAGGCGATCAGGTGACACAGCACCCATCTCAGGAGCCAGACAGCGTAGGCATTGTCCAGCCGCAAACGCTGCATTTCGATCAGCCGCTGGTACTGTCCTGCGGCCGCAGCCTGCCGGAACACGATGTGGTTTACGAGACCTACGGTGAACTGAACGCCGCGCGCAGCAATGCCATTCTGATCTGCCACGCACTGAGCGGCCACCATCATGCGGCGGGCTATCACAGCGAGGACGAGCGCAAACCCGGCTGGTGGGATTCCTGCATCGGCCCCGGCAAACCCATCGACACCAATGTGTTTTTCGTGCTCAGCATCAACAATATTGGCGGCTGCCACGGCTCCACCGGCCCCGTCAGCATCAACCCCGAAACCGGTAAGCCTTGGGGACCAGACTTCCCCTATCTGCGTTGTCGCGATTGGGTAGAAAGCCAGCGTTTGATGATGCAGCACTTCGGCATCGAACAATGGGCCGCCATTATCGGCGGCAGTCTGGGTGGCATGCAGGCCATGCGCTGGGCATTGGAATACCCGGACGCCACGCGCCATTGCGTCGTGATTGCCTCGGCCATGAAGCTGTCCGCGCAGAACATTGCCTTTAATGAGATCGCGCGCAACGCGATCATGTCAGACCCCGAGTTTCACGGCGGCCGCTATCTGGAGCACAACACCCTGCCGCGACAGGGGCTGTCGCTGGCGCGCATGATCGGCCACGTGACCTATCTGTCGGACGATGGCATGAAAGAGAAATTCGGCCGCGATCTGAAAGCCGGCGATCTCCGTGTCGGCGCCGAAGGGCCGGTGGAGTTTCAGGTGGAAAGCTATTTGCGCCATCAGGGCTCGCGATTTGCCGAAACCTTTGACGCCAATACCTATCTGCTGATGACCAAAGCGCTGGATTACTACGATCTGGCGCGCGAGTACGACGACGACCCGGTCGCCGCCTTCAGTCACGCCAAGTGCGCATTTATGGTGGTGTCGTTCACCTCGGACTGGCGCTTTGCTCCCAGCCGGTCGCGGGAAATTGTCGACGCGCTGGTCGCGGCCGGCAAATCGGTGAGCTACGCGGAGATCGAGGCGAACCACGGCCACGATGCCTTCCTTATTCCTATTCCGCGCTACGTATCGGTATTCAACGCGTATATGAAGCGTGTGGCGGAGGGCCTGTGATGCGTTTTGACCTGACCCTGATCCAACCCTGGATTAAACCCGGCGCCCGCGTTCTCGACCTCGGCTGTGGCGACGGGACGCTGCTGAAAACCCTCGGCGATGAAAAACAAGTGTCCGGTCTGGGCTTGGAAATCGACCCCGATAACATCACCGAGGCGCTGAACAAAGGCGTGAACGTGATTGAACACGACCTCAACACCGGTCTGGGCAATTTCCGCGACGACAGCTTCGATGTGGTGGTCATGACCCTGGCCCTGCAAACCCTGCGCTATCCGCATCTGGTGATCGATGAGATGCTTCGGGTGGGCCGCGAATGCATCGTCACCTTCCCCAACTTCGGGCACTGGCGCAGCCGCTGGCACCTGAGCGGACGCGGTCGTATGCCGGTCAGCAAGTTTCTGCCATACGCCTGGTACGACACTCCCAACATCCACTTCTGCACAGTCAGGGATTTTGAGGTGCTCTGCGCCGAGCGCCATATCCGTATACTCAACAGCAGCGTCGTCAGCGGCGACAATACCCAGGGCGCGCTGGCTCAGCGCTTCCCGAATCTGCTGGGTGTCACCGCCGTTTACCACATCAGCAAATAAATACCCTGTCAGGCGAGGAGACAAGCATGCGCGTTTTTAAGCGGCTTAACATTCTGTTGATCAGCCTGATCGCGGCGCTGCCCGCGATCGCGCAAGAAGACACGCCCCCCGAGGCCGCGCCGACCAGCAAACAGTTTGGCGATGTCACTGTGCACTTTACTGTGCTGAACACCAGCTTTCTCAGCCCACAGGTGGCTCGCAGTTACGGGATCGTGCGCGGCGACAACAAGTTTTTAATGAATGTTGCCGTCAGCAAACAGGAGGAGCAGCGCAGTCGCGCCTTGCGCGCCGAGGTCAGCGGCAGCAGCTCCGACCTGATTCACCGCACCCCGCTGGAATTTCGCGAAGTGATTGAACAGGACGCGATTTACTACATCGCCGAGTTGGAAATCGACAGTAAGCGCGAACGCAGGGACTTTCGCTTGAGCGTAAAAACGGACGAGCGCCCACAGCCCTACGACATCCAGTTCAACAAACAGCTTTACCGCGACGGAGACTGATGTGAGCAGCAAAATTGTGGTGGCCACCGGCAATCGGGGCAAGCTCGCCGAATTCAGCCAATTGCTGGGCGAGCGCTTCGAGCTACTCAGCCAGAAAGACCTGAAGGTAGACGAAGCCGAGGAGACCGGCCTGAGCTTTGTTGAAAATGCGCTGCTCAAAGCCCGCAATGCCGCCGCCCAGACCGGCCTTCCCGCGCTGGCGGACGACTCCGGCCTCTGCGTGAACGCGCTCAATGGCGCCCCCGGCATCTACTCCGCCCGCTACGCAGGCGATGGCGCCAGCGACACCGACAACAACGCCAAACTCGTTGAGAAACTGGCAGGCGAGAACAACCGCCGCGCCCATTTTCACTGCGCACTGGTGTTTGTGCGCCACGCCACCGACCCCGCCCCCCTCATCTGTGAAGGCCGCTGGCCCGGCGAAATTATCGATACCGCCAGAGGCGGCAACGGCTTCGGCTACGATCCTCACTTTTACGTCGCGGCGCTGGATAAAACCGCAGCGGAACTCCCTCCGGAAGAAAAGAACCGACTCAGCCATCGCGGCCAGGCCGTCGCCGCATTTGTTGAGCGGTTTAAAGAAGAAATGCGATAGACAGCTTCCCCAGCCTCTCTCTCCACACATTGCCATCACCGCTAACCACGACACCGTTCTGCTACAAGCAAACACAAAGCATCAGAAACAAAAAGAGCCCGATGGAACGACGTTCCATCGGGCTCTGTCCCTAAGCGGCTTTACGATTCGGGCTGAGGCTCCATTTTGCGACGGAAGCTGCCTGAGATACGCACCACATTGTCACCGCCGGGCATGATTTGCTCACCGTCGATAATCAGTGCTGTGGCCGTGTAGGTGCCAGTCACATAGCCATTGTCATCGCTGAGAATTTCTACCTGACAGGCAGCGCCATCCAGCGTGAGCTCAGCCTTGGCGTCGCGGTCGTACTGCGTAGTCTGATACAGCGCGCCAATCGCTTGCAGATTTACCTGCACCGCGCGATTGTCGGCACTGTTCACATCAGCGCAGTTGTACACACCCACTTCACGCGGCATATTGATCACGTCCAACTTGAGCTCTTTGCGGCGATCCAGAGTGCGATGACCGTACTGGTTGTAAGCGGTCTCATAGCCATACAGCTGATCGAAGGCGTCGTAGAGGAACTTGAAGCGGTCGCCCGTCTGCCAGTGGCCACTACCGTCTTCAACGCGCAGGGTCATGCCGACTTCGTTGGGCGCCAGTTCGCCTTCGTCACCGCTGTCATCATCGGGACGCGTCAGCACGACAGCATAGTTACGGAATTTTCCGCTGATTTCCAAACGGCGGTCGTCGCCTTCCAGCAAGTTTTCCTGAGCAAACAAGGTCGCGGTATAGCTGGCGTCGTAGAACTTGCCACCGCGCGACACGGTAACGATTTCACACTCGCCACCGCTGTCATCAGAGCTGTAACGCTGCTCAAGCAGGTAAGTACCCACTTTCACCCACATCTGCATAGCCCCGGAGCGACTCCGGTATTCGGTGCCGCAGTTGTAGGTGGTGTCTCCGGCAAAGCCGCCATTGGGCTGGGTGCCTGCATGCAGGCTGATGATATCGGAGGCATTGCCGGTAAACGGCGGCGTGCCGTCATCAGGGCTGGTACCGCCGAGACCAACAGGGTTATCCAACAGGAAGTGCTGATCTGAGCCGAGTTCGAAACTGGGGTTGTCGGCCAATTCGATACTGCCGAAGTATTCCAGCGGCAACTCGCCCTCCAGTGCCCCGGCCGTACCAACATGGTCATAAACCTTAAATGGCACATTTTCGAGCTGGATTTCGTAGTCGCCTTTCTCCAGGCTGGCCGACAGGATAACGCCCTGCATGCCCCCCAGTTCGCTGACATAATCCACACGTACCGTACAGCTGCTTGCACTGTATTCGCCTCGGTTATCCGGCGCCCCCGACGTAGCGTTCATCGACAGCACGATTTGCAGCTCGTCGTTGCACACCTGCTCACCAAGCACATGGGGGATATAGAACAGCATAAAGGCAGGCAACAGTCCGTCATAGGCAGTGGTATCCACCTCTTTGCGGGTATCCACTTTAAACTGAAGCTGTCGGATTCCATTCAGTGTGGTGTACACACTGCCAAAGTCCAGCAGATAGCGGTAATCGCTGTCTGCAAACTTCAAATAGGCGCCATTCTTGCCATTCAGGGGATCGTAAACCGGGTTATCGAGATCGCCAGCGACACCACCGCCGCCGGTCTCGCCCCCGGTTTCACCGCCGCCGGTATTTTCGAGCGTCGCCTTGAAGTAGCCATTGCTCACTACCCGGCGAGGCTCCTCGCCCGAGAAATTCCCGGAGAAGTAACCCTCGTAGACCGGACCGGCCTGCACCACTTTAATCACGCAGTCGCCGTTGCCTGAAGCCAGCCCTGCCTGATCGAAATCGTCAGCATTGATGTACTGCAGTACCGTGTCGTGGCCGTTATCGTCGCAGGAATAGGTGCCTATTGTTGCCGGCACGTGCACTCGCCACTTCTCGCGCCGCTCACTATCCAGCCCCTCGAGATAAACCAGCCCATTGCCGTTGTTGCTGGTTAGGATGTCGACAACATCGGTGAAGGTATAAGTCACACCGTCGATATCGCCAGTGAAACCATCGCCAGTGAAGCGGCCTTTGCCTTGATTATCGACTTCCGGATCGGTTTGGCCACCGGTTTCTCCGCCAGTCTCACCACCGGTCTCGCCGCCAGTCTCACCACCGGTTTCGCCGCCAGTCTCGCCACCGGTTTCTCCGCCCGTCTCCCCACCGGTTTCTCCGCCAGTCTCACCACCGGTCTCGCCGCCAGTCTCACCACCGGTTTCTCCACCGGTCTCACCACCGGTCTCGCCGCCAGTTTCACCACCGGTTTCTCCGCCCGTCTCGCCGCCGGTTTCGCCACCAGTTTCTCCACCCGTCTCACCGCCAGTCTCTTCCTCACCAATCGTGCTGGAATCCGGGGTGAGCGCCGCAGTGTTTGCCTGCAAGGCCGAGTTTGCCAGCAGCGCCGCCTGAGCGCTGATCGCCGCCGTCAAATCTGCCACGAAGTCGGTATAGGGAACGGTCACAGAGCTGCCATCAGCCATACCGTCCAGTGCGCTGTCTTTGCCGTCGGCAACCAAGGCATTCATGGTGTTCACCGCAGGCAAGCCATCGCCGGATGACAGCTCGGCAAGGGCCGCCAGTAATAAGGCATAGCGCCCTGCTTCGGTGTCTTCCAGGCTGTTGACCGCCGTCGCTCCGGACACCAGGCTCGGCACGCTGAGAATACTGGTCAAGCCCGGCGCAATCGCGGCGCGGACCTCTTCATTAATCGCGTTCACGTCATCACTGGTCAGCGGGGAAATACCGCGCGCCAAGGCAATCTCATACGCCAGATGAGTCAGCGGCGTGACCGCCAATGCGGTATTGGGTGCAATCGCCATCGCGCGCATACTCTGCCCCGCCGGAAAGGCGAGTGTTGCCTTGGCAGACTCGTCGTAATAGCTGGCATCACTGCCACCGACTACTTCGATGACTACCGGCCCACGGTAACGACCGTAGTCCACGACCACACTCCCGTCAGCCGCCGTCGTTCCGGTGCCGATCAGCGTTAGGCCATCGGCTTCGTAGACATTCACCAGGGCACTGGAGACCAAACCGAGAGACGGTGATACCGCTACCGACTCCGATTTGCCGCCTTGGGGGTATTTATGGTCATCGTTACAAGCTGCCACCGTGACGGCTAAGGCCAGCACGGGCAGGTGCTTCCAAGCTAGAAATCGCATAGTGTTCTCCGACTCAACAATCATCGCATTCCGTCGCTGCAATACGGGCGGCGCGAAACATCTTTAGTATTCCGCCAACAGTATTCGTGGAGTCAGCGCTGCCCACCACCCCGTGTACAGGGGTAATCGCGGGGATAACCGAACGCCATCTAGCGCTATCACCGGCATCCCGGACGTGATCCGGGATGCAGAACCGCCCAAGCCAGAACCAGCCACCGCGCAGCGCGCAGCGCGCCCATCAAAGACAAGTAATGAAAAGTGAGTAAATTCCCGGTTTGTGAGTCAAACAGAGCATGTCGTGTTGCCAGCGCCGGCTTATATCGCCAACATTGGCGTACGGGAGCCCCGGCTCTGGCCACCCATCACCTCAACAAGGAGAATCGAGCGCATGCTGAAATGGATACCGCGCGTCCTGCTACTGCTGGTCGTGCTCGTGATTGCCACGGTGCTATTTGCCATGGAACCCATCGCCAAATGGGCCATAGAAAGCGAGGGCAGCAAGGCCGTCGGCGCTCGAGTAACGGTGGATAGCGTCGACATCAAACTTTATCCCACCCATGTCGCACTGAATGGCCTGACGGTTGCCAATCCGCAGGAACCGATGCGCAACCTGTTGGAAAGCGAGCGCATTTCTGCCGATGTGGATACGAAGGCCCTGCTCAAACAGCAGGTAATTGCAGATCAAGTGCTGCTCTCGGGACTCCAGCTCTACACCGAGCGCAGCACACCGGGCACGCTGGACGGCAGTATGCCTCCACCCAAACCGGAGCAGGAAGGCAGTGGCATGCCGAGTATCACCCTGCCCGATGCCAACGCCATTATGAGCGAAGAGCAGGCGATTATTCAGGCCGAGGTCAATGACATCGAAAACGGCTTTAAGTCGCTGGAAAGCAAATGGCAGGAAAAGTCGAAAACCCTGCCCAAGGAAGAAACCTTCAATGAATTCAAACAACGCTGGGAAGCGCTGAAGAAGAAAAACACCCTTGAACGCCTGGCCGGTGCCAAACAGCTCCGCGACGATATCAAAGACGAGCTGAAGCAATTCAAAGGGCTTAACAAAGAGCTCGGCGCCGATATCGACATGGCTAAATCACTTACCCAGCGCGCCGCCAAACTGCCCTCGGCCCAGAGCCAGCGCATTATGAGTAAGTACGGTATCGACCAGGGTACCGAAGGCATGCTGCGTTTTCTGGTTGGCGATGAAGCCACCGCGATGGTTCAGCGCGGCCTGACGCTCTACCGTGAAACCGTAGGCGACCTGGCAAGCAAAGAGCCCGAACCCACGCAACCGGAAGCCAGCAGTGAATTGCCGGTGAACATTCTTATCCGCGAAATCCTGATTGACGGCTATCAAATGGTCGGTGAAGAAAAGCTGGCGTACTCCGGAGAAATCCGCGACGTCACCGACAAACAGGATTATTGGAACAAGCCCATCACCATGCTGCTGAAAGGTGGCGTCAATAATGCCTCGCAATTGCAGATAGACGGCATCTTCGACCAACGCGGTGACGCGCTCAAAAGTGCATTCAATATGGCACTAAAGCAGTTGGCACTGTCCGGAATCTCGCTGTCACAGAGCCCGCAATTGCCTCTGCAACTTGAAAAAGGGCTGGCGGATATCAACGCCAACTTTGCCGTTGACGGCAGTGACCTCAGTGGCTCCGTCAAAGGCTTGGTCAATCAGGCCAAATTGCTGGTCGCGAATGCCAGCAGCGAGAATGATACCGCCCAGCGGCTCGCCAAAGCTCTGGAGAGCGTCAGCAAGCTGGTAATGAACCTGAACGTCGGCGGGAGTGTCAGTGACCCCATCGTCAAATTGAAGTCGAACCTCGACAGTATTATTGGCGATGTCCTCGGTGAGGAGCTGAAGGGCCAGCTAAAAGAGGTTGAGGCCGACGTCAAAACTAAAATTCAGTCAAAATATGGCGACGACCTCAATCGTCTGCAGGAAAAACGCGAGCTGCTTGCCGACTACCAGAGTCTGCTGGGCGATCGCGAAGCGGCGCTGCGGGCGATTATGAAAGAACTGATGTAAACCGCGGTAACGGCGGGCCTGTGAGGCCCGCCGCTTTTCTCTATAATCCCCACCCTTTTACCACCGAAGAGATCATGCCCATGAGCGAGCAGGCCCTGCTGCAACAACTGGCCGACGGCACCGCTGACTTTGCCGATGTCATCAGCCATATTGATACTCACTACGACTTTCAGCCCACCGCCTTTCGCAATGGCGACACGCACAACGATGCCGGAACGAATAATGGCTCGTGCAAGATTTTCGCCTTTGGCAAACTGAAAGGCCTGAGCCCGCAGCAGACCCTGAATGCGTTCGGCGACTACTACCGTAAAGACGTTCTGCAAAACCCCGAAGGCAGTGATCACGCTAATATCCGCAACTTTATTCAACACGGCTGGGAAGGTATCGACTTCGAAGGCAAGGCGTTAACCGCCCGATAATAAGATAGCAATGGGGGCGGCTTGCGAAATGGCAGCCGTTGCCAACGAACCGGGCCCAAACTCAGAAGCCCTGTCCCCGGCTCGGGGGCGGAGTGACACTGAGCGAGTGGGGCCCGTAGTCCCAATCGTCCACATGCCAAACCTAGGCCAAAACAGCAATATAAGATGGCCGCCACCCCGTTCCCTACACCGTCATCCCGGGCTTGACCCGGGATCCAGAACCACCCAGTTCGGAATCCTCCTCCGCGCCCAGCCAGGCCACAACACCGACAGACCATCCAACGACACCAGAAACGTCGCCACGGTCTTCTATGTCATACTAAAGCCACTTAGAGAATTAGTATTCGCACTGTTAAGCTCTTTTCCATCGGTTCGAACGTAATAAAACCAAAACAACCGCTGGGAAAAGTCATGTCATATAAAGTCGTTACCTGGGGAACCGGCAATGTCGGTAAATACGCCATTCGCGCGGTACTCAATCACCCTGAGCTGGAGCTGGTTGGCCATATCGTCAGCAGTGAAGCCAAGTCCGGGCAAGACGCCGCTCAACTCGCGGGCCTAGACCAGGCATGCGGTATCAGCGCCAGTCACGACATCGACGCGGTGCTCGATCTACAGCCCGATTGCGTGGTCTACACCGCTCACTCCGAAACCCGCATGATGGAAGCGGCGGAAGATCAAGCACGCTGCCTGCGCCGCGGGATTAACGTCGTCGCCTCCTCGCTGTTTATGCTGCAGTATCCCGACAATCCGGATGTGGCCTTCATCGCGGAGCCCATAAAGGCCGCCTGCACCCAAGGAAACGCCACTTGCTTCAACAATGGTATCGATCCCGGTTTCGCGAACGACACCATGCCGCTGGTATTTACCGGGCTCAGCGAACACTGGTCCCACATTCGCATGCAGGAAATCATCAACTACGCCACCTATGAACAGGAAAATACCATCCGCGAAGTCATGGGCTTCGGCTATCCCGTCGATCACGATTGCGTACTGTTTGCACCCGGCATGCTCTCTATGGGTTGGGGCGGCTCTGTGCGGTCGGTTGCAGCCGCGCT
This sequence comes from Spongiibacter tropicus DSM 19543, assembly GCF_000420325.1. Taxonomy (NCBI): domain Bacteria; kingdom Pseudomonadati; phylum Pseudomonadota; class Gammaproteobacteria; order Cellvibrionales; family Spongiibacteraceae; genus Spongiibacter; species Spongiibacter tropicus. The sequence goes on along the minus strand of NZ_ATUS01000001.1, from coordinate 2,190,892 downwards.
AGGCCTGGAGGTTGAACGCGTTTACGAAGTCCACGAGCGCCTGCCGTTGGAGGCCGATACCGAAAATGCGATGGGCGTCTTCAAAAAAGGCACGACCGGCGCCATGCGTTTCGAAGTCAGGGCCGTCGTCGACGGCCGCGACGCTATCGTCCTTGAACACATCACGCGTATTACAGACGATATTGCTCCGCACTGGCCAACAGGAAAGGGCTACCGCGTCATCATCGAAGGCGAACCCAAGATGACGGTCAGTATGGATATGGAAGACAGCAATGGCGATCACGCGGTGGGCGGCGTGATTCAAACCGCTACCGCGATCGTCAACGCCATCCCCGGCGTCGTCGCACACGCACCGGGAATGGTTGCCGCCTACGACCTGCCAAAGATTAATGGTAAAGGGCTATACCGACCCACCGAGTAGTCCTCTCTCGAGCCACAACGCCATCCCGGGCTTGGCCCGGGAGCCAGCACCACTGAATGCCGTGGCATACACACAGAGCGCAAACCGCTCAGACCTTAAGCCTGCCAGTGAGACGGAATGGCAACCCGGTCAGCAGATAATTAAATAGAAAAAATTGTCTACATTCCTTTGCAGGGTGGGAAATAGGGACTATATTTCTCATAGGCTCAGGATGAGCCGTTGGCATGGAAGGCTGTCTCAAGGACGAGAGTCAGCAAAGGATTGTGCGACGTCGCCACAAAGGAAGGCGGCCGCCTTCCTGCCGTTCTTTTCTTTTTCTATTCGACCCAGTAGAAATTACGCTGAAGGCCTTAATTACTGATCGCGATAACCATCTGGATTCTGGCTTTGCCAACGCCAGGTATCTTCCATCATTTTTTCCAGGCTGCTTGCCGCACGCCAACCAAGAAGCGTCGCCGCCTTATCGGCATTTGCCCAAAACGCGGGAAGATCACCGCTTCTACGCGGCGCATACTGATACGGCACATTCTGGCCAGTGACTTCGACAAACGCCGTCACCATCTCCAGAACAGAAACGCCATTACCTGTGCCAAGATTAATCGCGTGTAAGCCCGGCTGATCCAGTACCTGCAGGGCACGACAGTGGCCATCGGCCAAATCCACCACATGCAAATAATCGCGAATGCAGGTGCCATCAGGCGTTTCATAATCGTCACCAAAAATCGCCAACTGCTCCAGCTTGCCCACCGCAACACGACTGATAAAGGGCATCAGATTGTTGGGAATACCCAGCGGATCCTCGCCAATCAAGCCCGACTCATGGGCACCGATCGGATTAAAATAGCGCAGCGCGGCAATGGCCCAGCGGTCATCTGCCACGCAGATATCCGCCAACACCCGCTCAACCATCGCCTTGGAGGCGCCATAGGGGCTTGAGGGCTGCCCGAGAGGCATCGTTTCCTCGTAGGGCACCGGCGCATCAGGGCCATACACGGTTGCCGAAGAGCTGAAGACCAAACGAAATACCTCCGCTCTGGCCATGGCTTCGCACAGCACCAACGTGCCATTCACGTTATTCTCGTAATACTTCAGTGGTTGCTCGACGCTCTCTCCCACCGCTTTCAAACCGGCGAAATGAATCACTGCATCAATCGCGTAACTCCCAAATACCCGATCAAGCGCTTCGGCATCACGGATATCCGCGTGAACAAACTCCGGGGCAATACCCGTGATCTGCTCTATCCGCTCAAGCACTTTTATATTGCTGTTTACCAAGTTGTCCAGAACAACAACCGCGTGCCCCTGCTGCTGCAGTTCAACCACCGTGTGGCTGCCGATATAGCCTGCACCGCCAGTAACCAGAATCGTTGCCATGTCTTCCTCGTTCATTACTCGCACACAGCTATATGTGCATCCAATTTTGTTGTCTGACTCGATATGACTCGTAACGCCGAATCAAAATTCCGTGGCCCTGTAGTTCAGTTCCTGGCTAGGGGGTGACTGAATTAGCCACAGCAAGCCGTAAGACGGAACGCCTCAAAAATCCTCAACCCCGTCATGCCGGACCCAATCCAGCATCCAACACCACCGCAGGTCTAATCACTCACCATACCCAGCTAAACTCGACGCGAGGGTGACCAATTCTCTTCAAAGAACCTACATAAAAAAGCCCAGGTATTCCTGGGCCTTGCGTCAGCAGCAAATACTCACTTTGCTTCAGCAGGCGCCCTGCCGTAACGGTCTTCAAAGCGCACAATGTCGTCCTCACCCAGGTACGAGCCCGACTGAACCTCAATCAGCTCCAGCGGAATCACCCCGGGGTTTTCCAAGGCATGCACCACACCAACAGGAATGTATGTCGACTGGTTTTCCGTGAGCATAATTTCCTTATCGCCATTGGTCACTTTTGCCGTACCTGACACGACAATCCAATGCTCAGCGCGGTGATGATGCATTTGCACCGATAACTTCGCGCCAGGATTCACGGTAATACGCTTAACTTGATAGCGCTCGCCATTATCAATGGAATCGTAAACGCCCCAGGGCCGATGAACATGGCGGTGATGCAGCACCTCGTTCCGTCCTTCGAGCTTCAACTGCTCAACGATCTTCTTCACATCCTGAACCTGATGCTTGTCTGCAACGAGAACCGCATCGTTGCTTTCAACAACGACCACATCGCTCAGCCCCACAGTTGCCACCAGACGATGTTCAGCGCGGATATAACTGTTGCGGGTATTATGGGTCAGCACATCGCCAGACACGACATTGCCATCATCATTGCCATCGGCCACTTCCCACAGTGACGACCAAGCCCCAACATCACTCCAGCCAGCAGATAACGGCACCACAACAGCTTTACTGGTTTTTTCCATTACCGCGTAGTCAACGGAGTCGTCCGGGCACTCGGAAAATGCCTCCGTGCCCACACGCAGAAAATCCACATCCCGACTTCGCTCGGCATAGGCCTGCTTACACGCCGCGTAAATATCAGGCCGATGGGCTTCCAGCTCGGCCAGATAGGCATCTGCCGCAAACATGAACATACCGCTATTCCAGTAGTAGCCGCCATTATCCAAATAGGACTGTGCTGTATCCGCGTCCGGCTTTTCTACAAACTCTTCAACTTTATAAGCCACCCCTTGTGATGCGCCACGGCGAATATAGCCATACCCGGTATGTGCGCTCTCCGGCACAATACCAAATGTCACAAGATTCCCGGCTTCCGCTTCAACAGAGGCCTTCGCCACCGCCTCCTGAAACGCCTTAACATCCTGAATGAGGTGATCCGCAGCCATCACCAGCATCAACGGCGAAGATGACTCGCTTTGTTCAAGAAGATCAAATGCCGCCAGGGCGATAGCCGGGGCAGTGTTTCTTCCCACTGGTTCAAGAATTATCGACGACAACTTCTCTCCGGCCTCATGCGCCTGCTGAGCAACAATAAAGCGATGCTCCTCGTTGCAGATAACCGTGCTGCCATCGGTCGCAACACCATGCAGCCGCGCCAGCGTTTCCTGCAGCATCGTTTTTTCACCAGTAATGGCCAGAAACTGTTTTGGAAAACGCCCTCGACTAGCTGGCCACAAACGGCTTCCACTACCGCCGGCCATCACGACTGCGTACATGAAAAAACCCTCTCATCCTGAATTTGGATAAAACAACAAACTCGCTATTAAATACTACTACGCTAGTAGATAAGCCGCCGCGACATGGCGCAAAAACTCAAGCCCTACTTCTCACTATTGCCCTGCGGGCACTAACGAGTCCAATCTAAGCTCTCTGCCAAGCTTACAACCCCGGGGGCCGAGACCCTGGACCCCGGCTCAAGTCAGGTATGACCGCATGAAGGAACAAACGATACGCAATGTTCCATCACACCCAGATCACCGTCATGCCGGACCCGATCCGGCATCCAGCACCACCGTACTCAAAGCCACCTTCCGCTCTAAACCAAAGGCAGCTTCAACCTAACCCTCAACAATCCGAACACTCCGCCCACGACCGATGCCGTAATACGCCAAACCATAACCCTCAACCAATTCCGGGTCATACTGATTCCGACCATCTACAATTACCGGATGCGACAGTGCGGCCTTAATCTCTTCAAAATCCGGCGCCTTAAACACGTTCCATTCTGTACACACAACCAAGGCATCCGCACCACTTAATGCGGCTTCTTTAGTCCCCATCAACGTCAGATCAGGGCGACTGCCATAAATACGCTGGGTCTCATTCATCGCCTCGGGATCGTAGGCTTGAACACTAGCCCCTGCCGCCCATAAGGCTTCCATCAACACCCGACTCGGGGCATCTCGCATATCGTCAGTATTGGGTTTAAACGATAAGCCCCAGAGTGCGATTTTCTTACCGCCAAGATCACCATCGAAATACGCAGAGAGTCCATCAAACAGCTTATTCTTTTGCCTACGGTTTACTGACTCGACAGAACGCAATAACTCCGGCACATAGCCAACCTTTTCAGCCGTCCGCACCAACGCCTGAACATCCTTCGGGAAACATGATCCGCCATAGCCACAGCCAGGATAAATAAAGTGGTAACCAATACGTGGATCAGAACCAATACCCTGACGCACTTTCTCAACATCGGCACCCAGGCGCTCAGCCAGATTAGCGATCTCATTCATAAAACTGATCTTGGTCGCCAACATACAGTTAGCTGCGTACTTAGTCAGCTCAGCCGAGCGCACATCCATCACTATCAACTTTTCATGATTCCGGTTGAAAGGCGCATACAGCTCGCGCATCTTTTCTTCAACCTTCGGGTTATCCGTACCGATAACAATCCGATCAGGGCGCTGACAATCGGCAACCGCTGCACCCTCCTTCAAAAACTCAGGATTGGATACCACATCAAACGGCACATCGACGCCCCGTTCACTCAGCACCGCTTCAACGGCCGCCTTGACCTTATCCGCCGTACCGACGGGCACCGTAGATTTGTCGACAATAATCCGATGAGATTCCATGTATGTGGCAATAGTTTTGGCGACCGCCAACACATACTGCAAATCAGCCGAACCATCTTCATCTGGCGGTGTCCCCACAGCGATAAACTGAACGACACCATGCTTCACACCTTGCTCTGCATCGGTGGTGAAATGTAAACGGCCAGCCTCGACATTGGCTTTAACCAATGGTTCCAAGCCGGGCTCATATATTGGGATCAACCCCTTTTTAAGATTCTTAACCCGTTCGGCGTTGACATCAACACATACGACATTGTGACCAACACCGGCCAGCACAGCGGCCTGCACTAAACCAACATAACCAATCCCAAAAACTGTTACTTTCATAGAAACACCCATCCAACATAGACGATTGCGCCTACATAGAAACCCCTTCGTCTCCGGCTTTCTTAAGGCTAATTAACCCCGTGTTTTTCTCTACTATAAAATTTGAAATCCATTTCGACAAAAGATATGAAGGATGATTATCGTCACGATACAGGGGAACCAAGTCTTCGTCGTTATTCATACATCTATTAGACACCCTATTACACAGCAACTCATCGGGATAAACCACAGTCGCGACACTAGACAACCTATTCATCAGCAAATTTACCCGATTATTAGCTTCTTCAAAAACTAGTCTGCTCGTCGACAACGATGGAGGCTCCCCGTATATTTTTCTTTTAGAAATACTTTCAGGAACGCTCCAGCCAGCCTCTGGTATCTGACTGACTATAACCAGGGGAACTGTACGAGAAAGACCGATCAACTCACTCTCGACATAAGAATAAATATCACTACTTAGGTCTGAAACAACATAGTGTTTAGAGTTCTTCCCTGACTCTACACCACCTTCCTGATTATCAAATCGATGCCCCTCCAAATATAACCGCCAACGGGCCGATATAATAACTGGAGCCGGATGATTAGCAATAAAATTAAAAACCTCAGCCCTGTATCGTTCGTGCAACCCATTTTCTATAACAGGAAGCCTAGATGTACCGGGAATCGGAAAACAGCCGTTCTCCGTCCATGAAACCAGCCTGACACCCTTCTCGCTGAGAGCCTCCCGAAGAGCTTTTGAGATTGAAGCAGCATGAGAATCACCTATCAGATACACGAAGGGGCCGTTGTAACTTTCTAAACAATCCTTCGCCAATATTTCAGTCACACCGACACCTGACACAGCACAAACATCGAAGTCCTTCCAAGAAGACTCATCCTTGACAGAAAGAGCAGATATTTGATCTGAAGAAAACCGCCCATCGAAACCTTTGTTAAGGTACCCAAAAACGCCCGCAGCGCAAATCAATAAGGAGCCACACCCACTCAGTAGGAAAATTTTTCCCCTAGAAAATCTACTTTTATCTCTAAAAGGGGCTTCTACATATTTCCAACTGAGATATGCCAAGGCGATAGATAGCACAGATAAAAAATACATGAGAGATTCCGACGGCTCACCAACACTCCTATGCCGTGCAAACGCAAAAATTGGCTGATGCCAAAGGTATGCACTGTAGCTAACCAACCCGACCCATACAAAAATTCGGCCACCTAGGAATCGCCCTAACGAATTATCCTTACTTGAAAAAACGATTATCAAACCGGTACCAACCGTTGGCAGGAGTGCATACACACCAGGAAACGGGGTATATTGGTCATATAAAAATATTGACGCGACCACAAACATCAAGCCAAGCCACGATAAATAATTTCCGCATCTAGAAGAAACTTTACTATCTAATCCATTCTTCAAAGCAAGCGCAGAAAATACTCCAACAAACAGCTCCCAAACCCGGGCAGGAAGCAGGAAAAAAGCTGCGCTTGGCTTATGCGACGAAGCCCATTCTGCAGCCAAAAAACTGGCAACAGTAGCAGCAATAAGAAGCACAAAAAAAACATTTTTCTTATTCCGCCAAAAAATCATGGCAAATATAGGGAAAAAAACGTAATACTGCTCCTCTACAGCCAAACTCCAAGTGTGCAGAAGAGGCTTAAGCTCATTTATGCCTCCAAAATACCCCGACTCAGTCCAGAAAAGTATATTAGACGAAAACAAAGGAACAAATATTAGACTTTTAGAGAAGTCATTAAAATATGAAGGGAGCATCCAAAGCCAAGCAAATGGAATAGACGCAAAAATAACCAAAAAAAGAGCGGGCAGTATCCTCCTCGCGCGCCGTTCATAGAAGTTTATAATACTAAATCGACCTCGCTCAACCTCAGAAAATATTATTGTAGATATGAGGTATCCACTTATAACAAAGAAAACATCGACACCAACAAACCCACCTTTGAAGAAAGATGACCCCGCGTGAAAAAGAATGACGGGCAAGACCGCAACTGCACGTAGCCCATCCACTTCCCTTCTATACTCCATTCCCGCCCCCTTGCGAACTAGCTGTGCCATAACGATGGCTACACATAATCATCAATATCAACATTGGCTGAAACGGTATCGATAACGCTGCAGCGCCAACCACTATCGACGCTGCATAAGCCGAAAAAATACTTGGCCGCCGATAAAGATCAGTAAAAAAAAACAAGAGTATTATCGCCAAAATAGAAAAAGGCACATACCCAGAGTCAAAAATATAATCGAAATAGCTATTGTGCGAATGTATTCCTATTATATCTTTAGCTCTCCCTATGCCATTCCCAAAGGCAGAAAAATCCTCCTTCATCAACGCCAAACTTAAAAGATTATTTCTACTATCGAAGCCCGAGGAGAATGAACGCTCAACGACAACATCTTCATTTGTTTTTAACTCAGAAACCACAAAACCATATAGCGCCGAAATAAGTAGAGATAAAACGACAGATACAGCAGCCCAAGCTAACATCCTAAAGCTAATTTTTTTTATGTAGAATGCCAAAATCCCCACCACCACTGCAATAAGGCCACTTCTTGAAAAAGTCAGCAAAAGAGAGGCCAGTATTATAATGCCACCCACTTTTCTGTACTTAATTTTCTTTTCAGAAAACATCAGCAACAGTGGAAAAATCATAGCTAGAACATAAAAATTTGGATCATCCGCAAACCCAACAAGACGGAGAAGAACACCCCTATCTATCGCATATCCGTAACCCGGGCGAATTAAGTCTTGACCAAATACCGGTCTATCAATGAAAACAAAATACAAGAACATCAAGATAGACAACAACGCAACGATAATGGAAACATTAAAAACAACTTGCTTCTCCCCAGAAGACAAAACCCATCCCTTCCTCATCGAGGATGAAATAAATATACAAATTACTATAGAAAACACAGAAAGGGAGTAAAAATTATAAAATTCTAGAAAAGACGGCAGACACGAAACAAATAAAACAAAAAAAAGAAAGCTATACTTATCAAAAGCCAAAGTCCTTCTGCCGTCAAAAAAAAGAATAGCCACTAGAAAGACAAGCATAATAAGCCATGATGGAACACCGCTCCGACCGATGAGCGCGCCATCTATAAGCCCATTGAACTGAAATATCATCCATATGGAGAAAAAAATAAAAAACTCGGGACTTCTTAATCTTAATGCCGCCATAGCACCAGTTCCAAAAAACTCAAACAGTAACCAAAATTTTCTACCCTACTCAAGCTCTCTCTGATCGACTCAAGAGTATAGCGATTAGAGCCAAAACTGTAGGAACAGCCAGCACTGACTGCCAGCCGACATAACCGAGAAGCAAAGCAATGTTGACCGCAAGAGCCAAGATAATAGCCGAAATAACAAATGTATAATTCTGAAGCTTCATCATTTCCGACGAAACAATCGAAAAATAAAGCCTAGATGTCGTTAAAAACAACAAAATTAGCAAGAATATTAAAAACTCAGAGTCAGAAATATCTATATTTAAAACAATAATAGCCGCAAGAGCCATCAGCAAACCTACACATCTAGAGACCAGCGTGCCTGAAATGCCGTGTCCTTCAGTAAAAATATGTATGGCTCGATGATTTGATGCAAGCGAAGTAGTAATAACCGTCAGCACTCTATAAAAAACGAAAGCTTCTACGTAGTTTTTGCTATCCACGATAGAAACCACAACATAAATATCCAGAAAAAGATAAAAAATTGAGAACAAAAAGTTCAAAACAAAATACTTTCTCTCCCATGATATTAGTCCAATTTTATCGGACCTCAATACCTTTGAGAGAAAGCCAAACGCTGGAAGAATAAAGCTTATCGAAACACACCATATTAGGTAGTTTTTAGGAATGGCTTCAAAGTAAATTGCTAGTATTAAGCACAGAAACAAAGTCGGCCTAAAAACCCGAATCAGTAAAGCCTCCCTCCACTCAAGGCATGCCGCCCTAAAGTTAACAAAGTTCCACACTGTACTGGCAAAAAAGAAAACGACTATTTCAAAATATGAAGATGAACTCTTCTCAAGCAAACTCCATGTACTATACTTTTCTACCAAGTAGAGAAACTGCACAAAGCCAAAAGACATGATCGCTGTCGCCGACAACATAAGCCAAACGTTTATCTTTGAAACGAGCTCAAGTCGCAAGCCACACGCGAGATTCGAAAAACGCTGAAGCCCCAGAAGAATAAATAGGTTTTTCAGGACGGCGTCATCCACAACCCCTTCAAGAAGAAGCAAACAAAAAAACGCCAGCACTTGAGCAAGTACTGACGCCTTTGAAGCCCTCAAAAGCCTCATCATTTTACTTTAATCCCAATACCCGAACTTCTTCAGCGTTTCATTTAACTCTGACATATCGGCAGCTGAATGGTCACAGTTCTTTTCACTCACTGTATCAGGAAGGTCACCTTTCAGAACCAACCAAGGGACAGTGATAAGCTCTCTATCTCTTATCCTTGATGGATGCCCAAACAGCTTGACGCCCAAAAAGCGTTTACAAATTTCCCCGTGGTCCGCAGTGATTACTGTCTGCCCCAGGCCCGGAGAATGATTTTTAGCGATGATATCAAGCACCAATCTGAGGTCACCTTTGTAACCCTCCCAAACCTCATTCGACTCAACCTCCCCATCCAAAACTTTTTCCCATATATTTCTATAGGAAGAAGAAGCAGTACCCTCATTTGCTATCTCTTTAGTTCTAGACTCAAAATTATAATCCTCAAATAAGTGAGGGGCTGTAATGAACGGGATATGCGGCTGCATGAACCAGACGATAATTCTCTTCTCAGGAAATCTATTCCTATATGCCATGAATACTTCATGAATATCCTCTGGCCTAACATTATTTACGTGCTTGTCAAATAAGTGAGACCAGGCGTCAAATCGATAATAAAATGCGTCCGGCGACATTGTGGCAGGATAAGGGTTGGCGCTTATTAGAATGCAATCTCCAAAATACTTTCCACAGAAATTCTTCTCCACAAACTCAGGGCTAGAGGATGAACTACTTTCCTTATCCTGATAAACACTTTCCCTCAACAATGGAAACTCGGGATATATCTCTTTGAATATGTCCGCCCGACAGGAATCAAGAATAAAAAGATTATGCCATTTTTCTTCCATAGCATAGCTAGGTGGAGATATAATCTTTCCGTATAGACGAAGTAACTTAAAAATCAGCCTGGAAAACATTCTTTACCCCTTATTCCGATATAGTTTCTCGTCAACAACCGCCACGGCCCGAGAACAATCCCCCGCCCCACCCAAAAACCGACTCAAGGCTCCAACGCAGTCATCTGGGGAGCTTACTAACTCGCCATAGTTAACCACGTGATAGTCTATATTTAATCTTGACCTCATGAAATAGAACGCTCTTTCTCGAGCTTCAGCCAATAGTTCGACTTGCCTTTCCAAATCGGAAATACCTTCATCTATCATTTTTGACTGAGACCGAGCCACTTCCTCTAGGCTCCGATCCATATAAATCATCTTTATACTAAAATTGTCGCAAATATAAGGTATATAGTTTGCCGTTATCTTTACCCATGACTCCACTTCATTCAAAAAAGATATTTCGCCATGAGGGATACCCTTAACTAACTGGCTTTCGAAGTAGCCGCCGGGATTAGAGGCATCCGACTTCCTCTCGTCGTCATAAAACACATCCTGATCTAGAGCAGACAATATATTCATCATTAGCGATGTACCAGATCTTGGAAGACCTGAAACAACATTTATGCAATGAAAATCTCGGAATGCTTTCATTAAGATCTACCACCCAACAGTGAATCTTTAAAAAATAACATGCATGCATAAGGATAGAGTAACAGCCGCTTTCTATAATGCGACTCTTTGAACGCCCTATACAAAAACCTTATATTAAGTTTATCAACCCAAAGCGGATAGTAATTCAAGCCCTTTGATGACTGCGTAATAAATCCGCCGCAGGTAAAATAGGTTGCAGGGTAATATTTGTATAGTTCAGCCATCACCTCGTCTTGAAGTGGAGCCCCCATCCCTATAATGACAATATCTGGCTTAGATGCCTTTAATGCTTCCAAATAGTCATCGACTGTCTTCCCAAATCCACATTCAGCCATTGATACTATAGTGCCCGGGTATTCTTGGACCACCTTACTGGAAAACTGATTAAGCTCAACTTCACTACCACCTATAAAACCAACACGCTGCTCATTTGCCCTCGCGTACTCAAAGACTACCGGCGCCATTGAGGTCATATCGAATGACCAGCGGTTAGCCTTGATCCCGAGGAATCTAAGCAAAATCACCAATGCAATTCCGTCTGGGAATACGTTATCGGGCACAACTTCCGGAGAAAGCGCTTTGCTTACGTAATATGAATATGGGTTGATAAACCCATTTCTCCTTCCCGCACATAATCTCATTATATCGCCAGATTCCACTACGGAAGTCTTTTTTGCTCTTTCAGTTATAACTGACATTTCATCACTTTAAAGATAACATTTTTAATTTTCACGAGACCTTAACTCTCGCAACCACCTCCACATCAAACCCAGTCTTTTGAAAGGTCTCTTCCGAGGTATTCAGACAGTTCTAAGCGATCTTTTTCAAACATCCGCATAATCTCAGGATTACTCCGAACTATACTATCTAAATCTTCTTCTCTTTTTGATTCGCCGTATAACAACCTGTTTCCAAACTCTGTCTTCTCTATCGATTCTTTAATCTTTCTAAGGCCCACCCATTCCGGAAATAGTCTGTATATTCTATTCAGAATCCCTCTAAAACCACCTATTCCCGTAGATGGGTTAAATTTACTTTTTGATTTTTTTTCGCTTATTTTTACGCCAAAAAAATCATTCACGCCCCTCAACCATAACGCTGGACTATTTTTTAAATCCTCATAGACCAACACAGTGGGTTTATAGTATTTCTCGATTCTTTTTATAGTGGGAAAATACAGAGAGCGCGTGACGCAATTATCTATGTTGTATTTAACAAAGAAATCGAAGTCACACTGAAGATCTCCATTCCTGATGTGTTTATGATAAGCACTAACCAATCGACCGACAGGCTCCCTTATGACAAATAGTATTTTTGCTTTGTCGCCCAAATTTTCGTATATGAGCTCCAGAGATTCATCATCTACCGCGTACTCTGGAGTTATATCCAAACATATCGTCGCATCGTCAAATACCGTTTTATACCACTCAATTCCTAGCTCATATTTCCCCAGCCGTCGGAAGAAATCTATTTCTTTTTCTTTAGGAATTCTTTCCTCTGGAAGTTCAGCAAGCGTCCGATATATCCATGTTGTAGCGGACCTCTGTGCGCCTACGCATATATGTACTGTTTTTACGAATGACACTTTTAATCTCCAGAGATATTGCTTATATATTGAGAGTATCCTGAGCACATTGCAGCCACATCATGTTCAGCAGCTACTAACGCCTTCATTCTGGAGGTTTTATTTTTCGTATCATTCGATGCGTTAATAACAGACTCAACAGCATTTGCGTAATCACGCACATCACCTGATTTCACGATCCACCCGGTATCATCGCGAACGATATCCTCAGTTGCTCCTACAGCATTTGCAACTATAGGTATCCTGTACTGTCCAGCTTCTAGTAGGGCATTAGGCATACCTTCAAAATTCGATACTTGAAGGTATACACCTCCGAGGCAATAGAATTCGTGCATGTTCGACACTTGGCCTCTCAGCTGTAATGAAACCCCTAGCTTTTCGGCCATATTCGATAATTGATCTCTGTTAGGGCCATCTCCCGCGATATCCACTAGTACCTTGTGTCCGCGATCAATTAGTTCTTTAGCCACATCTATCATTTTAAAGTGGTTTTTCTGGTAATTAAGTTTGCCTGCGGAGATTAATCTAATTTGCTCGGAGCAAGCTAGGGGCTCGCCGACCTCATCCTCTATTGCGAGCAGCGGAACACCGATTTTTATTTCCGTGACTAGCTTTTTCTTGATTACTCTCTCAGGCACCAATCGCATGGACAAGGTGCATATGTGAGCAGGGAGATAATCCCACAGGAATTTCTTCCCTTGCCATGCATTGGCTACATTGAAAACAAATTTTGTCTGGCCGCAGAATTTTTCAAGCACCCAGCCTATAAAACCACTTTTCCTTTTAAAAAGAAGGACGACATCAAACCGCCTCTTTCTAACAAGGAAAATAAGTTTTATTATATTAATTGGCAGAAGTAACCAATTGTCCAGCCCTGGCAACCGAGAAAAATCGCCGCCATCAAATTCATACTGGGTGTCACTTGAAACAAAGGTAACTGAATGCCCCTTTTCTTTAATACCCCTATATATTCTATGCGAACGATTCTCTTCGCCACCATATTCATGGTCCGGTATAACAATCAGGACATTAGCCATTTAACAAAATAACTCTTTATATTTTTCAAAAACATAGTTGTCAACAAAGCACTCTACACTGGAGCGCGAATTTTTCTTCATTTCATTATAAAGCTCAGTGTTTCCCGACAGCTCAACAATACTCCTGTTTATCTCTTGGGCGGGAGATTGATCTCTAAGTAGTATTCCATTTTTTCCATCTTCAATGATTTCACTTGGACCATATTCACAATCTAAGGATACAACGGGCGTCCCAGCATATAACGCCTCAGCGAGAACAAGTCCGAACCCCTCGAACCTGGACGTCATTACTAGAAGATAAGCACTTTTCATCAGAGGCATTACATTTTCTTGGAACGGAAGGAAAAGTACCGTTTCAGAAAGTTTATTTTCCGCTATGAAACTTTCCACGTCGGCTCTCATAGGTCCATCGCCAACAATGATCGATGGCATACCTGACAAGAGGGAAACTTCTAAAAATTTTATAGGATCTTTTTGATAATCCAGTCTACCAACCCACAACAAGTACCTACCCTTGTTCTCATTGGCAAAGGGGATACTCAAGGTCTCTTCTAGCTTGGTCTTATGATCATTTGTTATTGCGGGATTATACGCCATCAATATTTTTGACGAAGATATTTTACATTTTTCCAGAAGATGTCGTTCTATGCCACGAGATACCGCGACCACCTTATTGCTGAGGCGGGAAAAAAAGTAGTAATAAGCCACAGCCAGATATTTGTTTTCAGTTTGTATTATCCTTGTTGGGTTATTATGAATAGAAGCTATATGCCTAAAGCCTCTACATCCGGCCAATATGTTTAGGTATTTTGATATGATAACTAAGAGATTTACATGCCAAAGCGCGGAATAAACAATATCTGGCTTCTCATCACGAAAAACCTTTGAAAGCTTTTTTATTGAAGACTTGAATGACGGGCACGACAATTTCAGCAGTTTGATATTTTCCTGAATGCTAAATTCAAGGTCATCATTTTTAAGTGCCGCCACTAGAATTTCATAGCCATCTTTTTCCGCCAGGTAATTAGCCAAACTAATCGTCGCCCTTTGTGCGCCTCCTTTCCCTAGGGATGGCAACACAAATATTACTTTCTTCACCATCCTGACATTAATCCTTTCCAGTTATGCCGTTAACGATAGAAACTATCTCGTCTGCCTCACGATCCATCTCTGCCCGGGGCGCGTATCTAAGGCTCTTTTCTATCAGTTGAGAGGTCGGATGTTGCTTTTTCTCTATCTCCTCCATCGGCAAGAGTACGCAATCACCCAACCTTTCCAGAATCCCCCATTTAGCTCCCCTATCATAGGGTATCCCTATGAAAGGCCTCCCCAAGTAGGAAGAAAGTATGCAACCGTGCATTCTGGAGGAAATCACAAAATCACATTCACGGTATGCAATAGAGAGGTCTTCCAAGGAGGGGTTGCTTTTCGGCCCAATGACCTCACCCAAACTAGACAATTTTTTCCCGATCAGCTCAATCGCCTCATCATTAGGCTCATTTTCTAAAACAGCTTGATTGATGAACTTAAATCTCACCTTGCGACCATTACCTATACTTCCTGCAACTTCAGCAGCTAGGTTCGATACAAATTTTGAATAATTATCTAGCGAGATTCCATTTCGCTTCACCGGATCTTTCGGAACCACTCCTATCGTAAAAATAGAGCTGTCACGCAGATCTGATTCTTCCGCTATATTTTTTTTCATATAAAAGAACGACAAGTCTGGCAGATATTTTAGCTTTTCTTTACTTCCAGACATTATATTTTTTTCAAGAAGCTGTAGTGACACATCCTCCCGTGCATACACACGCTCGCACCTAGAGAAGATCTTTCTCAACAACCATGATCCAGCTACGCTTTTAGGCTCCCATACAGATACACCCAAGGCGTATACCTTTTTCTTCATATAGATTGAGGCAATAGCACAAGTGCACAGATCAAAAAACTCAAAAAACTCAAAAAGTTTTTTATTTCCTCTGAAATTTCTACCATTCCATATAATGACTTCAGAAGCACTTATTTCGCCTAACAGCTTTCTCGCGCCATTTGGAATCAGAAATTTTATTCTTAGCTTCCACATCAGCATAATAAAGTGAAAAACTAGGACATTGGCAACCATAATCAGTTTGTTTGCTAAATTTGATAACTTTCCTGACTTCCTAAAATATAAGCTTAATTTTGGAGAAGGGGTAAATTCTATTGGCCCAATAGCTTTACTTTCATCTAGCTGCTTAGAGAATTCTTTGTACTCATTAATACCCGAGTCTAAAGCAACGACCGACGGCCACTGATCAACTAACTGCAAGATGGCCACTTGCATCATAGCGTCGCCACGATTGTAATCAGACCAATAGTCGACAATTAAAGCCTTATTTTTCATTACACACCCTCAAATACAGCTCTTCATGCGCTTCAACGCAATACTTCAAGCTATACTTTTCCAAATTCACTTGATCCGCCATTTTTTTATAATTTTCCTGATTTCTAACAACGTCACCTATTTTATTAGCTAACTCCTCAACATTTCCCTCTTTAAACAGCAGCTCATCAGGAAGCAGCTCCACATTCCCGAAGCTTTTAGACGCAAGAGGCACAACACCTGAGGCTAATCCTTCCATCAACACAGTGGGCAAAGACTCGTAACCCAAACTTGGAACGACAATAATTTTTGAATTTGCATAAAAGGAAGGCAGATCTTCCTCTGGAACATGGTTGTGAATCTCCCCGCCCAACGCTTTTATTTTTGTTTCGTAGTTTTTTGTGACGTTGGGCTCGCTCACCCAGCCTTGCCCGAACACCCAATCACTTTTAAGAGGGCTCCCTATCTGTGCGTTTACTATGTCTATGGCGTTAAGAAGAATGTCTATTCCTTTTTTAGGCACCGGCCTTCCGACAAAAAGTACGTCAGTATTCCGTTCGCTAGCCGGGTCAGGCTTTCGATAAGTATCGAAGTCAATGCCATTTTGTATGACCGCAATTTTTGACTCTGGAACACCATAGTCTTCCACTAACTCTTTAACTTGGAAGTCGCTTACCGATATAACTTTATCAGCCATTTTGTATATCTTTTTTTCAAGCGAAAACTGCAGGTAGGCATTTATATATATAACAAGGCTTTTAAAGCCTTTAATTTTATGATTGGCTTTAAACTCCGGCCAATGGGTTCCATGGGCCGTTATTACCATGGGTGTGTGCTTTTTCTTAAAAAAGATTGGGGCAAGAGCAGGCGTGTGCACATGAATAATATCAAGATCTTTTTCTTTTCTAACCTTCATGGATATTATCAGGCAGCGTAAAAAGTATTTTGGAAGAGCTGCAAGATAATTTGTGTTTACCCTCTCTTTTTCCTTCCCTCGAAAAAAATCTTTATTTTTACTTGTCGTTAGAAATGACTTATCAAATTTGTCACCTATACCCTTGTAAAGGTAATAGGGGTTTTTGACCATCCCGCCCACCAAAGCCGCAGACTTTGAAAAGTCAAAGTCCCACGCGATAAATAGCAATTTTTTTTTCATTACTCGCCTATAGTTTACAGCTGACTGCTTACAGCCAGCAGACTTTATTTAATTTGATTTACGATTAAAAACGGAGTGATCAGTATTTACATCACTTTTTACAAGGTGGGACAGGTTCTTTGAGAACGTCAGTTACTTAGCGAACTGGATATTGGTTAGTATGCCGAGGAACCTCTAAAACCTCTAAAAGCAGTTAACACAATAATCTTTATATCCATAATAACAGACCAGTTTTTAATATACTCCAAG